>JAHEOA010000261.1 GCA_018609825.1 Candidatus Bipolaricaulota bacterium | reverse complement strand
GCTCGGCGTGGTGACCGATATTGCGAAAGATGCCGACAGCGTCGGCGCGGCCGACGGCGTCGGCACGGCCGACGGCGACTGGCGGGTCGCGGTCGAGCTGGAGGACGGGAACGTCGTCGACGTCGCGCCTCACACCTGGGAGATGTACGAGTACGCCGTCGACGCCGACACCCAACGGATCGAGGCGGAGCCGGTCGGGTCTTTCACTCAATTTCCGCTCATCCTGGCCTGGGCGATCACCATTCATAAGTCCCAGGGCAAGACCTTCGACCGGGCGATCGTCGACTTCGAGCGCGGCACCTTCGCCCACGGGCAGGCCTACGTCGCGCTGAGCCGCTGCACATCACTCGCGGGCCTCGTGCTCAAGCAGCCGGTCAAACCGGGCCACATTCGGCTGGATAAGCGCGTGGTCCGCTTCATGACCGAGCACCAATACGCGCGTTCCGAACGGGCGATGCCGCTTGACGACAAGCTGGCCCGGCTGCGCAAGGCGTCGGCGTGCGGTCAAGACGTGGAGATCGTCTATCTGAAGGCCTCCGACGAGCGCTCGCGCCGGCGGCTGACGATTCGGGAGGTCGGCGAGATGGCCTATCAGGGCCGGACGTTCCCGGGCGTGCGCGCCTACTGCCACGCGCGCCGGGCCGAGCGCGTCTTCCGCGTCGACCGGATCCTGGAGATCGATCCGACGTCCAGGGAAGGACGCTAACCCCCTCGCCCGAGAACTAACCGGTCGCCCACGGGCAGACGACGCCCGCATGTCGCCGCCCGCACGCCCAACAGGGCTTGGGCGATCCGCCCCTCTCGATGTCCCGGACGACCCGTTCGATGCTCGTCAGCCAGGTCCGGAACCGAGACATGGGCAGCTCGTCCACATCCCGGTACAATAGACCGAACTCCCACCGCAAAAGCGGATACGCGGCGATCGTCGCGCCGTGATCCTCGTGCATCTCCGCGATCATGTGCCGCTTGGCGTCCGATTCGGTCAGGCCGGGGTCCGGGTCCACATGACCATGCTATCGGGATGCCGCACGCGTGTCTGTGCCGCGGGAGAATCGTGGGATTCCCACTCAGCCCGTTCCCCAAGATCATGGAGCGGGCGACATCGACAAGCCCAATTGGAGAACCCATCCGATACCCATTGCGGTCCAAGCAATGGGACGTCGTGTGGATGACCAGCTACATCCCTGAGGCCTTGGCCTCCATCACGGAAAGGAGAGCCGCCATGACCCGCGAATGGGTTCGCTATCAGCACCGCCGAGATCGACCTCACAACCGCGAGCCGTGGGGCAGCCTCGGGATCGTCCTGCTCAGCCTGATCGTCGCCCTCGTCGTCTTTAGCTAGCGACCGAGCCCCCCAATGACGGGACATCCTCTCCTCGACCGGGGATGCAGCGCAGCGGCGTTCTTCAACCTGAACGAGCCGAGCAGGATGGGGCCCCAAAGCGAATTCGCCAGGGGCTCATCGTGAGCCCCTGGCGTCTCATCCTCTTGCGGCGGTACCGGATTGAGGCAAAGGAGGTTCGCTATCTAGCAAGTTGCCCGCATGTTACGCCCGGATCGAGTGCCTAGAACATGGAAACCGGGTGGAATTTCGGTGACCCCTCCAACAACCGCATCCGTTCGGAACATCCATTCGTCGGACTTACAGCCGCAGCGCGATCAACGCCGCCGCCGCGGCCACGCACAGAACCAGCATCCCGGTGAAGACGCCCGTCGGAACGCCCGGCGCGCGGGTTGGGCAGGTGGGTCCGTCACGGGCCAGGCCTGCCCCCCCCCAACGAGGCTCAACGCCAGGGCCACGATGCCGATCGTGCGCATGCTGAACCGTTACCGGGATTCCCGGCGCACCTCCCCCGGTCGGATCGTCACTCGGGCTTGCCGGATCCGCCGATCCCCTTCCAACCAGCGCGTCATGACCGGTTCGCTCGCTTTGAATCGGGCACGCGCGCGTCGCGCGGCGTCGTTCTCCTCGAGGTCTTGGACGTCCGCGATCGGCGTCGTCTGCACGCGCCCCCGAAGTGAGGCTGCGTAGGCCAACCCGTCGTGGGTCCGTTGGGGGGCCTCGAAGGACGTGGGCAGATCGTCGACGATGACGGCGCTCTCCCGGTGATCGGCGTCCAGTCGTTCCGCCACGACCTCTCGGACCATGTCGTTGGGACCGGCATATTTCGCAGGATCCTCGGCGATCTCGACGTCCACAACCAGCTCGCCGGTGCCGACCCAGCGATCGTCAGATAATCCCATTGCCGCTCCTGAACGAGACCCCAACGGGACGTAGCAAGCGTGCGCTATCCCTTTGACGTCCTGCCCCAGCTTCGGTCAGGCTGGCATTCCGCTTCACGATGGGATGCTACCGGACATGTCCAGGCCTGTCCGTGCTGGACGACCGCGACGCTCACCGAATCGAGCCGTCGCGACAAGGACGCTTGCCCCTAGCTGGAGGCCCCCTTCGCCCCAGCCGACCGTCGGGCGACGGCCGTCGAGGGCAAGGCACCGATCAAGCTTGGGCCCACGGGTGACGAATGGGATTCCGCCGCGAACGTGACCTGTGCTACACTCGGAGCTTACCGCGGAGGTGAGACGCACCACGAACGGCGTTTGACGTGATTTAGCGGACCAGAAAAGAAAAGAGCTCCTGCGCCAACAGGAGCCCGCCGTCGGTGGTGCTGGTAACAGTGCAATTCCCAGCATACACCGGATGGGGGGAGTGTGTCAACTCCGACCCCACCGAGATTCCCCGGGTTATTCAGCGTCAGCAGGGCAAATCAGCGCTTGAGGTCTTCCTCGATCTCTATCGCCATTCGGACCATGACGGGCGGTTGGAGCTCGACGCGCGGGCGGTGAGCGCGCGGACCGGCTTCAGCCGCAAGACGGTCTATGGCGTTGTGAGGTTCCTGCAGCGGGTCAACCTGCTGTTCCTCGAAGAACAACGGAGCGGCCGCGGCCGCCACTCCCGATACCGCCTCAACTGGCGAAAGCCAAGCGATGGGCGATTTCGCCAGAAGTGTCACCCCCTTAAGTACGGGACGTCCAACGGCAACACAGCCTTGAAGGACACCCAGGTGTCCCCAAAGGCCCTCCAACGCACCCAACCCAACGGTGTCCAGGAGCGCCAAGCGGCACTTGACCGACTGCCGGGCCACGTCGTCCTGGTGAAGGGAGCCCGCTACTGGCGTTACGCCATGGAGCGAGTCCGGACGGGCGCCTGGCGGCTCGGCGCCGATCGGGCGACGAGCGACGTGATCGCCGGCGTGCTGTCCAACTGGGTAACGGGCCGGCCGCTGGCCGAGTATCGGGCGATCGCGGCGGAGCTGAACCGCCGCGGCGTCGAACTCGTCGACTGCGTCCGTCGGGCGTGGCGCCGCGGCCGACGTGCGGCGTATGCGGCCTGCTGGGCGGCGCTCGTTCGACTGCTCAAGGGCAAACCGATCCAGGACCCGCCCAAGCAGGGTCGGAGATCGAGGGGAAGCTGGGACCGCGGCTACAACCTCTCGACGTCCGAGGGGCGCAGGCGCTATCTGGACATCGCCCGCGAGCTGGCGAAGTCAGGGGCTCCCTGCCCGCGCTGTGACGGGCGACTGGACCGTCGGCTCTTCCGTGACGACGCCGCGATCGCGTTCCGGGAGGACGGGCTATGTGGGTGCGTCTACGTGGCATTCGATCGCGAGGCGTTGGCGCGGGAGGAACGAGGTCGAGCTGGGCTTGACGGTCGACAGCCCCGAGGCGGCCCGGCAGGCGTTGGGGCTCGGGGCCTAACGCGTCCGTCGGCCTGGGCTGGGCGCTCCGAGCCGTCCTCCTTGCACGCCTCCCCGAGGAGCGATACCGTACGAACGTGTGTGCCCAATGTGCATACACCGTCTGGAGGAGATCGCCATGGCGACCAAGCGGATCTCGACGCGCTTTCCGGAGGACCTGCTGGAAGAGATGGACGTCGCCGCCGCGATCGAGCACATGGACCGGACCGAGCTGATGAAGCAGGCCGTCAAGGCCTATCTGGACCAGCTGGGCGAGGATCCGGATTTCAAAGAGAAAGTTGTGGATCTCTACCTTCAGGATCGGATCCCGTTTGAGAAGCTGGGCCTGCTGATCGGCACGGAGGACGCCCAGGCCGTGAGGGCGTCCAAGGACCTCATCGAGCAGGGGGAGGCGCTTGCCCGCAAGCTCGCCTAGGCTGGTGCTGGACACCTCCAGTCTCGTCTCTCTCGTCCACGGCGACCTCCTCGATCGGACGCTGGTCGAGTTCCGCGTGATCATCTCCAACGTCGTCCGAGACGAACTCCAACAGATGAGCGCGTTTGACGACGCGGACGGTCGGGCCGCGACCGACGTTCTGGCCCGGCTGGACGACCTGGACCAACGGACCGTTGAGCAGGCCGAGGTCGAGCCGCTCCGGACGTCGAAGATCGACGCGGGCGAGGCCTCCTGCGTCGTGCTGGCTCAAGCCCCTGACGTCGCCGCCTTGATCTCGGACGACGTCGACGCGATGCATCAGATGCAGGCGTACGCTAATAAATACGGGTTTGACCTGGGCCTGGGCGCGGTCGTCGTCCACGCGCTCTGGAAGCGGGGCCGGCTCAGCCAAGCGGAGGCGCTGGAGCGGCTCGATCGGATCGCGGAACGACGCGACTGGATGGGCCGGCCGATCTATCGCGCGTATCGGCGGGTCGTGGCATCCGAGGAGGCGGGCTAGGCATTGGGCTTGCGAGGTTTCCGCGAGCGTGCGGTCGCGTGTCGACACGCGCGACGAAGGCGCTCAGCCCCTGACGCCGTGACGTAGAGCGCCACGTAGTTGGCCGCCAGGGCGATGCGG
>JAHEOA010000260.1 GCA_018609825.1 Candidatus Bipolaricaulota bacterium | reverse complement strand
GCAGGGCCTGCACTTCCACGCCCGAGTTGGCCTGCCGAACCTCGGTGACCTCGACGCCGTACTCGATAGCCCGACTCAGGCGCCCCGCCATCGCGGTGGGAAGGCGGTCGTTGCCGCCCGCGAGGACGAACGGCCTCCCCGCAAAGAAGAGCCCGAACTCGGCCAAGGCCAAGGCGAGCATGGAGACGTTGTCGATCCGGGGGCCGAAGAACTGGGTGTCGGCGATCAGCTCGATCGCGCCCTCGCTGGCGCCTTGATGGCGCATGAATCCGGCCAAAGAAAGATCATCCAGGTCAGCCAGGGGAGCCTCGTCCCACCGATCCGGGTTGCTGATCTCGGGCGGTAAGGGATCGATGATGTAGCGCTTCATAATCCCCATCGGACCGAGATTCTGCTCTCTGGCCGTGAGGTCGTAAGGCCACTCTGGCTGCTGATCGGGCCCGGCTGAAAACCGCCGGCCCCTCAAGTGATAAAGCGGGTTGAGATCGGGCATCGCCCACTCGGCACGCTCCAGTCCGAGCTCGTCGACGAGTCGGTTGGCTTGGGTGTAAGTCTCGGAGAATGCCACCGCGCCGGCCTCCGCGTGGAGGTCCTCCGCAAAGGCCTGTCGAAGCGTGAAGACCCGGCCGCCCGGTCGAGATCGCGCCTCGAGCACGGTCACCTCGCGACCCGCCGCCTCAAGCTCCCAAGCGGCGGCCAGGCCAGAGAGCCCCGCTCCAAGAACCAGGACGTGCTTGGCCGATGCGGCCGTCACGGATGGGGCGGATCCGGCAAAGGGATGGACGAAGGATAGTCCGCTGCCGGCGGCTGTGGCCCGCGCAAGCTGTCGGAGAAAGTGCCGCCTCGACACGGTTTGTCGGTCGCTTGAACGCATGTGCTCCTCCTTCCGATCAGCAGATGGTCAAGGCACCTATGGCGATGCCAGCCTTCTTGAACCGACTTCGAGCCTCGCATCCCGACGATCTTGCCGTGGCGCCACTGTCGAAGGCGACGGTGAAGGCCTTGTCGCTGGTGACTCACGCCTCGCCACGCAGTCGGACCGGATCAGTCGATAGGCCTGACGGGCCTCATCGCAGACGGCCGCGAAGCTCATCGGATAGCGCGTGGGTTGCCCGAGTCGCTCGGGCACCGGCACGGCCACGGCGACCTCCTCCCGCTCCATCAGGAACGGCTTCGTGGCCATGGGCGCCAGGAACGTTCGCTCGCCGTAGATCCCCGAGGTCTGCCAATGGGCGCTCATGCTGGACACCCCTCTCCTGCAGATGGGCGGTTTCCTCAGCAGGAAGCTATGCAGAGGGCGATCCCGCGTTCGGAGGTCGTGGTCGAACGGAAGTCAAGGTACGGGAGCCGAGGTCACGCCAGATGCGTCATCGATGCGGCGTGCGGCCCGATGAGCCTAACACTCGGGCTTGGAAAAGTAGATATGCTGCTCGTAGTGGATCGGCATAGCCTCGGTGTGGCCCTCCATGGGGCCCTCCATGCCGGGGATCGGTGGGGCGTCCAAGCTCGGGGCGGTGAAGGCGTACTCCACGCCGACGAGAAAGCCATCCCGATCGTAGAGCAGGATTTGGGCGCCGCCTTGCTCGCCGGCGCTCCAAGCCTCCATCTCCTCGGGCTTGACGTAGTGGAAGCCCATGCCCGGCACGCAAGTCGGCTCGGCCTTCACGTAGCCGGCCTCGCGCACGTCCTGGACCGTGTTGTAGTGGTCAAAATAGGGCGTGGACCACGGCTCATCGGTGTACGTCCCGTCGTCCTCATGGCTCAGCAGCGCCACGCTCGAGAAGGCGGCCACGACAAGGGCGACCGCCCCGACCCAACCGACGAAGGTCTTGCTCCGCATGATGGATGCCCCCTTTGAGCCGATTATCGTCGTGATAATGATTTTCAATCGTTAAGTCAAGACAGCTACTCGGACGTACGCGCTTATCGCCTACGATCGCGATTGCCTTGATCCCGACAACCTCCGCCATGGACGTGTCGTGGCCCGGTTTGCGGCCGACACGTCGGTGACCGGTGCGCGCGTTCTTTGGGCCGACCAGCTGACACGAGTGCCCTTTCGGCGGTGTCGACGCGCGAAATTGAGCGGATCGGTGAACGTTCGATGGGGATGTCGCTCGCCAGGCGCCTGGCGCAAGTCGCGCTGCCCTTGAAGGGAGAGCCCCGTCCGACTGCCCCAAAGGGGCTCTCCCCGGTTGGCTTCACCATTCGCGCAACCGACTCCGTCCGGATCAGCGCAGGATGACGACCTTTCGCACCTCGCGGGCGGTCTCCCCATCGGGGCCCTGAACGGTCGCAACGGACAGATAGACGCCGTTGGCGATCGCCTGGCCTTGACGATCGAGCAGGCCCCATCGCAGGGAATTTCCGGATACGAAGCCGCTGTCGAAGATTGGGCGTCCGGAGAGCGAATGGACCTGAAGCCGCACGCCCTCGACCGCTTGGCCCTGAACGGTCAGGTTCAAGCCGTGGGGGCCCATGGCCAAACTCATCTGCTCGACGTTGAGCGCCCCCGGGGGCCCGTTGCCGACCGGCGTGGGCACGACCGTCCGGTCTCCGCGGTTGCCGATGAGCTTCAGGCTTGCGTCCGCGGTCTCCACGGTCAGTGTGAGATCCGTCTCGCTGCAGTTGTTCCGTTCGTCATCGAAGAGGTCGACGGTGCGGAAATGCAGCACCAGGTCACTGAGCGCATCGCCGTTGAGGTCCCCCGCGTTGTGGATCCGACCATGGGCCTCGCCGGACTCGGTGGCCGTGGAGAGACCGGTCGACAGCACGGCCGAACTCGGATCCAGGTCCCGCGTCGCCGGCTCGAAGGAGGGCGACTGGGACACGTCACTCAGGATGGCGACGGCGATGACGCCTCGGGGCGAATGTCGCCGCCCCAACTGTTTGCAGTTGACCGGGTTCGGGTCGCTTCCGGGCTTGACGTCGATCTCCATTGACCGAGTCTGGAATTCGTCCACCTGTTGTGCCCAGATGGCCGACGAGAAGCTCAGATCGAGCCCCTGGGCGAACGCGGTTGTGGGAAGCGTGAGCGCAACGGCAAGCCCGAGGACCGTTCCCAAAACGACGGATAGACGGCGCAGCATAAGCGACGCTCCTTTCTGACGTCTTTGGCGTATGAACGCGGATCATGGCGCACCTCGTCGATCCTGGGCGGTTCCGCAAGGTGCGGCAGCGCTGCATCTGAGATTAAATGCGTAAGACAGTCCAAAACGAATGGACGTAAAGTGAAAATGGAGTGACTTTATGGACTATTGGATCCACTCAATTCCAGAATTCGATGGAAAAGAACCGATGAATCAATCATGGCGAATAAGCGCTCTCGCAATACGTGAGACACTAGATGAAAGGGTATCCCAATGAGGCGTTGCCAGGATCAAATTGAGAGCTCCATCCAATGACACCGTGGCGAACGTGCCGTGCTTGTTGGCCAATGGAGGCGTATGAATGCCGGTCTCAGGTAACGTTCAGCGCGACTAGGCTGCCTCACCATTCGACAGAACCCGTGAGTCACCCTCGAGGTCGTGGGCATCCAGACGGCTCAAGCTCTGAGCGGCCTTAGGTATGGACCGGGGCGCCCCCCGCGAACCGGCCATCCTCCACGAGGATCTGATCGCGATCGCCTCGGGCGAACACGGGAGCTCAAAGAGCGCCGCCCCGGCGAACCAGGTCCGTCCTGCCGCGGCGATGCGAGGCAACGCTGTCATGATGCCCGGCTGTCCCTCGGCTGTTAGCATGGCCGCGCCATGGCGAAACCGTTGGGCAAGCTGAAGCAACGCATGCAGCGTGAACTCCACGTGCACCGGCGCGCGCTCCGCGATCCGCGCACGCCCCGATCGGCCAAGCTGCTCTTGGCGCTGGCCGTGGGCTACCTCGTGCTGCCGTTTGACTTCCTCCCCGACTGGATCCCGCTGCTCGGGCAACTGGACGACGCCGTGGTCCTCACCGTCCTGATCCTGCCCGCGCGTTGGCTCATCCCGGACGAGGTCCTCGAGGAGAACCGCCGACAGGCCCCGATCGACGTGTGAGACCTCAGCGAGACTCCGGCGACGCACCCTCCACCTGATGCAGGCTGCCATCCGAGGCCCCGCCCGTAGCACGTACGTCCAACCCCGTCATGCCCTCGCAAGATTGCCCGTCCGAAGCAAGGGAGCCCTCGACAGCGGGCACGGACGCAGGGCGCCGTGGGGCCCGGTTCAGACGGGCCTCGACGCAGGACGCGTCCTGCCGCGTTCCTCCATTTGGCCCGATGTGATCGACTGACTTGCCGGGTCTGCGGTTGAGCGGCTAGGGTGGAGCGGGGAATGAGGAGGCGCGTCGATGCGGAACCTCTGGCAGTATCATGAGATCCAATCCGAGATTCGCACCCGGTTTCTCGCCGAGCTGCGGCGAGAACTCGACGCGCTGCTCGTGGGCGGCCCGTTGGAGAGCAGCCGCCAGATCGCGCGAAGCCCGGCGGTCAACCTGTTGCTCGTCAGTCGGTATCCGAACGCCATCCGGGGACGCGCCGTCCGCATCGCGCGCGAGATCGACGCGAAGTACCAGACCGACACGAAGCTCTTCGCGTTGACCCCGGATCGGTTGCTGGACACCCACTGGGCCGAGGACGGCCCCGTGATGGTCCTCCTGCAGACGGGCGTGCCCCTCTACGGCGAATCGGCCGTGATCGACTATCGCGCGGAGCTGCGCCAAGCGCGACAGCCATCTTGAGGGACCGCTTCAGGAATTGGCCGCCGCGCGGCTGTGGCCACAGGCACCTCGGCTCCTTCCGGTGGCCCAGCTGCCCAGGTATCCCCTTGGGCCTGTGGCCTTCCAGCGGATCCTTGCGGAGCGATCGCCGTTCGGGCGACCTCCGTCCGGACCCATCAGGTTCGAGTATGCCCGCACGGCAGCGATCGTCGTCAAACTCGGCGGGCAGCCCCGGTCAAGCCGCGCCAGAGGCGCCGCTAGTCGCGCGAATGGGTCACTTCGAGCCCCAGGTCGGTCAAGAGCTGGCTGTCGACGCCCTCCTCCTGAAACTCCCGCAGGGTCCGCTCCAGCGCGGCTTGGACGATCTCGGTCTTGGTCACGCCGGAGCGGGTCGCCCGCCGCAGGTTCAATTGGATCTCTTCGAGGGCGAAGGACAGCTCCAGCGGCAGGTTGAAGGTCAGCTTCTTCATCTCTCCCGAGTAGTGCGGATCGCCCCCCATATTGTCGGGCATCACCGCCGTCTGTGAATCCTTGGCGTCACTGGTCGACGGTGACGCCGACGCCTCGGTCTCGTCCGCGTCGTCGTCTCTCGGAAAAAAGATCTCGGAACCTCGCCCTTTAAGCGAGGGCCGTGGCCGATTGGACATGAGCCAGAACCTCCTTCGTCAATTCGCGATAGCCTTGGGACCCCTCCGATTCAGGTTCAAACAGCATCAACGGGCGCCCATCCAATGTCGAATCGGGGAAGCGGATCGTCCGTTTGATCACGGTGTCGAACACGATCTCCGCCCCCAACACGTGCTCGAGCTCGTCATTGACCTCTCGGGAATGCAACGTCCGGGGATCGCTCATCGTGCGCAAGACGCGGTAGATGAGCTCCGGATTCCGCTTGCGCCTCACTTTGTCGATGATCTGCATCAATTGCTTGAGCCCCCGCATGGCCAGGTATTCCGACTGGACCGGCACGATCACCAGATGGGCCGCGACAAGGGCGTTCATGGTCAGCAGCCCCAAGCTTGGCGGACAGTCGATGACGACGCAATCATGCCCCTGCCATACCTTGCTCAGCACATCCGAGAGCGTGCAATCCCAACCCAGCTCACCAAACAACTCGGCCTCAGCCCCGGAGAGGTCGAGGTTTGCAGGGACAAATTCCGTGTTGGGGCTGGGACATGCCATCATGACATCGCTCAG
>JAHEOA010000259.1 GCA_018609825.1 Candidatus Bipolaricaulota bacterium | reverse complement strand
GGAGGCCGACCTGCTGTTCGCCCATGGCCCCGGTGATCTCGGCCTCGGGCACGAGCGCCGCCACCGAGTCGACGACGACGAGATCGAGGCTGCCGCTGCGGACCAGCTGCTCGGTGATCTCCAGGGCCTGTTCGCCGGAGTTCGGCTGGCTGACCAGGACCTGATCCAGGTCGACCCCGATCGCCTCGGCGTAGGTCGGATCGAGCGCGTGCTCGGCGTCGATGAAGCCAGCCGTCCCCTCCTGCTTCTGGGCCTCGGCGATGAAGTGGAGCGCCAGCGTCGTCTTGCCGGACGACTCGGGCCCGTAGACCTCGACGACGCGGCCGCGCGGGATGCCGCCGATCCCGAGCGCCACGTCGAGCGAGAGCGACCCCGACGGGATGACGGGGATGTTCTGGCGCCCGGACTCGCCCAGCCACATGATGGCGCCCTCGCCGTAGCGCTTCCGAATATCCGCCAATACCGTGTCGAGCACGTCCTGCTTGCCCATCGCGGTCCCTCCCTCAATCAGGTGTTGAACAGCCGCCGCGTGTGCCAGGCGTTGAAGCGGCGCACCACGCCGAGCGCCACGCCGACGATGCGCACGTTATCGGCCACGATCGGCTGATAGTTCGGGTTGGCCGGCTCCAGCACGATCTGATCGCCGCGACGGTTGAAGTGCTTGATCGTCCCCTCCGCCTCGCCGTCCTCGACGATGGCGGCGACGATCTGGCCGAACTCGGCCGTCGGCTGGGGCCGCAGGATGACGAGATCGTCCTCGAGGATGCCGGCCCCGACCATGCTGTCGCCCTGCACGCGCAGGGCGAAGAGCTGATCGTCGTGCGGGAAGAGGTCCTTCAGATCGAGAACTTCCTCGATGTTGGCCTCGGCCAAGATCGGCTCGCCGGCGGCAACCCGGCCGACGACGGGCACGCCCATGCGCCGCCAGAAGACGCGCCGGACGCTCTCCCAGATCGGCTCGATGCCCCGGGCCGCGCCCTCGCGCCGACGGATGTAGCGCTTCTTCTCCAAGGCGTCGAGATGGCGCTGCACCGACCCAGGGGAGGCGTACCCAAACCGATCGGCGATCTCGCGAATGGTCGGCGCCGTGCCCCGGTCGTCAAGGCAGTCCAGGATGAATTCCAGCATCTGTTCCTGCTTGGCCGTCAGTCCCTCTTCCATGGCGATCTCCCGCGTACTTATTTATGCCATACATTTGTTCGCCTGTCAAGCCGTCCCGAGGTCAGGGCTTTCTGGCCCGTCCAGAACGACAAAACGGCCCTCGCTATGGGGGCGAGGGCCAACGGTCGAGGTGGACTCGCCGTTCGGCCCCGATCGGCCCCGGCGCTCGGCTCCGTCTCCGTGCCCCGCCGCCACTTGACAGCCCACGCCAAATGTGCTGAAGTTACGGACGTTCGGTCGATGCCACGAACTCGGAGGGCCTGGACCAGCGACGGTTGCCGCATCGAGGTCAGGACTGAGCTCGACGACATGCCCCTGGTCATTTCCCTCTCACCCCAAATCGCCAGGGCAAGGAGGTCGAACCGTTCCCTGGCCAGGCCCCTCTGGGTCGACCGCGCTCGGGTAAGCCGCCCTTCGATCGCGCCCTTCCGTATGGCCCGCCGAGGGCCGACCATGGACATCGCACAGGGCGGCTCCCCACTGCGCCCGGGAGGCCAACCGTACGGCCTCGCGTAAACCGACGGTGGCCCGCAGCAACCGCACGAGACGACGCCGCTCGGCATCGCGATCGGCTGCGGCTCAAGATCGGGCGTGGGCGGCGCATCCGCCATGGCTCATCCGGCCATCGCGGCCAGTGGACCATGGCGGCCGGGGAAGGCGGGGGGGCTCATGGGGAGCTCGCCCGCCGGAGTCGCCCGCGGACATACCCCCGAGCGTGGGCGAAGACCAGCGGCTTCAGGTAGCGGGCGTCGACCTCCGTCATGTCGGCGTGGGCATCCCGCGCGTCGCGGAGCGCTTCGTCGATCACGCGCTCGAAGGCCTCATCGGGCGGCGGGTCGGCGGTTTCGAACAGGGTCCACAGGTCCGCTCGGACGTCCTCGATCAGCGTGTCGAGCTCGGCCGGCTCCATGGCGCTCACTCCGACCCATTCGGTTCCTTAAGCCCAGTCGACCGTCAGACCCCGATCTTCGGACAAAGGTCGCCCGGCACACAGCCGGAGCACGCCGGCCGATTCGGGGTGCAGACGGCGCGGCCGTGGCCCTTCATCAGCCAGTTGACGCGCTTCCAGACCTCCTCGGGAAGACAAGCCTTCAGATCCGCTTCGATCCGGATCGTCCGAGGCAGTGCCCCCGAGCCGCCGACTGAGCCGAAACGTCGGCCTCCCGACCGGCGAATCGCGGACTTCCTCGCCCAGTGAGCTGGCGCACGGGCGAGCTCGAGCGTCCGCGATCGTCATGGTCGCCCTCGGCCGGATGCGGCGTGGCGTGGCGTCGCGAGCTATACCGATCACCGCCCCCTCATCTTCGGAGACGTCGACGATCGAAGGCAACCCGCGGCGCGGCGATGCCTTGGCGGACCGAGCTCCGATCCCGACGCCGAACGCAGCGGAGCCGAGCCGATCTCGGAAACACGCCGTCTCTTCGGTCTCCCGCGGACGTGGCCGCGGGGATGGATTCCTGCTCAGGCAGCTGCCGAATGCCGGTCGCCCCTAGGCCGACGATCGCTGGGCGTCAACGGCCATTCGTCCGCCCGCAGGGCGCGTTCGGAACGAGCCACCGAGGACTCCAACAGCTCCAAAGCCCGCCCGATTTGCGCCCACAGGCGTTCGCGCTCGGCGCGGAGCTCTCCCAGCTCGCGCTCCATCCGGCGATACACCCCGCGCTCGACCGTTCCCTCCGGAAGCTGGGGCGCCTTGCCCAGATAACGCCGACGCACCCGGCCGTCTCCGTCGCGGAAGGAGGCATAGGCGTACGGCCCGTGGCCACGGCCGTCGTTGCAGCGGCAGCGGGCGGAACACCGATTGTAGCGGTAGTAGACCTTGGCATGGGGCTCCATGCGCTCCAAGCAGGCTCGCGTATCCGAGATTCGTCGGTCCAGGCTCGCCATGTGGGCCGACAACGCCTCAATGGCCTGGTCGGCCCGTTCGCGAATCGCGGCAAACCGAAT
>JAHEOA010000258.1 GCA_018609825.1 Candidatus Bipolaricaulota bacterium | reverse complement strand
CGGATAGAGTTATCCGCTAAGCACCCGAATTCCACCCCTATCCCGGAACTCCGAGATGTCTTCCCCATCACCGACAAGGTATACGTTCGTACACCTTGCTGGTCTCGGAGGCGAGTCATGGACGCCGGCGACTTGACCGAGGCCCAACAGAAGGTGCTCCGGTTCGTCTTCCGCAGGATCAGCGTCGGCGAGGCGAGCCCGTCGTTCGGGGAGATTGCCGCCCACTTCGGGTATCGCTCGCGCATGGCGGCCCACAAGCACGTCCAGGCCTTGATGAATTGCACGGGGACGCCACGGTCAAGCGGGAGGTCGAGTTCGTGTCGTGAGGAGCGGAGAATGCCCGCGTCGCAGACGTCGCTTTTCAGGTTCGTCCGTCGTTGAACGTTCAGGCGAACGGGTCGATCGCGGTGACCTCGTCGTAGCGCCGGAAGTCGCGGACGTTGGCGGTGTAGATGGTGAGGACGCCGTGCGCGAGCATCGTCGCCACGAGGTGCAGGTCATAGAGCCGCTGAGCGCGGACGTCGTAGGCGGCGGCCAGCTCGGCCAGTCGGCGCGTGGTGGCATCGCCCAGCGTCAACAACCGCATGGGGCCGTCGAGGAGGGCGTCAACCTGGCCCTGGGCGTCCCGCGGCGCGATCGGGTGCTCCAGTCGACGGGGATCGGTGACCACCGCCAGGTATTCAGCCAGGACCTGGGGTGTGAGCGCGGCGTCGAGCTCGCCCGCCAGCGCCCGCTCAACGATGGCTAAAGCACGCTCGTGGACGGGCGCGTCGGCGTTGCTGGCGTAGACGAGCACGTTGGTGTCGAGCAGGACCGGCTCGTCGGGGACGGTCAGGGCTTCAGCCTCGGCCGCCGGCACCGCCTCAGGCGCGGGCGTGGCGCTCACGGTAGAGCTCCGCGCGGCTCAGATCGCCGCGGACGGCCCCCATGGCGAACGTGCGGAACGCGGCGCCCGACGGAGCGGGGCGCTGTCGGTTTCCCGTGGGGCCATCATTCGCCATGGCACGCAGCTTCGCCCTGGCCTCGTCCAGCTTGCGACGCTCATCGGCCCACTGCGCCGGCGTGTACCAGTCGGCCATAACCTCGTCGATGAAGCGCAGCACGGCCGCGGGCGTGAAGGCCCAGTCGCGGCCGACGCGCCGGCCGTAGGCGTCGAGGCCGCGGCGCTGGACCCAATAGCGGACGGTGGCGGGGGAGCGGTCGAACAGCTCCGCCAGGTCCTGCGTGGTCAGATACGTCTCGTTCTCCGTACGAGTCATATCATCGTTGAGCATAATGCATAACGAAGGAAGGCGCCACGGGCTCAGCTGGGCTTGAGGGCACGGGCCCCCTAGCTCGCCTGCGCGACTTCGCCGGCCGCCCGGATCCCCGAGCGCAGTGCCCCTTCCATGGTCGAACGCAGGACGGAGGTGTGCTCGCCGGCGAAGTGGACGCGCCCGTGCGGTCGCTGTAGCGACCCCAGCAGCCAGGTGACGTCCCCCGGCCCCGGCCAGGAGGCGCAGCCGAGAGCGTAGGGATCGCGACCCCACGACTTGACTGTCCCACCCTCCTGGACGTCGTAGATGCCCGGGTGGACCTCATCCAGATGTTGCAGCGTCCGGGCGATGACTGCCTCGTCAGAGCGGGCCCCGAACCGCGTGGCCGCGGGCCCGCGGACCGCGCTCTTCAGGATGGCCCGCTCATGAGGGCCGGCTGCATCGGAAGTCGGAGCGCGCGTGACCTCGTCAATCGGCAGGTCGGTGGAGGCACTGCCCGTAACGCCTTCCTCGTGCCAGAAGGCACGGCTAACCTGTACGTAAGCGTTGGTGGTGTCGATGAAGGGCATCCGTCGCAGGGCGTAGCGCGCCGACGCGGGCAACGTGGGGTCGAAGCGGACGCCCTGGAGCACCGGCGCCGGCAGGGTGCAGACGACCCGGCCCCCTCGGAACCGCTCGGTCCGGTCGCCGCGCCGGGCGCGCACCTCGACCCCGGATCGGCTGTGGTGGACTTCCGTGACCTCCACGCCGTACTGGATGGCGCGGCTCAGCCGCTCCGCCATCGCGGTCGGAAGCTGATCGTTGCCGCCCTGCAGCACGAAGGGCGCCCCCGCGAAGAAGAGGCCGAACTCGGCCACCGCCGCCGACAGCGCTGAGATGTTGTCAACGCGCGGGCCGAAGAATTGCGTATCAGCAACCAGTTGGATCGCCGCCTGGCTGGCACCGTGGCGGCGCATGAACTCGCCCAACGTCATCCGGTCGAGGTCCGCCAGCGGCGGCTCGTTCCATCGGTTCGGTTCGGCGATCTCGGGCGGTAATGGCTCGATGGCGTAGCGCTGTAGGATCCCCACGGGCCCGAGCTCTCGCTCCTCGGCCGTCAGGTCGTAGGGCCAGTCGGGCGGCTCCTCGCCCCCGGCCGTAAATCGCTCCCCGTGCAAGTGATAAAGCGGCCGCAGGTCGGGCACGGCCCAGTCGGCGCGCTCGAGGCCGAGCTCGTCGATGAAGCGATTGGCTTGCGTATAGGCCTCGGAGAACGCCACGGCGCCGGCCTCGGCGTAGAGGTCGCCGGCGAAGGGCTGGCGCAGCGTGGACACCCGGCCGCCGGGGTGGGTCCGCGCCTCCAGCACCGTGACGTCGTGGCCGGCCGCCTCCAGCTCCCACGCGGCGGCCAGCCCCGACAGCCCCGCGCCCAGGACCAGGACGCGCCCGGCGGACTGGGCCGTCGTGGGCCGACCCGTCGAGGGGATCGCCCCGGCCAGGGCCCCCCCGATTCCGGCCGCGACCGCGCCAGCGGCCCACCGGAGGAAGCGCCGCCGCGACACCCGGCCGCCGTTCGACCCGTGCTTCGGGACCTCGTTTCCGCGATGGGTGCTGTCGTTCATCCCCACTCCCCCTTCTCGAGCGTGGTGCGTGCCGGCCCGATCCTAGCCGCAAGCGACATCAATCCACAAACACGCCCCTTGACGCGTCACGCCGAAACCCGTATAGGGGTTCTCCATCGAAAAGGGGAGGTTGGATGACAGGCAAGCGGATGATCGGAGCGGCCGCGCTGACGGCGCTCGTCGTCGCCACGTTCTCCGCCGGTGCCCTCTGGAGCCACAAGGGCCCCGGCACCTACAACCCGAATCGCTCGTGGGCCACGCCCCGCTTCGATCCCCTCTTTGCGGTGGCGGACGCGGAGGCGGCCAGCTACGTCAAGGCCGAGCCCCACTGTGTTCCCGGCATGGGGTTCCACTACATGAAGCCGGAGGAGGCGGAGGCCTGGATCGCGGCCGTCGCCGCGCCCGTGGTCGGGCTGATCGTCGTCGTCCCAATGCACTACGTTGAGCGCTCCACTTACGACCACGTCACCCATCTGGGGCCGATCTATCTCGCCACCCTGGTGTTCCTCATCGGCGCGGTCGTGGCCATTCCGGGGCTGAGCGCGACCGGGTCGCCGTCCGACGCCGGTCGGGCGCCCAACCGAACGCAATGATGCCATGGGCCGTCGGGCCGGACGCCGCCTTTAGGCCTGCACAGGAAGAGACAAGGCACGGGCGCTGACACGTTGCGGCCCCAAGACGGCTCGTGACGATCGATCCCTGTGCCGCAAGGGGACCGGCCGGCGGACCATCCCGGCGCTCGCCCTGGGCATTTGTGCTCTGCAAGACATGGTCGCTACATTGGGCGGAAGCGGAGGAGAGCCCGAGGGGGAAAACCGGATCCGGCGGTCCGTGATTGGGAAGACAGCTGACATTACAGACATGTTGGACTGGACCGGTGCCCAGCTCGGGCTCCTTCTCTGCCTCCTGCACGGCGCTAGCACCGCGTGGCCCTCCTCACTGACCGGCATTCGGCGAAGCGGCCTCCATGAGCAACGCCGTCGAGACCGCCACCCAGTCGACGCCGGCGCGGATCTCCGCCGCCGGCACGCCGTACTCCGTGGCCAGCGCCGCGCATCGGGCGTCCACCTCAGCGTTCGGGATCGGCCGCTCGTGCAACTCCTCCCAAGCGATGACGAACAGCTGCAGTGACTCCCGGCAATGACGGCGTCGGCGCGCCAGCGACGAGTTCTTTAACGCGGCCAGCCAAGCCTGCTCCTGACGTTCGGCCTCGGCCCAGGCGGCGAGTTCGCGCTGCTCGGTCGCTTCCTCGGCTTCGAGATCCGCCATCACCTGCTCGAGGAGCCAGCCCACCCAGCTACACAGGCGCTCAATACCTCGACGCAGCAAGGCATGCAGCTTGTCCCGCCACTCGTCGAGTCGGCTGAAGAGCCGATCGTGGACGTGGCGGACCCGCTCCGCGCTCTGTCCCTCCAATCGGCTGAGGATGAGGCCGCTGACCCGTTCTGTCGCCTCGGGGGGCACCCCCAGGTCCCAGCAGCCGAGCCGGAGGAGTTTGGCTGCCCGTTTAAATCCATATTGGCCCTTCCGAAGCGTCGTCCAGCCTGAGGTCAGGTAGCGACGGCGCTGACTTCGGTCCGCTTCCCAGCGAGGGCGCTCGGGGGCGGGCGCTTCTGGAGAGCGGTGTTGGACGTTACTACTTCTGGGGTTCTTAGGGGGGTGACACTTTTGGGATCCGGGGGACTGCCTTCGGTGAGAGGTCGGCTTCTGCCAGTTGAGGCGGTACGTGGAGTGATGGCCGCGGCCGGTTCGCGACTCAATCCGGAACAACAGATTGACCCGCTGCAGGAATTTGACGACCTTGTAGACGGTTTTGCGCGAGTAGCCCGTCGCCGCGACGACGGTGTCGGCCTGCAGCTCAAGGTGCCCGTCCGCGTCCGAGTGGCGATACAGATAGCGGAAAATCCGATCATAGGACAGACTGTTCTGTTTGGTAATAACATTGGGTATTTTTACTGGGTCTGAGTTGACACACTCCCCCCACTTGGTGTATGATTTGGGCGTCATTTTGGGGACACCAGAGCCGGAAAGCTCCTGTTGCTGCAGGAGCTTTTCTCTTTCTCTCGCCGGCTAAATCAGGTCAAACCTTCCCGTCTGGTGTACGCCTCACCTCCTTGAGAGCGGATCGCTGAGTGTAATCTCGGTCACGTCGCATGCGCCATCCCAGCTGTCGTCCCGTCTCGGTTGAGCCCTGCGGCGTGCCCTGCCGACGGTCGGAATGGCGGTCGGACAGGCTCGGTCGGGTACGTGGCGGCGTCGCCGCGCTTGGGGAGGACGCGGGCGGCCCCGTGGCCGGGATCGAGCGGCGGCCGGGGACGACGCCAACGGGGATCGAATGAGGGGAGCCCATGCGGTCAGTCGTCGGACATGATGGGAATGACGTCGAGCAAACGGCTGGTGGTCGGTCAACGCAGCGGCCGGAACGGCCACACGGCCCTTGACTTCGGCAGACAGGATGCGTAGACTAGTGTCAGTCACGGTTTGACACTGAGCAACCGGAAGCCCCGACCCCCATCGGGGCTTTTTCAATTGGCCGTCATGGCGCTGGCTGGCCCGGTTGCCGTCGTGTCGCTCACCCCCTCCAATCCGGATGATGCTGCGGCCGGTCTAGCTGTCGATCAAGGGAAATCGGCGTGGTGACGTTCGCCTGCCCTACTGGACAGGTGTGCCAACCTCAACGATACGCAGCCGTCTCACCTGTCGAAGCTGGTCCATCGTAATCCCCTTCTCCCGGCATATGCGTTCCGCTTTGGCCTGCGATACTTCCGGATTCGTTCCAATGTATGCGACATGGCGCTGTCGACGAGCCCCTGTCTCCTCGTCCCGGCAGTGCTCGCGCAGGACATAGAACGTATGCGTCGCCTCTGCCTTGCCCCTGGGCTTCTTCGATCCTCTTGTGAGGAAGAGCGCCATGGCAAATCCGAGTATAGACCCACCGCCGAGCGTCATGCAACCAGTCGTGACCAATTTCCTCTCGTCAGGTTGCGGCGTCAGTCGTCTCGTAAGGTCGCCGCCGCTGTGCCCTCACAACAGGACATAGGCGACCTCCTTGGCGGACTGCTGCCGCTGCCTCCCCCGTGGCATTGTGACGTCGATCACCTTTGCCCGCCGCGACCGTGAGGGATCGGATAGACGATCAGTATTCCCCCTGTTGAAGCGGCTTTCTCCTATTGTCCGACGAGTACCGAGCACATAGTGCTCTGAACTCGCTCTCGTCGGAAGCCGATCGAGATCGAATCACATATGTCTCCTCATCTAGCGACAAAGTGGGGTTGGTTTAGCGAGCACTATGTGCTATGAATAGGGTGGCATGTTCCTCGCGAAGACGTGGAAGACCGTCAACGGCAGGCGCTATCCCGCATGGGTTCTGAAAAAAGCCGTTTGGGACAAGGATCAGAAACGGCAGAAACAAGTCTATGTGGCGTATGTGGGAACCAATAAGGTGCTAGCTTGGGAAAAAGCCCAACAGATATGCCATGACAAGAACATCTCATGGGAGGAACTGCAGGCGGTCAAGCGACTAAAAATTGAGAAACCACCGGAAGCGGAACACGCGGATACCAGTCTAGACCATGATAACGTTGTGGCACAGAGCCAAACAGAAAACCATGGGGCAGACGCATCCGAGGGCGACGCGGACCTCGGGTTTGACGTCGCCGAAGCGACGCCGGCGGAAATGGTGCGACAGTTGCGGGAGTACTATGGCCTGGGCAACACGCTGGGCGACTACGACGACCTGGCCTACTGGATCAGCCCGTTTATTGATGCCGAGCAGCTTCGCATGGTGGAGCAGGATCGCGCTGTCCTCAGCGGGAAGGAGCAAGACCGTCTCCGCAACAAGTGGCGATGGATGAATGGAGTGATCGCGTAAATGGCAACATCGGCGTCGCGGGCCCCAGGTGCGCCGGCAAGGCGGCCTCAGGCGACGGAGCCGCAGAGCTTGACCGGCACCGTGGAGACGATCGTCTTCGCCAAC
Organism: Candidatus Bipolaricaulota bacterium; assembly: GCA_018609825.1. The sequence continues at coordinate 18,100 of JAHEOA010000258.1, read as the reverse complement.
GAGGCCGACGGCTTCGTCGTCGCCCGGCTCCGCCCCGAGTCCGGGGAGGCAGGCTCGGTCACGATCGTCGGCCATATGGCGGGATTGGCGCCCGACCAACGGGTCTCGGTGTACGGTCGATGGGTGGCCCATCCCCAGTACGGGGCCCAGCTTCAGGTCACGCGCCACGAGCTGGAACAGCCGTCGGCACGAGGCGATTGGCCGTCTCTCGAGGCGCGTCTGGCCCAAGAGCTCGGCCCGATTCTGGCGGACCGTATCCTCAATCACTTCGGCGATGCGACCCAGTCGATTCTCGACCGGGAGCCGCAGCGGCTGCAGGAGGTTGCCGGCATCGGCCCCCGAAGAGCCGAACGGATCGCCGAGGCGTGGCGGATTCAGCGCGAGATCCGCGACGTGCTGAGCTTCCTCCGCGGCTCCGGCATCGACACGGCCCATGCGGTCGAGATCTTCCAGGCCTACGGGCGTGAGGCGCCGCGGCTGTTGCGAGAGGATCCCTATCGGTTGGCGAATGAGGGCGTCGGCATGAGGTTCCCGACCGCCGACCGCATCGCCCTCAAGATGGGCGTGGCGCCAGCAGCGCCGGAGCGAATCCGGGCCGCGCTGTGCCACACGCTGGCGGCGGCACCCGACGGGCATGGTGGCTTCGCCCGCGAAGAGCTCGTGGAGCGCTGTGCCCGCTTGATTGATCTGGATCCGACCAAGGACCGGGACCGTCTGGAGCGCGAACTCGATCGGCTCGTCGCGGCCGGGGGCGCCGTCACCGAACGGGTCGATGCTCAGGTCAAGCCCTGAGCGATGTGTCGACGCGCTCGACGTCTCCGCGATTGGTTCCCCGCGCCAGCCCTGGTGCTTCCCTACGGATGAGTGATCGGTGTCCTGGCGCGTTGCGACTCGCTTCGGACAATACAGACCAGACTTCTTGTTTCCGTGACGGATCGGGGCCGACGCCACCAACGTGTGGGCAGGCCTCGATTCGTCATGCCTCGTCGTCTCCAGCGGAGATGCTCTACGCCTCGTCGTGTCCCTGTCGGCCTCGCTGCGGATGGGCGTCCTGAGCCTACCATCGTCGGTTGGTGGTGGCTCGTCAGCTTGGCGGGAATTGCCGCCCGTTCCGCGGGTGATGCCGAGCCGATCATGGCCCACGCGCCTATCCCGAGGCTGGGGATGATCGCGGCGTCACGTGTCCCGCGCCAGGGGCATTTGGAGGGGCGAGGGGGCTCAGACGGTCCGGCTCGTGCCATCTCGCCTGTCCCGCCCCCAAGGAGAGCGGGCCCAGCGCCGGCTTGGGCCGATAATCAGGGCCAGCGAGCGACGAGGGTGATGCGGAGGACCTTGGCGGCCGATGGCGCTGTCATTGGGGAAATTCAGTTGAACGAGTGGACGTGGCGGCGGACGTATTCGCGGAACAGCGGATCGGGCACGGCGTAGCGGCGTTGGCCGTGGGTGGCCCGCGAGATGCACCCTCTCGCCTGGAGGCGACGCAAGAGCTTGGGCACGGACGCCGCGTTCAGCCCTGCCTCGGTGGCCGCCTCGACGACGGTGCTGTGCGAGGCTGGATGCGTCAGGTCCACCAGCACGGCCAGCAGTCGCTGTTCGCTGGCGCTCAGCGACGCGACCCGGGGCTCGAAGATCGTCAGCGAGATGCGGTAAAACGTCTGCTCCAGGGCCAGCTCGAACGTGTGGCGTGTGGCGCGGTTATGGCGGCGCGCGAGCTCGAAGGTGTGGTAGGCCAGCTCCTGGAGGTAATAGGGATGGCCGGCCGCGAGCTCGACCATGCGGCCCACGACCTCGTCGTCAAAGCGCATGGGGGTATCCGCGATCGGCTGCGTCACGGCGGCGCGCATGGCCGTCTCTGAGAGCCGCTGCAGCTCGGCCGCCTGCAAGGCGGACGCCGATGGGGAGCGGGTCGAGGTGAGGGGGGCAAGCGGGTCGGGAGCGCCGGCGATGACGAGCATCACCTTGGCTGCCTCTGGCCCTAGTTCCGCGATGGCGCTGCTCAGCCGCGCCGTCGTCCGCGGCACGTCCGTGACCAGATCTAAGTCGTCGATCAGCAGGAGGATGCCGGTCGCGTGCGGCTGAACCTGGTGCCAGATGTGTTGAAGGTGGTTGCGGAAGTCGACTTGGGCCTCGCTCGCCGAGGGGAGCTGGGCGGGTAAGGTGGGCTCTCGGGACGAAGGCCGGGGGGGATCGCTCGACTGTGCCGGTCGTTGCGATCGGGCGTTCCCGTGCGAAGCGTGAACCTGCAGCCGCAGGTTGCCAACGAGCGAGTTGATGAAGCCCGATGGGGATTCAGGACGGGCCACCGTCAGGACGGTGAGCAGGCCTTGGGTGTCCGCCAGTCGTTGGCAATGCAGCAGCAAGGACGTCTTGCCCAGCGCCCAGTCGCCCACCACGGCCATGTGGCGCGGCTCCCCCTCGAGCGTGGACCGGAGGCACGCCCGGAACAGCTCGATCGGCCCATCACGATTGGCAAAATGCGGTGGGGCACGGCTGTTTCCCGGCGTGAACGGGTTTTGCATGTTCATGAACGATAAGCCTGACGATATATGTCAAGTTTGTCAAACGTGACCGTTCGCAATGATCTTTTCGCAATGATCTTCATGTGACGCACGACTCTGTGTATCATCTTGGATCCCGATTCGCTTATCGGAGGCTCACGGAGAGCCGAGGGTCGGGCGCGTCCTCCCTGGCCGGCACCTCCGGCTTCCGCGGCGCCGGGGCGTGGCCGTGGTGCCGAGGACAGGCAACGCCGGGCGGGCATGCTAGCCTTACGGGGCTTTCCGTAGCTACACCCGGAGTCAAACGGTAAGCCCCTACCCCTCTTCCCGGGCTTACCGTGTTCCGCGATGCCGCCGCCCGAACGCGTGCCCAATCGGCCCCACCAGCCGCTGAGACGGCCGGCTAGGGAAAGGGTCCCCCTATCCGAGAAGGCTCCTTCGGTTGACGGCACGAGATGATTCGGCCGACGGGACGCCGCCAGCCGAATCGGGGAATCGCGTCCGTCATCCACAGCCGGGACCGCCATCGTTAGGTTGGGAGCAGAAGGCAGGGACCCTGGAGGTTCCACCCCGAATACGCCGGTCTCAGACTGGGGATCTGGGGTCCCTGCTTTTCACCGTCTGCACGCGGACCGACGCCCTTGTGCCACGCAACGCGTCGGGGCACAACATCTGCACCAAGGAAGCCGATAATGGGCAAGATATCCGCTTTGCCGTGATTCGCGAACGGGCCGATCGGGCCCTTGAGGAGGTGTCGAGCCGCATGGCGAAGCTGGACCGGCACCTCTCGGACGCGCGAGCGCGCCGGGAGCGCTTGGCCCCATGCCAAGGTCTGCTACCGACAATCGGTACCCGCCCTAGCGTAGCCGACTTACTCCCAAGCCACACCGTGGGCCTCGAGGAGTCCATGGAAGCCGGCCTCGTCCAGAATGCGCACGCCGCGCGCCTCGGCCTGAGCGCGTTTGGATCCGGCTTCCGGGCCGGCCACCAGGAAGTCCGTCCGGTCGCTGACGCTCGAGGTGGCCCGGCCGCCGGCGCGCTCCACCAGGCGTTCGACTTCCTCGCGGCTCCAGCGCTCCAGACGCCCAGTGAAGACGAACGTCAGGCCCTCCAACGGCCGATCCGTCTCGGCGGTGGAGAACAGCGGATTGGATAAGCTCAGCCCCGTGTCCTGCAGGGCGGTGACGGTCGCTCGGTTGCGGTTGTCGGCGAAGAACGTCTCCACGCTCTTGGCCACCTCCGGCCCGATCCCGTCGATGGCCAGGAGGTCGGGCTCGGAGGCGGCCATGACCTCGTCCAGCATCGCGAACCCTTGGGCCAGCAGCCGGGCAACGTGGAGCCCGACGTGCGGGATGCCGAGCGCATAGAGGAACCGGGCGAGTGTGGTCGCCTTGCTGGTCTCGATCTCGGCGATCAGGTTGTGCGCGGACGTTTCGGCGAAGCCCTCCAGCGGCACGAGGTCGTCCGCGGTCAGCTGGAACAGCGCTTCCAAGCTCGTCAGCAGCCCGGCCTCGTAGAGCTGGCGCACGCGCCGCTGCCCGAGCCCCTCGATGTCCAGCGCGTCGCGGGAGGCGACATGAATCAGCCGCTCCTGGAGCTGGGCTGGGCAGCTGATGTTGGGGCAGCGCGTCGTCTTGCGGTCCTCGCTCATGACGACCTCGGCGCCGCACGCCGGGCAATGGGCGGGCATGCGGAACCGACGTTCGCTCCCGTCGCGTTCGGCCGGTCGCGTCGCCACCACCTGGGGGATGACGTCGCCGGCACGCTCCACGGCGACGGTGTCCCCAACCCGAATGTCCTTACGGTCGACCTCGCTCTGATTGTGCAGCGACGCCCGGCTCACCTCGACGCCGCCCAGTTGGGTGGGCTCGAGGTGGGCGACCGGGGTGAGCGTGCCGAGGCGACCGACCTGGACTTGGATGCTCGCCACACGGGTCATTGCCCGCCGGGCGGGGAACTTGTACGCCAGGGCCCAGCGTGGATCGCGCGAGCGCGTGCCGAGGACCTGGCGGTCATTGCGATGGTCGACCTTGTAGACGACCCCGTCGATCTCGTAGGGCAGCTCGTCGCGGGCCTCGCCCAGCTCCCGATGGTAGGCCAGCATCGCGTCGATGCCCTCACATGGTCGAATCCGCTCCACGTTGACCCGCAGTCCCCAGTCGCGTAGTGCCTGTAGCAGCTTCCATTGAGAGTTGACGTCCGCGCTCGCGCCCTCGGCAACGTCGTAGATGAAGAGGTGCAGCGGGCGCTGGGCGGCCACGGTCGGGTTGAGCTGGCGCAGGGAGCCGGCCGCCGCGTTGCGCGGGTTGGCGAACGGGCTCTCGCCGGCGTCGATGAGTCGGGCGTTGAGCGCTTCGAACTCGTCGACGCGCATGTAGGCCTCGCCGCGGACGACGAGCCGATCGGGCGGGGGGCCGGCCTCTCCCTCCATTAATCGCAGCGGGACCTCGGCGATGGTCTGGACGTTGGCCGTGATGTCCTCCCCGGTTTGGCCGTCGCCGCGGGTGGCCGCGAGCGTCAATCGGCCGTTCTCGAAGATCAGCTCCACGGCCAGGCCGTCGTACTTCGGCTCCGCCAGGTAGGTCACCGCCGACCGGCCGAGTTCCCCCCGGCAGATCTCGTCAAAGCGACGCACCTCGTCGGCCTCGTAGACGGGCCGCAGGCTCAGCATCGGAACGGGGTGTTCGACCAAGTCGAGTTCGTCCTGCGGTCCGCCGCCGACCCGCTGGGTGGGCGAGTCCGGGGTGCGCAGTTCCGGGTAGCGGCGCTCCAGCTCGACCAGTTGGGCAAAGAGCATGTCGTAGTCGGCGTCGGGAATGGCGGGATCGTCGTAGACGTAATAGCGGCGGTCGTGATACCGGATGGCCGCGCGCAGCTCCTCCGCCGCAGCCTCGGCAGTGTCGTGGGCGAAACTCTCGTTGAGATCGATCTGCGGGATCAGGTCGCTGTCGCTCATCGGTCCTCGTGATCGTACCGTTGTGGGTCGAGTTCGCCCATGGCCGGTGTCCACCGGACAGGCCGCGTCATCGAGTTGGCCAGCTGGCGTGTACGCCCGCTTGTTTGCCGCTTAGTGTGGATAAGCACGGAGCGAATGGTCGCATGGAACAAGGGAACGCCATGGGGGAGCGAGCACCGGCGGAAACCGTGCTGGCGCGCCTGGAGGCCGAGCACCCCGCGGCCCAGTATGACCTCCGCTACAGCAACGCCTTGGAGCTGCTCGTGGCCGCCATCCTCTCTGCTCAGGCCCGTGACGATCAGGTCAATTCGGTCACGGAGGAGCTGTTCGCGCGCTACTTTACGGCCGAGGATTACGCGAACGCCTCCCTGGAACAGCTGGAACGTGATCTGCAAAACGTCAACTTCTATCGGCGCAAGGCCCGGGCGATTCGTGACGCTTGCCGTGAGATCCTCACCGAGCATGACGGCCAAGTGCCGGACAATATGGACGCGTTGACGCAGTTGCCGGGGGTGGGCCGCAAGACGGCCAACGCCATTCTGATCAACGCCTTCGACAGGGCGATCGGCATCGTCGTCGACACCCACGTCATGCGGCTCAGCCAGCGACTCGGGTTCACCGCGTCGGACCATCCGGACCGGATCGAAGCGGATCTGAAAGCTTGCATTCCCGAGGAGGCCTGGAAGCACGTCACCTGGCTGATGAAGTATCACGGCCGTGCCGTCTGCACCCCAAGTCAGCCGGCGTGTTCCGACTGTGTGCTGGGAGACGTTTGTCCGAAGATCGGCGTCTAGCGGTCGAGCACCGCGATGGCACCGAATGGATCGGAGTGAGTGGCATGGAGCCTGCTGAGCTCGGCGCGCTGATCGAGGAGGTCCGGGCGGACCTGTTGGCCCATTTCGAAGCCGCCGACCCGCCGTCTGGCGAGGCCATCGAGGGCGTAATCGACGACGCGCTCCGCGACGCGCGGGATGCCCACGCGGCCATGACGGAGATCGACGCGCGGTACCTGAAGCCGCTCGTCTTTGCGCATGCTCGGGGCTACGTCCGCGGGCGGCTCGGCGAGGCGACCTCCCCGTGAGGCTCAGCGCAGCGCGGCCATAAGGTCGGCCAGCTCGAGCGCGTTGAGCACGTCGCTCGGTTCGAGCCAGGCCCGTCGGGCTTGTTCGACGCCGTAGCGCATCAACGCCAGGTCCGGGGCGCTGTGGGCATCGGTGCTGATGACGATCGGCACGCCCAGCTCGCGGGCCCGCATCAGGTGGGTGTCCTTGAGGTCCAAGCGTTGCGGGTTGGCGTTGAGCTCCACGGCGACGTTGCCCTCGGCCGCGGCCTGCAGCACCGCCTCCACGTCGACGTCGTAGGGATCCCGCCGGTTGATGATGCGCCCGGTGGGATGGGCCAGGATGGAGACGTCCGGATGTTGGAGGGCCGTGACGATCCGCTCCGTCTGTTCGGCCTGGGGGAGGTTGAAGCGCGAGTGGACCGAGGCGACCACCAGGTCCAACTCCGCCAACAGTTCGTCGGCCAAATCGAGCGAGCCGTCGGCGTGGATGTCGACCTCGAGGCTTTTGAGCAACCGAATCTCGTCGTAGCGGGCCGCGAGCTCGTCGATCTCGGCCCCCTGACGCCGGACCTCCTCGGCGTCCAAGCCGCCGGCGATCCCCATCGCTCGGCTGTGATCGGTGACGGCGCAGTAGGCGTAACCGCGCTCGCGACACGCCGCCAGCATCGCCTCGATCGTGTCGGCGCCGTCGGACCAGGTGGAGTGCATCTGCAGGTCGCCCCGCAGGTCCGCTAGCTCAAGCAAGTTGGGGAGCCCGCCGCGCTCGGCCGCCTCGATCTCGCCGCGGTCCTCGCGCAGCTCCGGCGGGATCCACGGCAGGTCAAGGGCGCCATAGACCTGCGCTTCCTCGCGGCCGGCCATCGGGGTCTCTTCGACCGAGTCGTCGTCGCGGACGCGGAAGACGCCGTACTCGGAGATTTTGAGGTCGCGGGCGATCGCCCGCTGACGGAGCTTGACGTTGTGCTCCTTGGAGCCGGTGAAGTAATTGAGGGCGGTGCCGTAGCTGGCGCGCGGGACGAGCCGCAGATCAACCTGGATCCCGGAGGCGAGCACGACCGAGCTCTTCGTCTCGCCGTGGGCGAGGACGTTCTCGACTCGCTCGAAGCGCACGAAGCGATCCATGATCGGGGCGGGATCCGCGGCGACGCCGAGCAGGTCGATATCGCCGACGGTCTCCCGGCGGCGACGGTAGCTGCCGGCGACCTCCAGTCGGTCCAGCTCGGGAGCCTCGCCCAGATGATCGAGCAAGGGGACGATCAGCCGGTCGGCGTCGACCAGCCGAACGCGGCTCCGATGGCGCCGGTAGGCCTCGATGCCGGCCAGGATCTTCGCCTGGGTTTTCTCGCCGAACCCCGACAGCGACGCCACCTGCCCTGCCTGAGCGGCTTCCTCCAGCTCGTCGACGGAGGTGACGCCGAGCTCGGTCCAGAGCGTCTGGACCGTCTTGGGGCCGACCCCGTCGATCTGGCACATCTCGATCACGGAGCGAGGGGTTGCCTCGCTCAGCTCGTCCAGCAAGCTCAGCTCACCCGACTCGACGAGTTCGACAATATGGTCGGCCATCTCGTGGCCGATGCCGGGAAACGCTGTCAGGTCGGTGCCGGCTGCTGCCAGACTGGCCAAGGATTCGGTCTGACGTTCGACGGTACGGGCCGCGTTGCGGTAGGCGCGCACGCGGAACGGGTTGGCGCCCTGGATCTCCAACAGATCGGCGGCCTCTGCCAGCTTCTGCGCGATCTCGACGTTCTCCATGCCGATGGTCACCTCGGGTGGGGGGCGTCGGGCCATTGTGCCAGAGCGTCGGACGGCGGTCGACCGGCCGTGGCCCGCGGGCGAGCGCGCATGGTATCCTGACCGTGATGGTGCCCGCTGTCTACACGCTTGGCCACAGCAACGTGAGTGCTGAGCGGATCGTCGAGCTGTTGCGCACCCATGCGATCGACGTGCTTGTGGACGTGCGGCGAACCCCCTATAGCCGCCACAATCCGCAGTTCAACCGGGAGCCGTTTGCCGCCCATCTCCGGCGTTGCGGAATCGCCTATCGCTTTGCCGGCGACGCGCTGGGCGGCCTCCGGCGGGGCGAGGAGACAAGCTTCGCCGAGATCCGCCGCCGAGGTGACTATGAGTCAGGGCTCACCCGGCTCGTGCGCGAGGCGGCGAGCTGCCGCACGGCGATCCTCTGTAGCGAGGAGGACCCCGCCCGCTGCCATCGACACCAACTCATTGCCCAGGACCTGTTGCGCCGAGGCGCTGAGGTGCGCCACATTCGCGGTGACGGCGCCCTCGAGACCGCTGTCCAGACGACCGACCAGCTCCGGCTGCGATAGGATCACGCGTCCACCCAGAAGCGCGGGGAACAATCGCTTCCCGCCAACTCGGGGTTGAGCCCGACCCGCAGGCCACGCCGGATGGCCGCGTCGGGGATGGCCTCACCCGCGTGGGCCAGAAAGAGCGTGGGCCCAGTCAGGTCGATTCCGTCGTGGGCGATTGTGATGCCGAACGCTCGGGTCAGGCGGCCGGGCGAGTTCGTCAGCGCTCCAACGTGGCGCACGTCACGTTCAGCGTTCGCTCGCATGGCGGCGACGCCGTCGACGGGGGTGACGGCTCGGATGAAGACGGCTTCGGGGACCTCTGGGGCGTTGGCGACGGCGGAGAGCATGTGGTGGCGCCCGTAGACGAGGTAGACGTAACCGGCGTCCTGGAGCGGACGACCGTCCACACTCGATCTTGAGCCCCAGCCGATCGCGAGGTCGACGGATGACCGTCTGGGAGCGACTCGGCGGGGGCGATCGAGGAGCTTGCTTGGGCGAGGTTCAACCCAGAGGGGCCCGGCCAGGGGAACGGTTCGACTTCCGTGCCCTGGGCGGTTTGGGGTGAGAGGGAGATGACCAGGGGCATGTTGTCGAGATCAGTCGTGACCTCGATGCGGCAACCGTCGCTGGTCCCAGGCCCCCCGAGTTCAGAACGTCGATCGTACGGCGCAACCTCAGCACATTTGGCGCGGATTGTCAAGCAAGGTGGTTAGGCATCGGAAACGCAGACAAGATCGGCGCTGGGGGGGCAAGGTTTCCCGGGGACTGTCAGTTGATGCGAGGGAACAGTAGAGCAAAGGAGTTCGTATGTGTGGACGATTCCCCCTAGCAGTGGGCGATAGCGGCATCGCCGAGGAACGGAACGTTACTGGGCGAGGCGCCGCCGATCGGTTCCGCGCGTTGCTCTCCCTCGTGTTCGATGGACGCCATTTGCTGCACCCGTCCTGGATAACGACTATTCTGGATTGAGCCATGGCAGCACCTGAACTGGCCCCGGACTACTATCTCCAGAACTTCCGCACCGTCGTCGACGGGGTCTGGGCTCGGTACGACGACCTGTTGACGATCGAGGAGCGCGAACGGTTGGCGCGGTTCCGGCGGCTGAGTGCCGATGCGCAGATGCTCTACGTCCGATTGCTCTCCCGCAAGGGCGCCTGGTTCCGCGCGGACAAGCTCAACTACTCGGAAATCGGGGACGTCCCCCGGGCGGCCACGGAGCTGACGGCCGCAGGGCTGTTGGAGATCGACGGCGAGATCCCGAGCGACGAGCTCGGCCGACTGCTCACCAAGCCGGAGATCCGGCGGCTCTATCCCGATATGCCGGCGTCCACAGGGATGCGCAAGGCGGACCTCGTGGCCGAGATGGCGGAGCGACCGCGCCCGGCGTTGCCGTTCCACATCTACCGCGTCCGGGGCAACGGCCTCTGGGACGTGCTCAACCTGCTCTTTTTCGGCACGTTGCGGCAAGATCTCACCGAGTTTATTCTGGTTGATCTGGGCATCGTGCGGTACGAGGCCTACGAGCTCACCCGCCGGGACCGTCCCTTTCAGAGCCGCGAGCAAGTGGATGCCTGGCTCCGCTTTGGCGAGCTGCGGGAGCGCCATCGCCAACGGCGAGAGGCCGGAGACCTCCAAGCCGCGGTGGCGGTGGCCAAGGCCCTGCCGGGGAGCTATCCCTGGCGACGGCTGGAGCGCAAGCGCCAGCGGTTGATCAACCGCATCGCCCGAGATCTCGAACGGTTGGATCGCCTGGAGGAGGCACAGGCGTTGTATGCGCAGACCGACCAGCCCCCGAGCCGAGAGCGGCGGACCCGGGTGCTGGCCAAGCTGGGCCGGCTCGACGAGGCGCTCGAGCTTGATGAGGCGATGCGGGCCGCGCCCCGGAGCGAGGCGGAGGCCGAGGCGGCCGAACGGCTCCACCGCCAGCTCCGTCGCCAGCGTGGAGAGCGGGTACCCCGCCCGCAGCCGACGGCGTTCCCACGACGCAAGCTGACATTGCCTCCCTCGGATCAATCCGTGGAATGGGCTACCCTGGCTCACTTCGAAGCTGAGGGGTGGGTGGGCTATTACTGCGAAAACCGGCTCCTCAATGGGCTCTTCGGCTTGGCGTTCTGGGACATCATCTTCACGCCCCAGCCCGACGCGTTTCACAACCGCTTCCAGCGCGGCCCGGCCGACATGTTCACCCCGGATTTCGTCACACAACGTCAGGACCCCATCGAGCGTCGGTTGAGCGAGCTCGAGAACGCTTCCGCTTGGGCCGAACTGGTGGCGACCTATGATCACAAGTGGGGACTGGCCAACCATTGGGTGCGGTGGGAGGCGCTGCCCCGCGAGCTGGTCGCGCGCGCCGTGGCGACGATTCCGGCCGAGATTCTGGCCGGCCTGATGCAGCGCTTGCTCTTCGATCCGCGCGCCAATCGCCGTGGCCACCCGGACTTGATGCTGTTCGCCGGTGCCGACTACTGCTGGGTGGAGGTCAAGGGCCCTGGCGATCAGCTCCAACCTCACCAAGCCCGATGGCTGGCGGAGTTTGAGCGCCTGGGGGCCAACTATCTCGTCTGTGACGTCGAGTTTGCCCCGTCTCCTCCGTCGTCGGGTCCACCGTCTCGCCGACGATGACGTGACGCCCCCCGTCTTGCCCTTCAATCGACGAGATGGGGAGAGGTCTCCGACAAGATAACACGCAGAGCACGCTCAGGCCGGGCCGAATGGCCGCCTTCCGCCAGACTGCCTGACGGTGCTCAAAGACGCAGGCCGGCGCGCAAAGATTGCGCAAAGATGGGGTATGATCAACGGCGACGCACGTCCTAGCTATCCCTCCCACCCGATGTGACCGTGGGCCCTTGCCCCAAAGCGGGGGCCTTGTTGCGGGGGCTTGGTCGATGGCCTCCGGGGCCTTGACAAGGATAAAGATGTATGGCATATATAAGTACGTGGTGATGCCCATGCCGAGTTCGCTGACGGAAAAGCAGGTGCGGTTCTTGGAATTCATTCTCGACTATCGCGAGGAACAGGGAACGGCGCCGACGATTCAGGAGATGGCTGACCACTTCGGCTACGCCTCGCCCGGCTCGGTCCAACGGTATCTGGAGGCGTTGGAGAAGAAGGGCTACATCCGCCGGCGGGAGCGCTTGGCCCGCGGCGTTGAGCTCATCTGGGAGAACGTGCGCAAGGTGTTCTGGCAGCGGATGGGCATTCCGGTGGTCGGGCGCGTGGCCGCCGGGTCGCCGATTCTGGCGGAGGCGAACATCGAAGAGGTCCTCGACCTGCAGGATCTGTTTCCGAACGACGACGAGCTCTTCGCGTTGCGCGTGGAGGGCGACAGCATGGTTGAGGCCGGCATTCTCGAGGGAGACCTCGTCGTTTTGCGCCCCCAGCCGACGGCGGATAGCGGCCAGATCGTCGCGGCCATTGTCGACAACGGCGAGCCGGAAGGGACGGTGAAGCGCTTCAACCGTCGGGGCGATCAGGTCGTGCTGGAGCCGGCCAACCCGAACTACCAACCGATCGTGGCCGATGACGTGCGCATCGTCGGCGTGGCCCTCGGCGTGGTGCGCCGGTTCGGCGCGTCGCACACCCGCCGACTGTTCCACGAGCGATAAAGGAGACACCGATGGGAAAGCAAGACGTGCTTGACACGGTATTGACGCAGATTCGCAAGCAATACGGTGAAGGCGCCATCATGTGGTTGGGCGAGTCCGGGCGCCAGAATATCCCCGTCATCCCGTCGGGGTCTCTATCGCTCGACGTGGCGCTCGGGATCGGCGGCATTCCGCGCGGCCGCGTCGTCGAGGTCTATGGGCCCGAGTCGTCCGGCAAGACGACGCTGGCCCTGCACTTCATTGCCGAGGCCCAGAAGCAGAAGGGCACGGCCGGCTTCATCGACGCCGAACACGCGCTTGATCCGACTTACGCCGAGGCGATCGGCATTGACCTGGATCAGGTGCTCGTCAGCCAGCCCAATTCGGGGGAACAGGCCTTAGAGATCACCGAGCAGTTGGTGCGCAGCGGCAGCCTCGATCTCGTCGTCGTCGACTCGGTCGCCGCGCTGGTGCCTGAGGCCGAGATCACCGGGGCCATGGGCGAACAGCAGGTCGGCTTGCAGGCGCGGCTCATGAGCCAGGCGATGCGCAAGCTGACCAGTGCCGTCGGCCAATCCCAGACGACGGTCGTCTTCATCAATCAGGTGCGGTCCAACATCAACGCCGGCGGGCCGTGGGGCCCCTCGCAGACGACCTCCGGCGGCATGGCGCTCAAGTTCTACGCCTCGGTCCGACTCGACATCCGGCGGGTCGGCAGCATCGAGGAGGCCGCCGACGGGGATAAGCAGAAAATCGGCAACGAGACGCGCATCAGGGTCGTCAAGAACAAGCTGGCGCCGCCGTTCCGCGAGGCGGAGACCGACATCATCTACGGCAAAGGGATTCCGCGCGGGCGCGAGCTCGTCCGGCTCGGCGAGCGCTACGGGCTCGTGGCGAAGAAGGGCGCTTGGTATTCGTACGGCGAGACGCGCCTCGGCCAGGGATTGACCAACGCGACGGCCTACCTCGAGGGCAACCCGGAATTGGCCGATGGACTGGAGAACGAGATCAAGGAACAGGCGGGGCTGGCGGCCACACGCCCGCCTCACAACGGCCACCATGGCCTCGACGACGATGAGGAGGGCGGCGACGACCAGGAGGGCGGGGCCTCCGGTGAGGACGCCGCGACGAGCGTGGGTGCCGCGCAGTAATCCCCTTGGGCACGGCCCAAGCATCCCAAACGGAGGGGAGAGGTCCGGCGCCTCTTCCCTCCCCCCTCTCACTCCAGTGTGGTCGTCAATACGGTGTGCATGGCACGCAAGACGCGGATGGCCGTTGGAAACGCTCGCCTCTGTCACGTTAAATACGTGGACGACCGGTGGAGGGACCCGAGCTCCGGCGAGCCGTCCGAGCGTCGGCCTCGCTCCGGCCGGCCCATCCGCGATCGACCCTCAACAGGAGCGTGACGCCAACGATGCAGGCCATTCTCTACACGAGCCCGACGTGCACCCATTGCCGCACTGTCCGTGAGATCCTGGAGCAGAACGGAATTTCCTACGAGGACCGCGACATTACGTCTGACGTCACGGTGATGCAGGAGCTGGTCGACAAGACCCACCAGACGGCGGTCCCCGTCGTGGAGATCGACGGCATGACGGTCGTCGGGGCCGACCGCCGGCAGATCGAGTCGCTGCTGCAGACCAAGGGGTTGCTCGCCGTCAGTCAGGCCTAGCGGCGGCCCATGGCCGACGCGCTTACGGCGACGGATCGACGATGGCCCCGAAGTGCCGGGCGGCCAGGTCCAACAGCAGATGGCGATGACACGCCTTGCCCGGTCCGCAGTAACAGACGAGCACGACCTCTTGAGGTCTGTCCTCTTGGACGAGTTCTTCGAGGCGTGCCATGGCGGTCCGGTCGCCCTCGATCTGGGCGTTGAAGCGGGCCGGGTAATTGACGGCCTCAAAGGCCCGATTATGGGCTTCCCGATCCGGGTGGCCCTCCTCCTTGAGCGCCGTCCGCTGGGCGAGGAACGCGTCCAGCAGCTCGCGGCTGGGGGCGAGCTCGGATCGACGGATCAGCCGTTCCTTGTGTTCTCGCTTGATCCACCACGGCGGGTTGTTGGTGACGTCGACGGGCACGATCTCGTTGATCGGGAATGACGACAGTTGATGGAAGTAGGTCTCGCGCATCAGTCTCCTCCCGGTATCGCCGTACGGCCAGCGAGCTGTGCCTCCAGCTGGCCGGCTCACCGACTGACAGGGTAGCCATCGAGCTGTGGGGGCAGCTACCCGGGTATACAGCTAACCGGATGCCCGACAAGCCGTACAACCGTCACGCTGGGTCCCCGCTTGACCGGGGAGCTGGGTTGCTGGTCCCCTGGCCCGACGGGTGCCTGATTGGCTGGATCGCTGTGTTCATGGCTCACTGGGGATCTGTATCACCGGTTCGCGACGCGGATGGCCGTTGCGGAGGGGAAAACGGCCTCCGACTGTCCTTATGGACGTCCCGTTGATCCACCCCAGCTCGGCTGTTGCGTGCCCGGATGGCCGGTTTACCCTGCCGACGTATAGCTGGCCTGCAGGATCGCTGGATCGCCGGCTATGCGTTTCGACAGCGGGCTGTTATGCTGGCGAGTCGGCAATCCGGCAAGCTGTATCGCTGGAAGCCCGTAGAGCTGTATCACCATAAAGGAGGATGTATGGCTGAACGCACGCCCTGGATCATTGCTGTGGCCAACCAGAAGGGCGGCGTTGGCAAGTCGACGACCTGCGCCAACCTTGCGGCCGGTTTCAGTGAACATGACTTTCAAACCCTGCTGGTGGACCTTGATCCTCAGGCGGGGTTAACGACGAGTCTCGGATACGATCCGGAGAATTTTGAGCGCACCATCTACAAAAACCTGATTCATCCGGACATGGACTTGCTGAGCGATGTCATGATGGCGTGTTCCATACCCAGCACCGACTTTGTCCCCGCGAACCTTGACCTCGCCGGGGCTGAGGCCGAGCTGTTCGGCGAATTGGGATGGGATTGCACGCTCTCCGACGTTCTGAGCAAGGTGTGGCAGAAGCATGATGGCGTCATCATCGATTGCCCGCCCAGCTTAGGGCTGCTGACCATGAACGCCCTTGTCGCGGCCCATCTGGTGATCGTGCCGGTGCAATCGGAGTATTTGGCCATGCGAGGGCTCAAGCAGTTGATGCAGATCATTGAGAAAGTGAGACGCAAGCGGAATCCGGAACTCATCTATCGCGTCTTGCGCACGATGAGCGATCCCCGGACGTTGCACTCCCGAGAGGTCAACGACGAGCTCGAGCACGTATTGGGGGCGGAGATCGTGTTCGACACCGTGATCAAACGGACGATCCGCTTCCCCGATTCGACATTGGATGGACGCCCATTGATGCTTTTTGATCCTGAATCTGAGGGGTCACAGGGCTATCGTGAACTGACGAAGGAGGTTCTGGCTCATGTCCAGTCGGCAACGGCCCTCGCTTAAAGGGCAAGGTTCCGAGATCTTTTTCCCAGCCGACGAGGATGCGGACGAGACAGAGGCGTTGGGGCCACGGTCGAGCCGTGACGACGAGGCGCCACAGACGCCGTTGACGTCTGCGAACATGGCGGGCAATCGGCGTTATTCGGGAGAGATGAAGAAGCTAACATTCAACCTGCCGCTGGAGCTGTCGTTCGCCCTGGAAGAGCTCCGATTGAACCTGCGGCGGGCGACCCACTCCGGGGTGACCAAGACCGAGATCGTCCAAGCCGCGCTGGAGCGGACCCTGCGCGAGTACCAGGAGGACGGCGTCGACAGCCAGCTCTTGGCAGACCTGGGATTCGAGGTGTCCCGTTCGGAGGGTAGCGGCACCGCTGGCCATGATTATTGACCGGCGACGACCAGCACAGTTGACACCGATCTGTGGCCTGAGGGCATAATAGCCCTGATGGGCCCTGAGCGAAGGTCGCCTGCACGGCGATCACGCCGCAATGGCACCACAGGAAGGCACAAGCCCAAGGGTGATACCTGGGCAGCCGGGTCACCGGAAGGAGCCGATGCCTGTGACAACAGCCGTGCGGCGGCCAGGGCGCAGACAGAGTCCTGGCTAAGGGGGAAACGCATCGACCGGATGCGCAAGAAAGTGGGCGGTTCCCGTCTCGCTCCTGGAGGTTGTCGCTGAGCTCTCCTGCTGGCTCGGATAGGGGACGTCACACGGGCTTGCTCCTTCACTTGGTGAGAGGGGAGCAGGGATCACTTGGCCGAAGACCCGAACTCCTACCCCCAGGGCAGGGCTCCAGCGGTTAAGCGGGTGGAGCGCGGCAACGCCTTGGTAGGCGGCACCAGCTGGGCCCAGCGTCTTCGGCCAAGTGGATCTCCTGTCATGTCACTTCGCCTGTCCGTCTTGGCCTCGAGCGAGGCGAGCCGTGAGGCTGACAACGTCTTGGCAACGTTCCCTCAAGACGGCTGCCGAGCTTGGCGCAGCTCGGTGCGATAGTCGATCACGGCCGATTCGCCGTAGAGGGGCACTCCCTTGTGCAGGAGGATCATCACCGGGGCGTCCTCGTGCCAGCGGGCGTCCAGCAACCGGTCCGGGGGCAACGCAAAGAGCTTGGTGTCGGTCTGATACTTCGTGTCGATCTCGCGCGCGATGCGCACGGCGCGGCCCCGGATGGCGTTCGGATACCAACTGACGAGCAACAGGTTGACCGCCGAGCTCTGCGCGAGCTGAGGGCTGTTCTCCCACGGGCCGCTGACGAGCAGCGCTTCGAGCTCACGTCGCAGCTCGGCGAGAAACCGGGTGCGGATCTCAGATTGGATCTCGTGATACTGCCAGAGGTTCCGCATTGACGCGCCTCCTCATTCCCCACTTCACCGTAGCCACTCCGCCGCAAGCGGGGCAAGTCAGCCGTTCACAGTGGAGTCGGATGGAGAAACGGGGACCAAGGCGTGCGTGTCGTGGGGATTGAGCAAGCTACTCGACCGATGGCCTCGAGATAGCTCTGAACGAGTCGTCGACGGCGACGTAGACCATCCAGTGCAGTGGGACCTCGTCCCGCTCCTCGGTCGTCTGGAACATGCCGCCGGCGAAGGCGTCGCCGTTCATGAAGACGGTGTACGACCCCAGTGGCCATCCCTTGGAGCCTCGGTCTCCAGCCAACAGGTCGCCATGGAAGCCGTCACGTCATAGGGGGACACACCCTGAATGGCCAATTCGTTCCAACCGAGGCTGTCAGTCTCGTTGACGATCTGGGCGTCGATGGGGGTTTTCCCGGCTGCCATTGCGGAAGCCTTGACTGCGTCGTCCGGAGCCACTCCATCCACAAGGGCTGTGAATCGGGCTATTGTCTCGCCCCGGTTCGGCCAGCTTCGAAGAAGGGCTTAACAGAAATCCCACTCATCGTGTGCGCCCACTCATAGGCGTCACGTATAGGCTTAGCGCTGCGGATGAGCATCCAGCAGCGGTTCGGGCGGCGGTTGCGCGCGCGGCGCGAGACGTTGGGCCTGACGCAGATCGAGCTCGCGGCCAAGTCGGAGGTCCACCGCAATTACATCGGCGACCTGGAGCGCGGCCGGCGCAACCCGACCTTGGCGACCGCCGACCGGCTGGCGTGGGCGCTCGGCACCGACGTCGCGGCGCTGCTTGGTCCACCGCCAGCGCGGAACCGCGCCGCGATCGCGGACCTCAACGCGGCGCTGGACCACCTGGACGCGCTGGATGCCCAGGTGCCGAAAGGGGGTGAGACGGACGCGG
>JAHEOA010000257.1 GCA_018609825.1 Candidatus Bipolaricaulota bacterium | reverse complement strand
TGGCGCTCGTAGATCGTCTCGATGTCGGCGGCCTGAACCTCCGAGGCAAGGGCCATGTAGCCGACCGGCTGATAGTGGAATGCCTCCGGGTCGGACTCCCAGACGTCGACGCTGACCTGCATGACCCGGCCCATCGCCGGCTGGTAGTAGAAGTTGCGCACCACGCCGCAGGCGATGCCGCTGGCGCCGGCGGCTATGTCCTTTTTTTCGAGCACGAGGATGTCCTCGCCGGAGCCGCGTCCCCGCTTTCTAAGTTCCTGGGCCAGGTGCCAGGCCGTGCTCAGCCCGTGCACGCCGGCACCGATCACGCAGTATCTCATGGAATCTGGAAGACTCTGATTCACGATGGTCCCTCCTCAGACTGAATCTGACGCATGGCGAAGGTCCCGATGGCTCGGCCATCGAATTCCGCAATCGCATCCGACATGGCATCCCAGACGTACTCGCCGTAAGTGCGATCGACATGGACTTCGTAGCAGGGCACTTCGCCTCGATCCACGCGGGCAATCAGCGCGTGGACTTTCGCTAGGCTGCTGGCTTGGGCACAGTGGTTGGGGAACACCCGTTCCCGGAAGTCCAACCCGCACAACTTCGACAAGGCTTGTGAAGCGGCTGGTCCAAGCACCCCCAACACGTCCCGGCCATGCGTTAGGTCGGTGACGTGCGTGTGAGTGTCATCCAGCGCCGCGCACAGCGAGTCGACGTTCTCCGTCAAACGATCCAGGGGCAGGACGGCGTAGTACTCGAAGCTGTTGACGCGGCTGAGCCAGCCTCCATCAAACAGCACCAGGTCTGTTGGTTTCTCAGGCACAGATCCGAATTGATCCGCAAGGGCAGCGCCGATCGCCTCGCCCTGAATGAGCAACTTCCCGACGGGACTCAGGTCAACGATCGCCACTCGATCCCTGGCCGCCGCAATCTCCGTTTCAGCCTCATCGTAGGCCAACGGCACCTGCCAGTCCTCATGCTCGCCCAAGTCGGCCCCGTCTCGCTCCGCAGCTGGAATCAGTCCGCTCCTTACCAGGAGCTGTTCGGACGTGCTCACGATCGTAATGCCTCCCCGTCCGGATCGTAGAAGGGCACCTCGACCACGCGGGCCGGATGCAGAGCTCCCTCGATCCGGATCGTGATCGTTGTGCCGGGAGCGGCCTGCTCGCGCGGCACCCAAGCAAGTCCGATAGAGCGTTCCAACGTCGGGCTGAATCGGGCGCTCGTCACGTATCCCACCATCTGAGGATCGTTGCGAGTTGAGCTTTCTACAACGAGGACACCTTCAGGCGGCACCACTGCGTCGTCCTCCATCTCGAAGCCGACGAGGCGATGCTCAAGTCCGCGCAGGCTTTGTCGGATGAGCGCCGACTTCCCAATGAAATCATCCTTATCCGTCTTGACGGCCCACTCCTGACCGGTTTCAAGAGGAGTAGACAACGAGTCCGTGTCCTGGCCGACGATGATGTGTCCCTTCTCCAGCCGAAGGATCCGTTGCGCCTCCAGGCCGAACGGAACCGCGTCAAGGTCCTCACCCTCCTTAAGCAGACGGGTCCAGAGGGGCTCAGCATAGCCAGCTGGAAAATGGATCTCATAGCCCAGTTCGCCGGTGAAGCCGATGCGCAGCAAGAGCGCATTCACGCCGGCCAGGCGGCACTGCCTCGCCCCCATAAACGGGAAGGCCTCGTTGGAGAGGTCGATGTCCTCAGCCACGCGGGCGATCAGCTCACGTGAGTTCGGACCCGCCACGTTGACCGCCGCGTAAGCAGACGTCAGGTTGACGACGTGGACGCGCAGGTCCCAACCGGATTGGAGCCACCAGCGAATGCCATCGGGAATGGAGTCGGCGCCGCCCGTGGTCACGGTCATGTAGTACTCGTCCTCGTCGAGGCGCGCGGTGACGCCGTCGTCGCTGACGACGCCCTCTTCGTTGCACATCAGGCCATATCGAACTTTCCCAACGGGCAACTTGCGCCACTTGTTGGTGTAGAGCCGCGAGAGCAGTTCCGGAACATCCGGGCCGGCCAGCCGGACCTTGCCCAGGGTGCTCACGTCAATGATCCCGACCCGAGTCCGGACGTTGCGGACTTCATCTTCGGGCGTATGGCGATCGTAGCGCTCGGCACGGGCCCACGGGCCGGCATGGATCCAACGGCAGCCATAGTTCGCATGCCAATGGTGGAGCGGCGTCCGTCGCAACGGCTCCAGGTTGCGCCCCGCCAGGGTTCCCATCTTGACCGGCAGCGTCGGCGGCCGCAACGTGGTCGTCCCGGTCTCATCCACGGAACGGTCGGTCGCCTCGGCCGTCATCAAGACGCTGTTCAGCGAGCCGTAACGCCCTTGATCAGGGCCCATGGAGATGGTCGTGTAGCGCTTGAGCAGCTCGACGCTGTCGTATCCTTCCGCAATGGCATCGTGGACGTCCTTCTCCGTGACGTCCTCGGCAAAGTCAACGAATCGAAAGTCCCCCAGTCCGGGAACGGCGTAATGGCGGGTCGTGCGCGGATGTTCGCGCTCCTGTTCCCAGCGCTCCTCAAGCTCCTTCAGGGCGCGCTCGTCGGCTCCGGTGCCAATTCCGGCGTCGCGCGCCGCGTTCTGACCGGCGACTCGGCCGTCGAGACAGGCCGCCTCGATGTCGTGGACCCCCGATACGCGACCGGCGGCGTGAATCCCCTGTGGAAAGCCAACGGGCCACAGTTCACGCATCGCCTCGTCCCATTCCAGCTTGGCCTGACTCTGGGCCAAAAGCCCAGCGTTCGGCGTGTGGCCGAGCGCGAGAACGATCGCGTCACAGTCGAGCGACGACGTGCTCTGCGCAGACCGCGGCAAGCTGCCGTCCGCTTCCAGATGGAGGAGTTGCACGCCGTGGACACGCTTCTTCCCGCGCGCGGCGCTGATCGTGGTTCGCCAATGAACAACTAACCCCCTTCTATCCATCTCATCCGCCGACGGGGACTCGGCTTCATTTCGTTCCTCGGCGACCTCGACCTCCATGCCGGCCTCGCGCAGGGCAAGGGCCAACCGCAGCCCCTCGTCGTTGGCGGAGGCCACGAGCGGCTTCGCACCGGGGCGGACCGCATAGAGATTGAGCAACCGCGCGGCGCCGTCGACGGTCATGATACCGGGGAGGTCGTTGTTGCTGAAGACCAGCGTGCGGTCGTTGGCTCCGGTTCCCGCCACCATTGCGCCCGCGCGGATCTTGATGAGCCTCTTGTCGGTGAAGGCCGCGAT
>JAHEOA010000256.1 GCA_018609825.1 Candidatus Bipolaricaulota bacterium | reverse complement strand
GTAAGAAACCGGATCGGGATCAGAGGAAAATCTGCACGGGGATCTCCGGCGGCTCAAAGAAAGCCAGTATTAGGGCGTCGGCGTCGTCCGTCGACCGCCCGATCCGGCCTCGCGTTTGATCCTTGCTTTCCACCTTGGGACGGTTCTTGTTGTCGGGCCGCCACTGGGGCGCCACCAATTGGCTGATCGTCGTGTCGTCGATGCCCACCAACGACCACAATCGCTGCTCACAGCATTCCCGTGCATGCCACCAGATCTCGTCGCGGAAGGACGGGAAGCGATTGGGCTGGTAGGCCCGCCAGCCGAAGTTGATGGGCATGACCTCGCAGCGGATGTTCCCCTCGCCGGCCATCAACTCCAAGTCGCCCGCGATCCCCCAGCCAGGGCCGCCCTCGTCGATCTTGACCCGATCCGGATCGGCGGCCGTGATCGCCGTCAGGATCACCTGTTTCAGCTCATTGGGATCGCGGGTCTGGGTCCGCCACACGCGCCCGATGTGGACGCCTCGGCGCTCCCGGATCACGGCTTCGTCCCCGCCGGCTCCCACGTCAACGCCCAACTCCACCGGATCGTCGAGGTCGGGATCCTCAGCGCCGGTCGCGCCGTGCTCCTTGCACATGCGCACGTCGTTGAGGCCGACGACGGACCGGGGGTCGGACCCGATGAACTCCCCCAGGACCGCGCCCTTGTAGAGCGGGTTGTCCTCACCCCAGTCCTGCAGCTGCATGACGACGTCCTCCAAGGACACCAGACCGGGAATGACCTCGCGCCCTTGTTTGACGTTGGGGCTGTCGTAAGCGCTGATCTGGATGGACTGGTAGAGCGACCGCGACGCGTGGAACGCCTCATAGAACTCGCCCGCCTGACTAAAGGGGTTGCCGGTTAGGAGCAGACAGTTCGGATACAGACGCTTCACGGCCTCGATGTGATCTTGGGGCACGTCGTGGGCCTCCGTGACGATAGCCAAAAGATTGGGGCTATGGTGGCCCTGCAGCTTGAACTCGTCCTTCGTGGACAGGCCGATCGCATAGTTATCAGAGTTAAAGTACCAGCGGGCTCGCCGGTAGAGTTCGCCGCCCAACGGAACCTTGGCTGCGGCGTGCGCCGAACGCAGCTCGTTGAACACGACGTCGTTGATCTGGGAGTGCGAGGGACCAACCACGACGGTCTTGGCGGGTTTATGGGTGTGATGCCACCACGGGATCAGTCGGCCGCAGATGAAGTCCTTGCCGGTGTTGTTGGCGCCATTGACGGCCACACGCTTATGATCGCGCACGGCCTTAATCATTTCAACTTGCTTGTCGTAGATTTGGACGCCTAGCACGTCCTCGAAGAACAGGCGGGGGTCAGCAAACCACTCGTCAGCTTCCGCGCCCGCCTGAGGATCCGTCGCCGTCGCCAGATCCATCAGCGCGGCTTCGGTCACCGACAAGGGCTCGGAAGTCATTGGAGATGCTGCTGAGGTATCGTCTCGTCCGCTCGTCGTCATCGAAGAACTCCCTCGTGCGGTTGATAATCGTATTCTTGACCTTGGCCACCAAGGCAAACGCCTCTTCGCGCTGCATCACGTCGTACAAGTCGGTGCGGCGACGTCGCTCGCTTTCCGCCAACTTCCTCGTCTGTTCCAGCCAGCTCTGCAGCTCTTGCCAGTTGTAGAAGTCGCCGGCGCCGTTGGTCGTCGTCTCCAGCAGCTCGTCCAACAGGTCGTCGATCTCGCCATGCAGCTCCGTGGTCCGCTCGGCCCGACGCTGGCCGGACATCTGGTTGTCGCGCAGCACGGCGTCCAAGCGACGCTTGGCCTTTTGCATCTCCTTGGCGATCTCCTTGGACCGGCGCCACGCCTCAAGCGACATCTCGGCATCCACGATTCCCGATAGCTCCGCAATGCGCGCGCGCGCCACGTCCATCTCGTCGGCCAGATCCATCAACCGCTGGTCGCTGCGAATCTCATCCAGCTTCTTCGCGGTGTCGGTATTGAAGAAGGAACTGTAGCGGTTGTGCGTCACGGGGCTCCCCCCCGGCCGCCCCTGCAGCGGCGAGCCCGCCCCATGCACCTGGCAGACGTTGTAACCCGCCACGGCCCAACGCCGGCAGCGCTGGCCGCTCTGCTTGGACGTGGCGGTGCATTGCTTTCTGCGGAGCTGCTTCTTGCCCAAGTCTCATCCCTCCGTGCGATCAGCGTATACCGCCTGCCCTGATCCGTCAGGACACCCGACAATATCCTGACAATCGCAGGTGGCCAAATTCAAGTGGGGGAGGCCGCGCTGGCCGGGAGGAATGCGTCATGCCTTGGCATCAAGAGGCGACCAGCGCGGCCAGGCCATAATCCCCGGAGGCCAGAGGATGCGGAATTAACTTACGCGGGTCCGCCGGAACCGTCAACTGATCGTCTTCGAGCCCAAGCCAACCCGCTCGCACGGCCGAGGGAGGGGGGGGGTTGACAACACCGCACGCCTTTGATATAGTGGAGTCAGTCGATGGAAGCCAAGGGAGTGAACGGACAGTGACGACCTCCACATTCGCAGAGGACACTCAGCTAAATGATTTAGCGGATCGCTTGGCCGATTGGGTCGTGGCCGGCCGCACGGAGGCCCAACGGCAACGGCGCCACCGTGCTGCCATGATCGCCACGCGCGTCTGGAGCCGGCAGCGCGGGACGGTCGAGGCCGCTATGGCCTTGGCGCAGGACTTGGCAACATCCCCCCATTCCGATAGGATACGTATGACCCACTCATCGAGTGGTCGTCGCTGGGGCGCGGGGCGTCACTGCCCCGCGCCCCCACTCCCTTCCCGGATCACGATCGCCCCTCCAACGAGGTAAGCCGCAAACCAAAACCAGGGAGGTCACCATGAACACCGTGGAGCCCATCCGCGACGCTCGTAAGATCAATGCCATCAAGCGCATGCTGAAAGGGTCCAACTTGCGGGACTATGCCCTGTTTACCCTGGGCATCAACACGGCCCTGCGGGTCGGCGACATGCTGTCGCTGACGCTGGGGGACGTGCTGGACGACCACGGCCGGATCGTCGACACGCTACGCTTGCGAGAGTCCAAGACCGGGCGTGAGGCGGCGGTAACGCTGAACGACACCACCCGCGAGGCGCTGTCGGCCTACCTGGACACCCGCGACGCAAGCCACGATGGCGCCCCGCTGTTCCCCGGTCGGGGCCATGACAAGCCGTTGCACCGGGTATCCGTCCACCGACTGATCAACCAATGGATCCACGATGTCGGCCTGAACGGCGGGTCCTACGGCGCGCACAGCCTCCGCAAGAGTTGGGGGTATCATGCACGGAAGCAGGGTGTGCCGATCGAGCTGATCCAGGCTAAGCTAGGGCACCGATCGCCGGCCGTCACCCGCCGCTACATCGGGGTCAGCCGGGACGAGATCGCGGACGTGGAGAGTCAAGTGACGCTTTAACCGGAAGGAGTCAACATGCTAAGCCCCGAAGCCCAGGAGATCATCACCCGACTGGAGTTGCTATCTCAGCCCGATCTGTTCGCCGTCCAGCGAGCCGTCGACGTCGAACTGCGCCAGCGGTGCCCGTACTGTGGCGCCCGGCTTGCTCCGGCAACCGGCCGATGCCCCGAGGGAGGCCAGCAATGCCTGGAAGCCCTGGTACAAGAGAGCCTGGACAGGCGATAGCGCGATGCTCCCAAGGGCATCGGTCAATTACTTGATCCGCATCCTCCGCGCGTAGGCACACTGCGCCTCGTCGATGTCCACGCCAATGCTGTCCAACCCAT
>JAHEOA010000255.1 GCA_018609825.1 Candidatus Bipolaricaulota bacterium | reverse complement strand
TGGCGTAGACGAGCACGTTGGTGTCGAGCAGGACCGGCTCGTCGGGGACGGTCAGGGCTTCAGCCTCGGCCGCCGGTACCGCCTCAGGCGCGGGCGTGGCGCTCACGGTAGAGCTCCGCGCGGCTCAGATCGCCGCGGACGGCCCCCATGGTGAACGTGCGGAACGCGGCGCCCGACGGAGCGGGGCGCTGTCGGCTTCCCGTGGGGCCATCATTCGCCATGGCACGCAGCTTCGCCCTGGCCTCGTCCAGCTTGCGGCGCTCGTCGGCCCACTGCGCCGGCGTGTACCAGCCGGCCATGACCTCGTCGATGAAGCGCAGCACGGCCGCGGGCGTGAAGGCCCAGTCACGGCCAACGCGCCGGCCGTAGGCGTCGAGGCCGCGGCGCTGGACCCAATAGCGGACGGTGGCGGGGGAGCGGTTGAACAGCTCCGCCAGGTCCTGCGTGGTCAGATACGTCTCGGTCTCCGTACGGGTCATATCATCGTTGAGCATAATGCTTAACGATGGAGGGCGCAACGAGCTCGTGGCGATCGGTCCCGGCGCTCGCCCTGGACGTTTGTGCTCTGCAAGACACGGTCGCTACATTGGGCGGAAGCGGAGGAAAGCCCGAGAGGGAAAGTCGGATCTGGCGGTCAGTGATCGGCAAGCCAGCCCATGGGGACGCTGGCCCGGACCGGTGTCCAGCTTGGGCTCCTTCGCTGACCTCCGCATAGCTCCGGCACCGCATGGTCCTCCTCACTGACCGGCCTCCGGGGAAGCGGGTTCCATGAGCGACGCCGTTGACATCGCCATCCAATCGACGCCAGCGCGGATCTCCGCCGCTGGCACGCCGTACTCCGCGGCCAACGCTGCGCATCGGGCTTCCACCTCGGCATGGGGAATCCGTCGCTCGTGCAACTCCTCCCAGGCGATGACGAACAGCCGCAGTGACTCCCGGCAATGGCGGCGACGGCGCGCCGGCGACGAGTGTTTCAGCGCGGCCAGCCAGGCCTCCTCGCGACGTTCGGCCTCGGCCCAGGCGGCGAGCTCGCGCTGCTCGGCCGCCTCCTCATCCTCCAGATTCGACATCACCCGCTGCAGGAGCCAGCCCACCCAGCTGCAGAGGCGCTCAACGCCGCGGCGCAGCAGGGCTTGCAGCTTGTCGCGCCGTTTCCAGAGCCGGCTGAAGAGCCGATCGTGGACTTGCCGGACCCGCTGCGCGCTCCCTCCCTCCAGTCGCTGCAGGATGAGGCCGCTGATCCGCTCCGCGGGCTCGGCAGGTACCCCCAGGTTCCAGCAGCCGAGGCGGAACAGTTTGGCCGCCCGTTTGAATCCATATTGGCCCTTTCGAAGCGTCGTCCAGCCCGAGGTCAGGTAGCGGCAGCGTTGGGCCGGGTTCGCTTCCCAGCGCGGGCGTTCGGGGGCGGGGGCTTCTGCATAGCGGTGTTGGGGGTTATTACTTCTGGGGTTCTTAGGGGGGTGACACTTTTGCGCTTGCGATTCGGCAGAGCTGTCTCGACCCGCGGGCGGCTTCCTCCAGTTGAGGCGGTACGTGGAGTGATGGCCGCGGCCGGTGCGCGACTGCGTCCGGAACAGCAGGTTGACCCGCTGGAGGAATTTGACGACCTTGTAGACGGTTTTGCGCGAGTAGCCCGTCTCGGCGACGACGGCGTCGGCCCGGAGTTCGAAGCGGCCATGCGCGTCGGAGTGGCGATACAGGTAACGGAAGATTCGGTCATAGGATAGACTGCGCTGTTTACGAATGACATTGGGTATTTTTGATGGGGCGGAGTTGACACACGCCCCCCATCTGGTGTATGATTTGGACGTCATTGTGGGTACACCAGAGCCGGAAAGCTCCTGTTGCTGCAGGAGCTTTTCTCTTTGTCTCGCCGGCTAAATCAGCTCAACCCTTCCCGCCTGGTGTAGGCCTCACCTCCTTGAGAGCGGATCGCCGAGTGTAATCTCCATGACGCTGGGGGCACCATCCCAGCTGTCGTCCCGTCTCGGTTGAGCCTGGCGCCGTTCGCTGTTGACGGTCGAAACGATCGATCGGGCGCCTGATGGCGTTGCCGCGGTCGGGGGATCATGCGGCGAGCCTTCGGGCATGCTGAGGGCAATCCATCGGGACGACGGGCGATGATCGCTCGGCCCGTGGGCCGGAACGGCCACACGGGCCTTGACGTCGGCAGACGGGATGCGTAGACTGGTGTCAATCACGGCTTGACACGGAGCAACCGAGAGCCCCGACCCCCATCGGGGCTTTTTCAATTGGGCGGCTCGGCGCGGCCTGGCCCGGTTGCCGTCGTGTCGCTCACCCCCTCGGCTGATCCTTCGGCCGGTCTAGACCTCGATCAAGGGACATCGGAGCGGTGAAATCGCCTGCCCTACTGGGCAGATGCGCCAGCCTCAACGATACGGAGCCGTCTCACTCGGCGAAGCTGGTCCATCGTGATCCCCTTCTCCCGGCATATCCGTTCGGCCTTGGCTTGGGTGATTTCGGGCGTCACCCCGATGTATGCGACGTGGCGCTGTCGTTGCGCTTTGGCCTCGCGGTCCCAGCGGTTCTCACGAAGGACGTAGAACGTGTGCGTGGTATCGGCCTTCCCCTTGGGCTTCTTGGATCCCTTCGTGAGGAACAGCGCCATCGTGGATCCGAGTATAGACCCGCCGCCGAGCGTCATGCAACCGGTTTGGACCAATTTCCGCTCATAACGTCGCGGCGTCCGTCGTCTCGTCGACGGACCGCCGCTGTGCTCTCCCGATCGGACATGCACGACCTCGCTCGAAGACGGCGGGCGTCATCGCCCGCCCGGGCGTTGTGACGTGGATCCCTCTCGCTGGCCGTGGCCGGGGCGCTCGGGGGTGATCGCGAGCATTCGCCAGCCGAAGCGAATGATCCTCGGGGTATAACGTATTCAGAGCACATGGTGCTATGAAGACACGATCGTCAGGAGCGGATCGGCATAATGTCGCGTATGTCTCCTGATGGAGCGACAATATGGGGTTGGCTTATCGAGCACTATGTGCTATGAATACGGAGGCATGTTCCTGGCGAAGACGTGGAAGACCGTCAACGGGAAGCGCTATCCCGCATGGGTTCTGAAGAAAGCCGTCTGGGACAAGGACCAGAAACGGCAAAAGCAAGTCTATGTGGCTTACGTCGGAACAAAGAAAGTGTTATCGTGGACAAAGGCACAGGAAATCTGTCAGGACAAAGGCATAAGTCTAGAGGAACTCCAACACGTTAAGCGGCTTCAAATAGAGAAGCCACCGGAAGCCACCCCACAAGCCACACAGGACGAAGGCGATACGATGACAGGTCCGAGCCAGGCCAAAGAACAAACGATTGAGGAGGAGGAAGTCGATCCGGAGATCGGCTTCGACGTCCCCGAGACGACGCCGGCGGAGATGGTGCGGCAGTTGCGGGCGTACTACGAACTGGGCAACACGCTGGGCGACTACGACGACCTGGCCTACCGGATCAGCCCGTCCATCGACGCCGAGGAGCTGCGCATGGTGGAGCAGGATCGCGCCGTCCTCGACGGGGCGGAGCAAGAGCGCCTCCGCAACAAGTGGCGCTGGATGCATGGAGTGATCGCGTAGATGGCCGAGCGGCCCTTCCCACGCCCGCCCCAGCGTGTCCCCGCGGATGGGTGAGCGGTGTCCTGGCGCGTTGCGGCCCGCGTCGGACAATACGACCGGACTTCTTGTTTCCGTGACGAGTCGGGGCCGACGCCACCACCGCTTGGGCGGCCTCGATTCGCCATGTGCCGGCTTCCCGATCCGGGATGGGCCCGTCCTCGGGCGAACTCAGTTGACCGAGTGGACGTGGCGGCGGACGTACTCGCGGAACAGCGGGTCGGGCACGGAGTAGCGGCGCTTGTCCGGGCCGTGGGGGGGCTGGGCGACGCACCCCTTTGCCTTGAGGCGACGCAGGAGCTTGGGCACCGACGCGGCGTTCAGCCCCGCCTCGGTGGCCGCCTGGACGACATTGCCGTGCGACGCCGGGCGTGCGAGGTCCACCAGCACCGCCAGCAGCCGCTGTTCGCCCGCGCTGAGCGAGGCGATCTGGGGCTCGAAGATCGTCAGCGAGATGCGGTAGAACGTCTGCTCCAGGGCCAGCTCGAACGTGTGGCGGGTGGCGCGGTTCTCGCGGCGTGCGAGCTCGAAGGTGTGGTAGGCCAACTCCTGGAGGTAATAGGGGTGGCCGGCCGCGAGCTCGGCGATGCGGCTGACGACCTCGTCGTCAAAGCGCATGGGGGTGTCCGCGATCGGCCGCGTCACGGCGGCGCGCATGGCCGGCTCGGTGAGGCGCCGCAGCTCCACCGTCTGGGAAAAGGGCGCCGACGGGGATCCGGTTGAGGTGAGGGAGCTGAGCGGGTCGGGAGCGCCGGAGACGACGAGCATCACCCTGGCCTCCGCCGGGCCCAGCTCCGCGAGCGCGCCCCGCAGCAGCGCCGTCGTCCGCGGCACGTCCTTGACCCGATCGAGGTCATCGATCAGGAGGAGGAGGCCGGTTGGGCGCTGCTGACCGCGGCCCCAGACGTGGCGGAGGCGGTTGCGGAGATCGGCCTGTGCCTCGCCCGCCGCGGGGAGGGGGCCGTGGAGGGTGAGCTCCGGTTCGGGGGGCGGATATCGGGGCCGATCGTGCGGTTGCGCCGACCGTGGCGGTCGGGATGCGCCGTACGTGGCGTCGACCCGCAGCCCCAGGTGGCGGCCGAGCGAGTCGATGCAGGCCGCCGGAGATTCGGGGTTGGCCACCTTCAACACGGTCAGAGCGCCTTCGGCGTCGGCCAACCGTTGGCATTGCAGCAACAAGGACGTCTTGCCCAAAGCCCACTCGCCCAACACGGCCATGGGGCGCGGCGCCCCATCGAGCGTGGACCGGAGGCATTCCCGGAACAGCTTGGTCTCCGCATCGCGGTCGGCAAGGTGGGGCGGGGCGAGGCTACTTCCCGGCGTGAAGGGGTTTCGCAGGGTCATGCGTGATGAGACTGACAATATATGTCAGGGTTGTCAAACGTGACCGTTCGCCATGATCTTCATGTGACGGACGACTGCGCCTATCGCCTCAGGTCCCGGTTCCCTTCTAGGGGCTTAAGGAGGTCCACGTGAGGAGTTGCCTCCGAGGCCAGTGGACCGGGCCGCGCCGGCGTGGGGCGTGGCCGCGGTGCCGAGGACAGGCGATGCCGCGCGAGCGTGCTGGCCTCGTGGAGCTTTCCCCAGCTGCACCCTGGCGCCGACGGTAAGCCCGCCTCCCTCGCTTCCCGGGCTTACCTTTTCCGTGATCTCCGTGTCCCAATCGCCCCACAACCTGCGCTGCCGGCCGATGGGACGGTCGGCCGGGCGTCGTCCGTGGGCTCGCCAGGGGGCCTATCGGTCGACGGGCACGGGGAGCTCTCGAACCCGGCCGGGATGGCGTCCGTCATCCACAGCTTGGGCGGCCGTCGCTAAGTTGAGCCCGGGAAGGCAGGGGCCCCGGAAGACTTCACCCTGAATACGCCGGTCTCAGACTGGGCGTCTGGGGTCCCTGTTTCTTCCCTGGCCCGCGCCTCGACGGGGCTCGTCCGGCGGGAACGCTCGACGTTCGACGGTTGAGGATGGCCGGTTGAGCCACGGCGCGTTGCCAGTCGCCCCGCGCTCGGGGCCCTCCATCCCGGCTGTCTCGCCGCCCGTCGTGCGGAAAGTCCCCTCGGGAGCCAGGCCACAGGCGCCGGCGACCGGCACACGTTCGGCCGAGCGCTGCCCGATGTCCTTGTGCCACGCCCCGCGTCAAGACACAACGGGTGGACCAAGGAGGTCGTCGATGGGCCAGGAT
>JAHEOA010000254.1 GCA_018609825.1 Candidatus Bipolaricaulota bacterium | reverse complement strand
GTCACGACGACGATTGCGCCGGGACCGACCCGGTCCTCTTGGTGGTCGGCCACAACCTGGCCCTCGCCCTCGAGGACGACGAGCGTCAGGTCGACCGCCGGCGCGTGCACGGGAATGAACTGGCCTGGCTCAAAGCAGGCCAGGATCGTCTTGCCGCGCTCGGTCTCGGCCAGCGGAATCGCGTTGAACTCCGCTGTGTCGTACGAGACGGCCGTTCGATAGTCGGGCCACAGCTGCGCCATCATGCCTCACCTCGCGATCCCTATCCATGCTGCCGCAATGTGCATCCATGTCGATGCGCTCGCTGGAGGGAATTTTCGCTTGTGTCGTTCGGATACACCCCGACACGGGCGTCGGTTCAGGATTCCAACGTCCACTTCCGATCAGCACGCGCCACTCGGCGGGCTCTGTTGGCGGTATTCCCAGCGGAACTCCGGGCCCGCCTCGGCCGCGAACTGATAGTAGAGCGGCTTCGGGTCGTGGTCGTTGACGAGCACGAATGCCTCGTCCTTGGCCAACTCATCGAACGTCTTGTGGATCGCCGCGTGGCGCTGCGGGGGCGATAGTTGCCGCACGTCGAACTCGCTCGCTTGCATCTCGGGCATGGCCATCCCTCCTTCGGGAGAACGCTCTATACGCGAAATGTCGATGACGAGCGACGTCACGTCGCAATCGGCGGCTGATACGGACAGAGCGGATCGGCCGCCAGCGGATCGCCCGTCGCGGCATACGCCCGCGCCCGCGAGCCGCCACAAATAGAGCGGAAAGGACAGACGCCGCACTTGCCCTTCAGGCGATCGACGTCCCGAACGTCTTGGAAGACCTGTCCATGGCGATAGGTCGCGACCAGGCTGGCTTGTCGGAGGTTGGCCGCTTTGAGGGGCAGAAACCCGCTCGGGTAGACCTCGCCCGTGTGGCTGACGAAGACGACGCCGTTGCCATCGCGGACGCCATAGCCGCGGCCGACAGGGGTTTTCAAGATCTCGTCGTCGCTGGCGCCACGGGCCTGCTGGCGTTGATGGTGAATGCGTCGAAAATGATGGGCCTCGGTCGTCTTGATGGCGAAGGGGAGGTCGGGATCGTCGACGAGGTCGACCAGCCCGTTGAGGAAACGCTCGCTCTCGCCCGGCGTAATCTCCTGCAAGTGGCGCCCACGGCCCGTTGAAATCAGGAAGAACAGCGCCCAGCGGGCGACGTCCAGCTCGCGCACGCGCACTTCCATGTTCGGCAGGTCGTCGAGCGTCGTCGCCGTCACCATCGTGTTGATCTGCAGCGGAAGGCCGTGCTCGCGCACCATGTGGGCGCCGTCGAGCGTCCACTGGAAGGAGCCGTCCACGCCGCGGAAGGCGTCGTGGCGCTCGGGAGATGACCCGTCGAGGCTGAGCGCGACGCTCGTCACGCCGAGGTCGCGAAATAGTTGAATGTGATCCTCGCTCAGCCGGGCCGTGCCGGCCGGCGTGACCGAAAACGTCAGGCCTCGCTCGCGGCCGTAGGCGATCAGCTCGAACAGATCGGGGCGATGGAGCGGGTCGCCGCCCGTTATGACGACGTGCGGTGCCCGTCCGCCGTCCTCAACGAACGTGCCGATCTCGTCGAGAAGGCGTTCAGCCTCGGTCGTGGTCAACTCGAGCGGATGGCGTCGGGCGATGGCGTCCGCACGGCAGTGCTGACAGGCGAGATCGCAAGCCCGCGTCGCCTCCCAGTAGACGAGCAGCGGCGCGCGGTCGTAGACGAAGCGGTCGGGCAAGAACAACGGCTCAGGGCGCTCGGTCGCGGGTTCGGCAAGCAGCGTCTCGGTCGACATGGTCATGGATATCCAAGCTCCCCAGGTGGATCGGGTGCTTTGATGATACGGACGTAGCCGTGGGTGATCGTTGCGCTCGGGCAACCGTCGTCGGGCGCTCAGAGGAAACGGCTCTAGCGTAAGCAGTATCAGGTCTGGGCAATCGTTCGGAGGCGCTCAACATCGCGCAGCGCGATCCACTGCCGGCCACTGTCAATGAGCTCGGCCTCGCGGAACTCGCTCAGGACCCGACTGGCCGTCTCGGGCGTCGTGCCGGTCATGGCGGCGACGTCTCGGCGAGCGAGCGGCATCTGGATCAACAAGCCCTCCTGGCTCGATTCGCCGAGCTTCTCGCCCAACCTCAGCAGGAGCGTCGCGATGCGCTCCTCCACGGGGTGTGCGCTCAGGCCTTCGATCGCCTCGTGGGCCGAGCGGAGGCGCTCTGAGGTGTAGTCCAGCACACGCAGCGCGACGTTCGGGTGATGACGCAGCGCGTCACGGAAGTCGCTCGCGCCGATGGCGAGGGCGCAACAGTCGGTTTGAGCCTCAGCGGTATCCGCGTAGACGGTGTCGCCAAGCATTGATAGACCCCCGAAGATCTCACCCGGCGCCAGGACATCCAGCACGACCTTGTGGCCGGCCTGCGCGTAGCGCACGAGTCGGACGTGCCCGTCCGCCACGACGTGCAGCTCGCTCGCCCGTTGCTGGGCATGATAGATTGCCTCATCGGCCTCGTAGGCAAACGCCCGGAACAGCTGATTGATCGCGGCGATCGTGTCTTCACGCAGGTCCTGGAAGAACGGGACCTGCCTGAGGATCTCGCGGCGGTGCTCGGTCGTGCACGCGCTCGGCGGGACGCGGTCCCGATCGAGCGGCGTGTGGCGTCGTTCGCTCATCGCTTGATCATTCTCCCGAGCGTCTCTGCCTCGAACAACCTCGTCCTCTGATCAGTTCCTCTGTTGGCGCTCGCGCGGATCGAGGAGCGTGACGAGCCCGAGCAGCCCCATGTTGGCGAACAAGAGCGGCGCAAGGAACGGCGCGCCGCGCAGGAAGCGCTCCACGACGATCGCCCCGCCGGCGGTGAGGTTCTCGCCGACGTGCAGGATCAGCCCGACGACGCCGACGGCCAGCAAGAGCCCCATGGCGACGATGTGGGTCCAGACGTCGGCGCGACTTGGCCGCCGGATCGCGCCCAACGCGGCCGGGACGACGGTTCCAAAGAGCCCCACGACGATCGGCGCCCAGAGCCACGGGTTCTCGAACGAGGCCCGCGCGTGGTCGAGGACGCTGCTCAACAGCGTCGCCAGCGTCCCCATGCTGACCATGAAGAAGTAGGCTTGGGTCTTGGCGTAGGGCAGCTGAAGGTGGACCTTTCCCAAAAGACGCAGCCGCCCGCTGTTCGGCGGCTCCTCGCGCCAGGCGGCGCTGATGCCGAGGATCCCGACCAGCGAGAACGTGAGCGGCCCCAACAGCGGCGGCCCCCAGACGAGCAGATCGATGGTCACGCGGGCGCCGGCCGGCCCCGTCGGCAGTGTGGCCCGCACGAAGTGGAAGTAGGCCCCGAGCAGCCCCACGACGATGCTGGCCAACAGGACCGCCGTCGCCATCACGGTGGCGGTCTGTCGGCGACGCTGGGCGATGACGCCGGCGACAAGCAGCGCGACCCCCGCCAGCGGGCCGAACGCGATGGGGATCCACTCGTTCGGCACGATCGTGCCGTCGAGGTAGTGGGCGAGGTAGATGTCGAGGCCGAGGAAGAGCTCGTTGACGGCTGCCACGACCAACATCGCCTGGTCCCGCGAGAGCGGGAGCGCGGAGCGCCCCGCGCGCGGCCACGCCGTCGCCAACAGCGACGTCGGCCTATTCGGCGTCGGATGACGCGTCGAGGTGCTCGTCAACGATGTCTCTCAGCTCCTGCAGGCTGCCGAGGATCTCGTAGGCCCCGTGCCACTGGACGTAGTCCGCGCCCTGCATCCAGGCGCCGAACTTGGCGGTGCGGCCCCAGTGGTGCCAGAGCTCGAAGTATTCAAAGTCAACGGTCTGGTCGAAGGGCTCCGGCGTCATGTAGCCCGATTCCTTCAACGGCTCGAGGATCTGCTGGCCCTCTCGGACCCAGTCGTTGACGGCCTCGGTAGCCCGG
>JAHEOA010000253.1 GCA_018609825.1 Candidatus Bipolaricaulota bacterium | reverse complement strand
TCAAGCCGTCGCCATGCCTCGTCGCGGCACCATTCCCAGAGATCCATGCCGGGCTCCGGCGCGTGGAGGAACGCCAAGTTGGGCAAGTGGTTCTTCCCCTCCGACGAGATGATGGTCTGGGTCAGGTCGAGGGGGCGGTCCGAGACACAGAGGGTGTCCAGGTCGATGACGGTGCCGCCGTGGTCGGATAAGTAGGTCAGCCGAAACAGATTGGCATGTAACACGGGGCTCCCCGGATGCCTCGGATCTTGGTAATAGTGAATGGGCTCGCCCAGAACCTCGCGGG
Organism: Candidatus Bipolaricaulota bacterium; assembly: GCA_018609825.1. The sequence goes on along the minus strand of JAHEOA010000253.1, from coordinate 2,899 downwards.
CGTCACGAACCTCGACGCCTTCGGGTACGTTGGCGACGGGCTCGTATGTCCACAGGGTCAGATGATGGCCATGGGCAATCCACGACGCCGCACACATGCGCTCGGTTGTTGGTAGCTCAGAGCCGATCCATAGAGCGTTCACCTGCATGACGGATCCTCAATGTGCAATGCGTCAACATCGGCTAGCTCTCTCTCAAACCATGGATCTTCGTCCGCTTCCCCTAATGGCCGATGTGCAAGATAAACCTGAGCAACATGGCACATTTCATGTCGCAGCGCTTTATTAAGTAACTCCTCGTCGATTTCATGGTCCCATACATCATAAGGTGCATCTTCGTCACATAACCTTTCGAGTAGATGGGCATTGATCGTAATCCCCAATATGTAGATCCGCGTTATGGTACTGCGCCGATTGAACCAGCGACGCCAGATTGGTGCTGCCACTCTCACTTCTTGAGCGTGTACTTGGGCTATGAATAATCCTTCCATCCACTCGAATCTGACCGGCAGTTCCGGCAATTGACCATCCCAATAGGCTTCATTGTATCTCCGATAACGATCCTCGAACGTGCTTGCATCCAGGTGTCGACCTCCGATGGTGATAGACCAGTCGAAGTTTTGACAGAACCTCGCTCGGTCTGTGTCAGCGGGTTCTATAACGGCCCCTTGGGTAAGCCGATACTCCTGGATGCTCATATCGCGTATCGCTCCCACCATGAACAGGGCCATGTGGCCAGGATGTCAGCCAAGCGCCGCTCATCGGCGTTGCCAAAGTGCGCTTGCCAATCCCCCGTCTTGCCTTTCCGCATCTTCCGAGGTTCGTACTGCTTCATGTGCTCAAAGGTCGCTTGCTCGCGGGCGTAGGCCAAATCGGCCTCGGTGTACGGGGCCTCCAGCCACTCAAGGAACGTGGCCAGGGCCGCGTGGAAGTCGTTGTGGAAGTCCTCGTAGGCCAACACGCTGCTGAACGTACGGTGATCCTGCTCCCAGGCGTGCGCCCACCGGGCCATGCGGCGGCCCTCGCTCTCCACGAACGAGCTGAACGACTCGTTGTGCTCGTGCCAGTAGAACGCCGACGTAATCGTGTCGCGGGGATCGCGGACCAATAGAAAGAGGTCGAGGTCGATCTTGGGATGCCCGCTGTCCGGGCCGACGTGCTCGGAGGTCGCCAGCGGCAGACCGGCCTCGGTGAACAGTGGATCTTTCGCGAACATGGCCCTGTTGCGCTTGCGGTAGGGCATGGGGTCAATGTCGAAATGATGGGCGATGGCCCAAGATGCGGCCCACCACGCCCAACTACGGCCCGACTTTGGCCAACTTATTAGGCATTTGTCGTGTCTGGCTTGTTGAGATTGAGTAAGGTGGCTCATTATATCCCCTTACTAGCCAATGACGATACTGCCTTGATCTAGGTTCCTGACTTCTAAAAACTCTTGCGCTATTCGATTTGGCGAACCATCATGAACTGACCAGGTATCTCCCCTCTGAACCTCAAGTGAAGGTCTCCCTTCTAGGTCATAATCCACAGCAGCGTGTCCTTCCCATCCATTCTCCAAACCTGCATAGATGGGGTGTCTATTCTCTATGTAAGCTTTCAGTTCATCGCATGTTATACAGCGAGAATACTGCGTTTCGCTCATGCCGACCTCCAGAACATCGCCATCTCCTGCCCCGCCGGATGGCCGAACTCGCCGAGGTCCGCCGCCTCGCAGCCGCAGTTCTCGGCCAGGTCGGCCAGCGTCTCGAACGGATACCGGCAGATCGTCTTTTCGTCGTCGCGGTGCTTGTGCGTCTTGCCGATCTTTTGCTCATCGCCACGGTTGAAGCTCGCGTAGAGCACGTCCACATGGGGCATGACGGCGGCCAGCATTTCCTCAATCTGGTCCGGTGTCAGGTGGGTAAAGACGCTCAGCGCCAGCGCGTAGTCGAAGGGGCCGATGTCGGCCATGAGGTCCGGCTTGGGCATGCCGTGGACGACGTGGGGGCGCTTGGCCAGAATATCGGGCTGGCTTAGCACGTCTCGCCGCGCTCGTTCGATCATGTCGCGGTCCTTCTCAATGCCGACGTAATTGCCCGCACCAAGATAGGGGATGAGATACCGCCCGCCGCGCAGCCAGCCGCATCCAATATCGAGTAGGCGGTGGTGGGGCTGGAGGCCCTGGTCGATGAGAAAGTCGCGCTGAAGGCGACCCACGATCTCGTGCTTTTCGTCAGTCTTCACGATGCTCTCCCCAAGTCGAACAGTCTTACCGCTTTTGCAACATCCTCATAGCGTAAGCTGAGCTTCGGCCCGTCCCACGCCTCGTAGTGCTCGCGGGCCTTGGCCAATAGATCCTCGATGCTGTGCCCGAAAATGCCTCCGTCGAAGTTGTAGCGAGAATAGGTCCGGCGCATTCGTTCAATGTCACGTTCCAAGTGTAGGACGAGTGGATCAATTTGCCGAAACGCCTCCCGCCAGTGCGGCCAGGTCACAACGAAGCGTGGGTCCTTGACGATCCAGGGTTCCGTGAGATCGAGCGCCGCCGCCATCTCATCGAAGTGCGGCAGCTCATCCGGCTTGCGCGTCGTCTGTCCGCACTTACGGCACGTCAGCGCCTTGTCGCCTACCTGAACGTCGTCGCTGCCGCACGGGCAGATGTTGCGGTTCAAGAGGATCGTTTTGTTGATAGACTGGACAGCGCGATTCTCATAGACTCCCTGCTTGACCTCGCCGAGATTCCAGCCGAGCTTGCCCAGCATTTGCACGGTTACTGACGATCCGCTATGCCCGACCGCCAAGACGATCACGTTGGGCTTGTCACTCATCGTTCAGCTCCCGGAATCGCTGGTTGGAGTCCCAGACCTCTTGCAAGAGTTGAGGGTCGTATCCGGCCTCGCGGGATGCACTGAGAAGCGACAG
>JAHEOA010000252.1 GCA_018609825.1 Candidatus Bipolaricaulota bacterium | reverse complement strand
TTGATCGTGCCTTACGTTGTGTATCCTCTACAGCGTCACTTGACTCTCCACGTCCGCAATCTCGTCCCGGCTGACCCCGATGTAGCGGCGGGTGACGGCCGGCGATCGGTGCCCTAGCTTAGCCTGGATCAGCTCGATCGGCACACCCTGCTTCCGTGCATGATACCCCCAACTCTTGCGGAGGCTGTGCGCGCCGTAGGACCCGCCGTTCAGGCCGACATCGTGGATCCATTGGTTGATCAGTCGGTGGACGGATACCCGGTGCAACGGCTTGTCATGGCCCCGACCGGGGAACAGCGGGGCGCCATCGTGGCTTGCGTCGCGGGTGTCCAGGTAGGCCGACAGCGCCTCGCGGGTGGTGTCGTTCAGCGTTACCGCCGCCTCACGCCCGGTCTTGGACTCTCGCAAGCGTAGCGTGTCGACGATCCGGCCGTGGTCGTCCAGCACGTCCCCCAGCGTCAGCGACAGCATGTCGCCGACCCGCAGGGCCGTGTTGATGCCCAGGGTAAACAGGGCATAGTCCCGCAAGTTGGACCCTTTCAGCATGCGCTTGATGGCATTGATCTTACGAGCGTCGCGGATGGGCTCCACGGTATTCATGGTGACCTCCCTGGTTTTGGTTTGCGGCTTACCTCGTTGGAGGGGCGATCGTGATCCGGGAAGGGAGTGGGGGCGCGGGGCAGTGACGCCCCGCGCCCCAGCGACGACCACTCGATGAGTGGGTCATACGTATCCTATCGGAATGGGGGGATGTTGCCAAGTCCTGCGCCAAGGCCATAGCGGCCTCGACCGTCCCGCGCTGCCGGCTCCAGACGCGCGTGGCGATCATGGCAGCACGGTGGCGCCGTTGCCGTTGGGCCTCCGTGCGGCCGGCCACGACCCAATCGGCCAAGCGATCCGCTAAATCATTTAGCTGAGTGTCCTCTGCGAATGTGGAGGTCGTCACTGTCCGTTCACTCCCTTGGCTTCCATCGACTGACTCCACTATATCAAAGGCGTGCGGTGTTGTCAACCCCCTGCCCCGGCCGTGCGAGCGGGGCAGCTTGTTGACGGTTCCGGCAGACCCGCGTAAGTTAATTCCGCATCCTCTGGCCTCCGGGGATTATGGCCTGGCCGCGCTGGTCGCCTCTTGATGCCAAGGCATGACGCATTCCTCCCGGCCAGCGCGGCCTCCCCCACTTGAATTTGGCCACCTGCGATTGTCAGGATATTGTCGGGTGTCCTGACGGATCAGGGCAGGCGGTATACGCTGATCGCACGGAGGGATGAGACTTGGGCAAGAAGCAGCTCCGCAGAAAGCAATGCACCGCCACGTCCAAGCAGAGCGGCCAGCGCTGCCGGCGTTGGGCCGTGGCGGGTTACAACGTCTGCCAAGTGCATGGGGCGGGCTCGCCGCTGCAGGGGCGGCCGGGGGGGAGCCCCGTGACGCACAACCGCTACAGTTCCTTCTTCAATACCGACACCGCGAAGAAGCTGGATGAGATTCGCAGCGACCAGCGGTTGATGGATCTGGCCGACGAGATGGACGTGGCGCGCGCGCGCATTGCGGAGCTATCGGGAATCGTGGATGCCGAGATGTCGCTTGAGGCGTGGCGCCGGTCCAAGGAGATCGCCAAGGAGATGCAAAAGGCCAAGCGTCGCTTGGACGCCGTGCTGCGCGACAACCAGATGTCCGGCCAGCGTCGGGCCGAGCGGACCACGGAGCTGCATGGCGAGATCGACGACCTGTTGGACGAGCTGCTGGAGACGACGACCAACGGCGCCGGCGACTTCTACAACTGGCAAGAGCTGCAGAGCTGGCTGGAACAGACGAGGAAGTTGGCGGAAAGCGAGCGACGTCGCCGCACCGACTTGTACGACGTGATGCAGCGCGAAGAGGCGTTTGCCTTGGTGGCCAAGGTCAAGAATACGATTATCAACCGCACGAGGGAGTTCTTCGATGACGACGAGCGGACGAGACGATACCTCAGCAGCATCTCCAATGACTTCCGAGCCCTTGTCGGTGACCGAAGCCGCGCTGATGGATCTGGCGACGGCGACGGATCCTCAGGCGGGCGCGGAAGCTGACGAGTGGTTTGCTGACCCCCGCCTGTTCTTCGAGGACGTGCTAGGCGTCCAAATCTACGACAAGCAAGTTGAAATGATTAAGGCCGTGCGCGATCATAAGCGTGTGGCCGTCAATGGCGCCAACAACACCGGCAAGGACTTCATCTGCGGCCGACTGATCCCGTGGTGGCATCACACCCATAAACCCGCCAAGACCGTCGTGGTTGGTCCCTCGCACTCCCAGATCAACGACGTCGTGTTCAACGAGCTGCGTTCGGCGCACGCCGCAGCCAAGGTTCCGTTGGGCGGCGAACTCTACCGGCGAGCCCGCTGGTACTTTAACGCTGAGAACTATGCGATCGGCCTGTCCACGAAGGACGAGTTCAAGCTGCAGGGCCACCATAGCCCCAATCTTTTGGCTATCGTCACGGAGGCCCACGACGTGCCCCAAGATCACATCGAGGCCGTGAAGCGTCTGTATCCGAACTGTCTGCTCCTAACCGGCAACCCCTTTAGTCAGGCGGGCGAGTTCTATGAGGCGTTCCACGCGTCGCGGTCGCTCTACCAGTCCATCCAGATCAGCGCTTACGACAGCCCCAACGTCAAACAAGGGCGCGAGGTCATTCCCGGTCTGGTGTCCTTGGAGGACGTCGTCATGCAGCTGCAGGACTGGGGTGAGGACAACCCGCTCTACAAGGGCGCGGTCCTGGGGGAGTTCATCGGGTCCGACCCCCGGTCCGTCGTCGGCCTCAACGACGTGCGCATGTGCAAGGAGCACGGCGCGACCGGCGCCGAGGACCCCGACCTCGACGATCCGGTGGAGTTGGGCGTTGACGTGGGAGCCGGCGGGGACGAAGCCGTGATCCGGGAGCGCCGAGGCGTCCACATCGGGCGCGTGTGGCGGACCCAGACCCGCGATCCCAATGAGCTGAAACAGGTGATCCTGACGGCGATCACGGCCGCCGATCCGGATCGGGTCAAGATCGACGAGGGCGGCCCTGGCTGGGGGATCGCGGGCGACTTGGAGTTGATGGCCGGCGAGGGGAACATCCGCTGCGAGGTCATGCCCATCAACTTCGGCTGGCGGGCCTACCAGCCCAATCGCTTCCCGTCCTTCCGCGACGAGATCTGGTGGCATGCACGGGAATGCTGTGAGCAGCGATTGTGGTCGTTGGTGGGCATCGACGACACGACGATCAGCCAATTGGTGGCGCCCCAGTGGCGGCCCGACAACAAGAACCGTCCCAAGGTGGAAAGCAAGGATCAAACGCGAGGCCGGATCGGGCGGTCGACGGACGACGCCGACGCCCTAATACTGGCTTTCTTTGAGCCGCCGGAGATCCCCGTGCAGATTTTCCTCTGATCCCGATCCGGTTTCTTACGGTGACATCTCCAATCCGGTTCGTCTCCTTCTGACTGGTGCCTATTTCTGCTTGACTCGCCT
>JAHEOA010000251.1 GCA_018609825.1 Candidatus Bipolaricaulota bacterium | reverse complement strand
TTCGCGGTACTCGGGCAGAACGTCCGAGGAGATCACGACCGGCATCGACAGTTCGTCCTCCAGGCGATTGCGCACCTGTTGTTCATGCGTCGGGTTCAGGTAGGAGAAGAGAAAGCAGACGGCCACGGCGTCGACGTCGCACAGCTCGGAGATCAACTTGGCAAGCTCGCGCTCATCCAGGGACTGCAGGACGTTGCCCTGGGCATCGACGCGCTCGGTCAGGTCATAGCGGCGCTCGCGCGGGGCCATCGGCGCTGGGCGCCCCACGCGCCAGTCGTACAGCCTCGGGCGATTTTGGCGGCCGATGGCGAGGACGTCGCGGAACCCACGGGTGGTGATCAAGGCCGTCTTCGCCCAGCGGCCCTCGAGGAGCGCGTTCGTGGCGGCCGTCGTGCCGTGGACGAGCCGATCAACCTCGTCGAGGTCAAAGCCGGCTTGAGCGGCAAGGGCTTCCAGGCCCTGCAGCACGCCGCGATCGGGGGGATGCTCCGTCGGGACTTTGCGCAGCGTCAGCTCGCCCGCGTGCAGGGCCACCAGATCGGTAAACGTGCCGCCCACGTCAACGCCGATGGCTAAGGTCATGGCTCACGAAGGGTAGGGGATGCGGCTTGAGACGGCCAACGCGTCAGTCGTCGGACTTCATGGAGAGCCCGAACCGAGCCCGATCCACGTCGACGTCCACGACCCGGGCTTGGACGATGTCGCCCACCCGAACGATCTCGCGCGGATCCCGCACGAATTGATCGGCCAGTTGAGAGATATGGACGAGGCCGTCGCGATGGACGCCGACGTCGACGAACGCCCCAAAATCCGTCACGTTGGTGACGATGCCCTCCAGGACCATGTCGAGCTCCAGATCATCGATCTCGTGGACGTCCTCGCGGAAGCGGGCGTACTGAAACTCGTCGCGCGGGTCGCGGCCCGGCTGCTTCAGTTCGTCGAGAATGTCGAGCAGCGTCGGCTCGCCCACGCCGTCCCCCGTGTATCGGTTCAGATCGATCTCGTCCAACAGCTCGGGGCCTCGGACGAGATCGGCGATCGTCACGCCGAGGTCCGTTGCCATCCGTTCGACGAGGTCGTAGCGCTCAGGGTGGATGGCCGTGTCGTCCAAGGGGTTATCGCCGTTGCGGATTCGTAAAAACCCCGACGCCTGCTCGAAGGTCTTCGGCCCGAGCTTCGGAACCGCTTTCAGTTCCGCCCGATTGGAGAACGGGCCGTGTTCGTCACGGAAACGGACGATCGCCTGGGCCACGGACACATTGAGTCCCGACACGTGCTGAAGCAGTTGCTTCGACGCCGTGTTGACGTCGACGCCGACGGCGTTGACGCACGTCTCGACGGTATCGACGAGCTTCTGCTGCATCAGCTTCTTGTCCACGTCATGCTGATATTGGCCGACGCCGATCGCTTCCGGGTCGAGCTTCACCAACTCCGCCAACGGGTCTTGGAGCCGACGCGCGATGCTGATCGCGCCCCGGACGGTCACATCCAGATCGGGAAACTCCTCGCGGGCGACGTCGCTGGCGGAGTAGACCGACGCGCCGGCCTCGCTGACCATGACGATCGGCACGTCCGGCGCGTCGTGTTTGAGCGCGTCTGTCAAGAAACCCTCCGTTTCGCGGCTGGCGGTGCCGTTGCCGAGCGCGACAATTTCGACTCCCTGATCGCGAATCGTTGCACGCACTCGATGGGCTGCCTCGTGGCGGGCTTGGTCGGAGCCGTGCGGATAGATCGTGGCGTGATCCAGAAACTTTCCGGTCGGGTCAACGCTGGCCAACTTGCAGCCCGTCCGGAAGCCGGGGTCCACGCCCAACGTCGGCGTCGGTCCGGCCGGCGGCGCCATGAGCCGATCATTAAGGTTCTCCGCGAAGACCTCGACGGAGACGCGATCGGCTCGCGTCTTCGTCTCCTTGCGGAGCTGGGTCGTGATCGACGGTTTCATCAGCCGATCCAGCGCGTCGCGCAGCATCTTGCGATACAGACGGTGCAGATCGCCGGATCCCGCCTGAAGCGCGGCGGATTCGAGGTCAGCCAACATCCGGCCGTCGTCGCCCTCGACCTCGACTGACAGAATTCCCTCGTCCTCGCCCCGCACCATGGCCAAGTATTGATGGGCGGCGACCGAGCGCACGGGCGCCTTGAAGCCGCGATACATCTCATAATTGGTCGACCCCTTCGGATGGCCGCGCTTCACGTGCGTGACGAGTTTCCCGTTCTCCCAAAGCCGTTGACGGATCGTGGCCCGCAGCTCGGCGTCTTCTGCGATGCCTTCGGCGAGGATGTCCGAGGCGCCCTGCAGCGCGTCGTCGGCCGTCTCAATCGCGTGCTCGGGATCGACGAACGGTTGGGCTTCCAACCCCAGATCGACGTGCGAGACGTCGGGCCGATTCAGGGATTGGAGTCGTTCGGCGAGCGGTGCCAGGCCGCGCTCGCGGGCCATGGTTGCTCGCGTGCGACGCTTCGGCTTGTAGGGCAGATAGAGGTCTTCCAGCTCCGTCTTCTGCGTGCAGGCTTCAATCTGCTGGCGCAGTTCGTCGGTCAGTTTTCCCTGTTCGTTGATGGATTGGAGGATCGTCTGTTTTCGAGCGTCCAGTTCTCGGAGATAGCCATGTCGTTCGAGCAGATCGCGAAGTTCGACCTCGTCCAATCCCCCCGTCTGCTCCTTGCGATAGCGGGCCAGAAACGGGACGGTTGCGCCGTCGTCGATCAGCGCGATCACGCGATCGACCGAGCGCTGCTGGAGGTCGAACTCGCGGGCGAGCGCGGCAGGGATGTCGGTCATATCGCCCTTATTGTGCGCGATGGCGCAAGCTGGGTTCAAGCGAACGGACTCAGTCGATCGGCGGCCAGTTCTGGAGGAGATGGAGCAGTCGTTCGTCGCTCCCGCGCGGTCCCATCAGCTGGACGCCGACGGGCAGGCCATCGGCGTGAATGCTCGGGACCGCCACCGCGGGCAGGCCGCCCAGGCTCGATGGCGTGACAAGCGCCAAGACACTCGATCGGAACGCCGCGGCCTGTTGGCGATCCTCGAGATCGGCAACCCGGGGAGCAACACCCGGAGAGCTGGGCAGCAGCGCCAGCGTGTCGCCGTCGCCGAAGAGCGCGTCCAGCGCCCGCACAAGCTCGGGTTCGCGCGAGATCGCTCGGCCGATATCGGCGACGCTCAGCTCAGATGCCGCCTTCAGCTTGCGTTCGACGTCCCAGCCGAAGCGCGGCTCGCGCTGCGCGATCCATTGTTGGTGGACGGACCAGACCTGCGCGCCGCCGACCACGCGCTGGACGTCGCGGATGTCTTCAAAAAGCCGCAGATCGGTCTTGGAGACGTGGAGGCCGAGCGAGGCCAACCGTTCGGCGGCGTGCTCGCCCGCGTCGATGCCGGCTCGGTCACTGAACGCCTCGGCATCCCGCAACA
>JAHEOA010000250.1 GCA_018609825.1 Candidatus Bipolaricaulota bacterium | reverse complement strand
GGGATTGGTCGGAAACGGGAACACGCCACTCTCCTGGCGTTCAGGCCGCCGACGTCCGGGAGCTGCTCGATCAGAACGCCGATGTTATCGTGCTCGCCACGGGCATGCATCAACGGCTCCAGGTGCGCCCGGAAACGCGGCAATTGCTTGACGAGCAAGGGGTGGACGTCCATGTCGAGCCGACGATGGCCGCGGTCGAGCGCTACAACCGACTCGTTGACGACGGTCGCGCGGTCGGCGCGCTCATCCACTCCACCTGCTGACGCTCGGGCCCGCCCAACGCCCCAGCGCAACTTGAGCTCGTCTTCCGCGTCCGGCTCGCGAGGCGCGCTGGCGGTGACCTGAACCTTTGAGATTCGGGCCCAAGTGCGTACAATAGGGGCCGCACCGGGGATCAAGATGACAGACTCGTTAGAGCGCATCGCTCGAACCAATCCGACATACGTCGAAGAACTCTACCAACAGTTCCGGCGAGACCCCCACAGTGTGCCGGAGGACTGGGCCCTCGTCTTCAAGGGCTACGAGTTCGGCCTGGAGGCGTCCGGCCCCTCGGCCAGCGCGGACCAACAGGGCAACCCCCCGGGCGTGCTCGACCTGGTGCACTCCTATCGCGAGTTCGGCCACCTGATCGCCGATATCGACCCGCTCGGCCGCCGCGAGCACGAGCATCCGCTGCTCAAGCTGGAGGAGTTCGGGCTCCGCGAAGCCGACCTCGAACGGGAGGTCTCCAGCCCCTTTTACGGCCTTGAGGTCGCTCCGCTGGGCGAGATCCTGGATGCCCTGCAGAAGACCTACTGCGGCACGCTCGGCGTCGAGTTCATGCACATCGGCAACGCGGAGCGTCGCGAATGGCTCCTGCAGCGCATGGAGCCGATCTACAACCGACCGGAACGCTCGGCCGACGAGCGCCAACAACTGCTGCGCAAGCTCGTCGAGGCCAACGGCCTGGAACGCTTCCTTCATGCGCACTATCGGGGCGCCAAGCGCTTCTCCAGCGAAGGCGGCGAGACGCTGATTCCGCTTCTGGACATGCTGGTCGATCGGGCCGGGGCTCAGGGCGCTCAAGAGATCGTCATGGGAATGCCCCACCGCGGTCGACTGACGGTGCTGGGCCATGTGCTGCACAAGCCGCTGGAAGTCATTCTGGCCGAGTTTGAAGGCCTCCAGGAGAACGAGGACGTCAAGTACCACATGGGCTACTCGTGCGACTGTGCGACCAGCAGCGGCCAGGAGATGCACCTGACGCTCGCTCACAATCCGAGCCATCTCGAGGCCGTGGACCCCGTGGTGCTCGGCCAGGTGCGCGCCAAGCAGCGCGCCCGCGGCGACGAGGCCCATCGCCAAGTGATTCCCGTGGTGATGCACGGCGACGCGGCCTTCGCCGCCCAGGGGACCGTCTACGAGACGCTGCAGCTGTCCGGCCTCAAAGGCTTCACCACCGGCGGGACGGTCCACGTGCTGATCAACAACCAGCTCGGCTTCACCACCCGCCCCGAGGACGCCCGCACCACGTGTTACGCCAGCGACATCGCCACGGTGATCGGCGCGCCGGTCTTCCACGTCAACGCCGACGACCCCGAGGCGGTCATCTGGGCCGCCGAGCTGGCGCTCGACTATCGCCAGCGCTTCGGCGGCGACGTGGTGATCGATCTCGTCTGTTACCGGCAATACGGCCATAACGAGTTGGACGACCCGGCGTTCACCCAGCCGGCCATGTACAACTTGATCAACAACCACCCGAACGTCACCGAGATTTACGGCGAGCGGCTGGAGGGCGACGGCGTCATCGCCGAGGGCGAGCTGCAGACGATGCGCGAGGAGGTCCGCGCCGAACTGGACGAGGCGCTCGAATGTGCCAAGGACGACGAGTGCGTCGAGTCCAAGGAGGTCCCCTTCCGGCGGTTCTGGCGAGGACTCGGCCCGGCGGGCGAGGACTGGAGCGCCCGCACCCGGGTCGACGCCGACACGCTCAAAGGGATCGCCGATCGGCTGCCCGAGTTCCCCGACGACTTCACGCCCCATCGGCGCATCCCGAAGATGTTCAACCAGATTCGGGATCTCGTCCGCGAGGGCCAGAACCTCCACTGGGCCATCGGCGAGACGCTGGCCTACGGCAGCCTGCTGTTGGAGGATTACCCCGTTCGGCTCTGCGGCCAGGACAGCGAGCGCGGGACGTTCTCGCATCGACACGCGGTCCTCTACGATGCGGAGAATGCGGCCCGCTACGTGCCGCTCAACGACCTGGAAGCGGACCAAGCCGAGATCGAGGTCGTCAACAGTCCGCTGAGCGAGTTGGGCGTGGTCGGGTTCGAATACGGCATCTCCAGCGCGGATCCCTACCGGCTGGTCATCTGGGAAGCCCAGTACGGCGACTTCGCCAACGGCGCGCAAGTGATCATCGATCAGTTCATCACCAGCGGCGAGGCCAAATGGAATCGTCAGAACGGCCTTGTGATGCTTTTGCCACACGGTTATGAAGGCCAAGGGCCCGAACACTCCAGCGCTCGGCTGGAGCGTTTCCTCCAACTGGCCGGGCAGGACAACATTCAGGTCACGTATCCGACGACGCCGGCCCAGTTCTTCCATCTGTTGCGCCGCCAGATGCATCGGGCTTTTCGGAAACCCTTGATCGTCATGACCCCGAAGAGCATGCTGCGCCACAAGCGAGCGGTCTCCTCGCTCGATGCGTTCACCGACCACGACTTCCACTCGGTCCTGTCCGACCCGGTCGCCGCCAATCCAAAGCGGGTTCTGCTGTGCTCGGGCAAGGTCTACTACACGCTGCTGGAGGCCCGCGAGGAGCATGGCCTCGACGACGAGGTAGCGCTGGTGCGCGTGGAACAGCTCTATCCGTTCCCCGAGGTCGAGCTCCGCGACGCCCTGAGCGCCTATGCCGACGATATTGAGCTGGCCTGGGTGCAAGAGGAGCCGCAAAACCAGGGCGCTTGGCGCTACATGCAGACGCGGCTGCCGCTCGTGATCGGCGAGGATCGACCCGTGCGCTACATCGGGCGACCGGAAGCGGCCAGTCCGGCCACGGGCAATTTCAAGACGCACAAGCGCGAGGAAGAGCGGCTCATCGACGAGGCGGTGGTCGAGGTGGCGTCCCAGACGGATGCCACCTCCGCCAAAGCCGGCCAAGGCACCTGACGCTGAACGACCGATAAGGAGCGGAGATGCCAGAGACCGTCGAGATCACGATTCCGGACTTGGGCGAGTCCGTGGCCGAGGGAACCATTGCCAATTGGCTCAAGAGCGACGGCGAGGTCGTCCAGGCGGACGAAGCGCTCTTGGAACTGGAGACGGACAAGGCCGTCATGGAGATTCCCGCCGAGTCCGGCGGACGCCTGGAGATCGCCGTCGAGGAGGGCGAGACGGTCGCCGTAGGCGACGTCGTCGCCAAGGTGTATCCGGGCGAGGCGGCCGAACCGGCCCAGGACGCCTCCGCATCCGAAGACGGCCAGGAGCGCGAGGCGGCCGAGTCCGAGAACGGGCGCCCCGAGCCCACCGAGCAAGCATCCGCCTCGACCGAGGCGACGCCGGACGCTCCGTCCGAGCCGACGTTGAGCCCGGCGGTCCGCAAGCTCGTCGAGGAGCACGACCTGGACCCGTCCCAGATCGCGGGCACCGGCAAGGGCGGACGCCTCACGAAGGCCGACGTGCTCGATCACCTCGACTCCGCCGACGGCCAAGTGGCCCCAGACGCGGACACGACGACCGAGCCAACCACTGAACCGACGCCGTCAGCTCCGCCACCGACCGAGCCCGAGGTCAGCGACAAGGCCGAAGTGAGTGACGAGGCCGAGGTCCGGCGCGAGCCGATGAGCGGGCTGCGCCAGCGCGTGGCCGAACGGCTCGTGCAGGCCCAGCAGGAAGCCGCCATCCTCACGACGTTCAACGACGTCGACATGTCCCACGTCATGGAGATGCGCAAGCAGTACCGCGACTCGTTCGAGGAGCGCTACGGCGTGCGGCTCGGCTTCATGTCGTTCTTCGCCAAAGCCTGCATTCTGGCCCTGCAAGAGATCCCCGAACTGAACGCGTCCGTGGACGGCACCGACATCGTCTATCACAAGCACGTCCATATGGGAATCGCCGTCTCAACGGATC
>JAHEOA010000249.1 GCA_018609825.1 Candidatus Bipolaricaulota bacterium | reverse complement strand
TGGGGAAGCCGCCCACGCCCACGATGGACATCGACATGCCGGCGATGCCCATGACCAGCCCGCGGCGGGCGATCCACCAGCGATTGATGAGGTTCTGGCTGGTCAGCATCAGGCTGCCCTGGCCGAGCATCCGAATGGCAACGAAGCCGATCGCCAGCATGACGACGTTGTTCACCGAGCCCATGAAGACGCACGCCAGGCCGAAGGCCAAGGCCACGCCCGTCATGACCGTCCGCGGCCCGCGACGGTCGATCAGACGGCCCACGATCGGCAACGCCAAGCTGCCCACGAGCGTCGCGCCCGTGTAGAGCGAGCTGACCAGCGAGCGACTGATGCCCAACTCCGCGATGATGGGCTCCAGGAAGATGGAGATGGAATAGGTCTGGCCGGGGCTCGTCATGATCATCCCGCCCAGGCCGACGCCCAGGATCACCCAGCCGTAGAAGAACGGCACGCGATGGACGAGCGAGCGATCGGTCTCCTCGGGCGTGTTCGTTGCGTGAGTCATGAGCGGAGCGCGAGCCGGGCCGCGCAGATCGGCCATTGTACGGCACGCTGGGTGCTGCCTCTAGCGGATGGCGTCGACCCGGGGTGTTGCCGACGCATCGCGGAACGTCTAGGCTGCGGCACGCGCTGAAGGAGGGGACATGAACATCTTCATTGAGCTGCTCGGCTATCTGGCGTCGTTGCTCGTGGCGCTGTCGCTGACCATGAACAACGTCTGGCGGCTGCGCTGGATCAACCTCGGCGGAGCGATCACGTTTGTGGCGTATGCGTGGCTCATCGCCTCGTGGCCGGTGTTGGTCGTCAACGCCTGGATCGCCGGGGTCAACGTCTTCTACATCCGGCGGATGGCCCAGAGCCGCGACGCCTTCGACGCCTTCCATCGACCCAGCGATGATCCCATCCTGCAGCGCTTTGTCGACGAGCATATCGACGACATCCGGCGATTCTTTCCGGGCTTCGATCCCGAGCAGGACCTGGCCAAGGCGTGTCTGTTGGTCCTGCGCAACCTCGCGCCCGTGGGCTTGGTGGTCTACGAGCAAGTCGAGGACGCCGTCGACATCCACGTCGACTACGTCACGCCCGCCTATCGCGACTTCCAGAACGGCCACTTCCTTTATGACGCCGAGACGAGCTTCTTCCGCGACCGCGGCGTCCGGACGCTGCGCTCACGAACGGAGGTCGGCGAACACCAGCGGTATCTGCGCGAGATGGGCTTCGATCCCGATCCGGCCGACCCGACGCTGTTCCGCAAGCGGCTGGCGTCGTGACGAACCGTTCACGTCCCCGGCGATGAACTGGCGCCAGGCGAAGCCTCGCCAGCAAATCACAAACGTATGACGGGACGACAAGGGGGAAGGTTCATCCTTCCCCCTTGTCGTCGCTCTCGGTCACAACGTCGGGCTATTCGGATCCTGACGCGGGCACGAAGTCCTGCCACGTCGCGCCGTTGTCCACAATCGTCACGGGATCGGTGAAGAGCGGGTGGAAGCGGTTGGTCAGCCAGAGCGGGAGTTGGTCGCCGTAGTGTTCCGTCCCGGGCGACCCGCTCTGGCCGCCCGGAATGACCTGATGGGTCCGAATGCCGCTCGGGTCGAGCACGGAGATCGTGCGCCGGGACGGCCCGCTGCTGAAGTTGAAGTCCGAGGGCCCATCGGCCCGGATATTGTAGCTGGCGGCGTCGACGACGTTGAAGCCGCCGTCGACGGCATAGCTGCCATCTGGGGGCAGATTGAACGGACCGCCGAGCTCGGCCACGTGGTTGAACGTGATCCGATGGAGCTTGCCCCAGCGGTAGTCGCGCAGGTCCGTCGACTTCTCGAACGCCGAGGCGAACGCGTCGCCGCTCAGCGCCTGGAGCGTGTCGCGCAGGCTCGCCAATAGAACCAGATCGCGCTCGACCGGCGCGGGGGCGTCCATCTCGGGCACGTCCAACAGCGGCAGCCCGGAGGCACCGACGCCGCGGTTCTGGTCGAACGTCTCCAGTTGATGGACGAGCGCGCGGACGACGCCGCTGGAGGGCGGCTTGGGCAGCTGCGCCGAGACCGCGTTCAATGCCGCGTCGACCGTGTTGCTGGTCAGTTGGGAGATCCAGACGTTGGCGATGGTGGCGGCGACGCTGGCGTTCACCTCGCGCTCGGTGGGCGCTTGGCCGGCCGGTTTGCCATCGCCATAGCCGGACGCCAAGCCGGTCGGCGTGGAATAATCCCAGTTCGCCAAGAGATCCCGGATTTGCGAGAGCCGCGGATCCTGAGCGAACTGCGCCAGCGGCGCTGGGGCGTTCGCCGATAAGGCGGCCTCCAGCGCGTTGACCAGATGCGGCACGAGCCGTCGGGCCGACAGCTGCGTGATATCGGCCATAAAGCCCTTCGCGTCGGCCACCGAGATTTGGCCGTCGGCCTCGATGTCGCCGCGGATCAGCTCGGTGAGCCGCCCGGCTCGAAAGCCGCTGCTGTAACTCTTCGTGAGGTAGAACAGCCCCTCGCCCGACGGTCGGCGCTGGTTGAGCGGGTCGTTGTCGAGCGTGTGGCCCAACGGATCGTTGTTGGCCGAGACGAGGAAGCCCTTCTCCGGATTGACGGATTGCGGCATCTCGGCAAACGGCAGCGTCTGGAACGGGATCGCCTGTTTGGGGTCGGGGTCTTCGTCGGGGATCCACTCGTGCTGCAGCGCCCCCGAGCCGTTGCGGACGAGATAGGGCGGCACGAGGTCGACGAACCCCTGTTGCAGGTCCTGGCGCAGCGGCACCTCGCCGCTCGAGAAGTAGGCGATGTTGCCCTCGGTGTCGGCGTAGGCCCAGTTCTGCGAGCCGAAGTCGAACGTTTTCAACCCTTCCTTGAAGTCGTCAAGGTCCGCTGCTCGATTCCACGCGCGGAACGTCTCGACTTCCCTCGTGTCGTAGAACCCGGTGAACTGGACGCTGATCGCCTCCCCCGCTTCGCGGTCCATCTGCACGATCGGGCCGTGGCGCGGGGCGACGAGCGTCGCCTCCGGGACGTCCTCGCCGGGCGCCACGGTGGAGACGTTATTGGGCCGGTCGTCGCCGATCCGGTTGGCTTTGTACGCTTCGGGAATGACCTTCACGGGCTCCTGCTCCCCCCGGAAGACCGTGTGGAGCCGCCCCTGCTCGTCCTCGACGATCGTCTCCTGGAAAAAGTCGGTCTCGTCGATGGGATTGTTGGTCGCTCCCCAGGCGACGTCATCGGTCTGGCCCAACACGACGTAGGGCACGCCGGGAAACGCCACGCCGCTGGCGCTGAGCGTCTTCCCGTTCTGGATCTTGTGGTCCATCTCGTAGAAGACCGACGGGTTCGTCAGGCTGAGGTGCGGGTCGTTGGACAACATCGGATGCCCGCTCTCGGTGTGCTCGCCCGAGACCACGAACCAGTTGCTGCCGACCGCGCGCCGTTTCAACAGCGGCTCGAACATCGGAATGTCGCGGACTTTGTCGAGGTAGTCGCCCAACAGCTCGCGGGTCGATTGGTCCCCTCGATCGGCCCACTGATCCTTGGCGACGCGATCGAGCTGGCGCTGTGTCTCGGTCTCGTCGTTCGGGGCGAGGACCGTCGTCTCGTTGACGGGCTGGCTGCGGAACAGGTCTTGGTTGAACAGCGTCGCGCCGTCGATGCCGGTGCCGCGCAGCGCCTCGCTGTAACCCAGAAAGGCCCGGGTGAGCTCG
>JAHEOA010000248.1 GCA_018609825.1 Candidatus Bipolaricaulota bacterium | reverse complement strand
GAGGGCCTTCCGTTTGCGCAAGAGATCCGCCGCGCAGCCGCCGTCGAGCTCGCCCGTGTCCCAGAGCCGCGCGCCCGTGAGCACGCAGATCCGGACGAAGTCGGCTCCGGAGGCCACCGCTATCGCCAACTCCACCTCGCCGCCGTTGTGGACGACGTTGATCCCGACAGGGACATCCACGGCCTCCACGACCTTGCGGGCGGCCACCGACTGGCACGTCATCGTCTCCAGCGGGGTGTCCGTGCCCACGTAGTAGGGCAGATCCCACATGTTCTCCACGATGATCCCGTCGACGCCGCCCTCGACGAGCGCCTCGGTGTCCGCCAGAGCCCGCTCGATGACGGTCTCCATGCCGTAGCCGTCGTAGCCGGGCGAGCCGGGCATGGGCCAGAGATGCACCATGCCGATGATCGGCTTGGTCACGTCGAACATCTCGCTCAGTTGATCCAGTTGGAGTCCGTCCAGTCGCTCTCGCCACGGCGCGGTCATCAAAAAACCTCCTCGTGCGGGTGTCATGCGAGGGTAAGCGGCCATTCGATTAGGCGCCCTCGCCCAGCCGTTTTCGCAGTGTCGCCAACTCGGTCCGCCAGTCGATCCAATCGTCCGATCCTTCCAGTTCCCGGATGAGACGAGCGACTTGCGCTCGGCCGGGCAGGGCCCGCCCCGCGCCCTGGCGGCTGGCGCTCAGTCCGCCCAAGGCGTTGGCGAACAGCAACGGGCTGGGCCAGTCGAACCCGGCCAGTTGCGCGGCGATGACGCCCGCGCTGAACGCGTCGCCGGCCCCCGTCGCGTCGACCGGATCAAGGCCCAGGGCCGGAAGGTTCCGTTCGCCGGCGCTCGTCACGACGCCGCACCCGTCGGCGCCGCGTTTGACGACGACGGATGGGGTTCCGTGCTCGCGCACGGCGGTGGCCGCGTCGCTTGCGTTGGGATCTCCCGTCAGAATGGCCAGTTCGTGGACGTTGGCCAGCAAAACGTCAATCGCTCCGAGCTGTCCGAGCAGATGATCGCGGTGCGCCGCCAGCGCCGCGCCGATTCCAATGTCGACGCTGACGGAGAGGCGATGGGCGGCCGCCGTTTCGATCGCTTGCGCGAACGCCGCGCGGCCCTCAGCGGTGAAGAGCATGTAGCCCGAGGCGTGGAGCCACCGGGCCGATGCGATCGTCGGCTCGTCCACGTCGTCGGCGCTCAGACGAGCGTTGGCGCCCCGTTCGGTGAACATCGTCCGCTCCCCATCGGGAGAGACGGGGATGACGCAGCAGCCGGTCATGCATTCGGGGTCCTGCCGAACGGCGTCGATGTCGACGTTGGCCTCCGCCATCTCCGTCCGGACCCAGCTCGCCAGCGGATCGACGCCGACGCGCCCGATCATGGCCGTCGGAACGCCGAGTTGGCTCAGCACGATGGCGGTGTTGCTGGCGGAGCCGCCCACCTGCCACGTCGACGCCTGGGAGATGGCGCACTCGCCGGGCGAGGGGTAGCGGTCCAGGGCCATCATGAGGTCGACGTTGACGTCGCCGATTGCCACCACGTCGGCCATGACGCCCCCATTCTAGTCGAAAGCGCGCGCTGCGGAAAGTTGGGTTCGCCCTCGCCATCCGGTACCGTGGGAGCGATGACGGCACCCAACTTGTTTGAGGGGCGCTTCCCGGTGATCGGCGTTCTCCATATGCCCGCGTTGCCGGGGGCGCCGGCGAACCGCCTCAGCCTCGATAACATCGCCGATCATGTGCTCAAGGACGCAGAAACGCTGGCCTCCGGCGGCATCGACGGACTGATATTGGAAAACTTCGGCGACGCGCCGTTCCATCCGAATCGCGTGCCGCCCCAGACGGTCGCACAGTTGAGCGTCGTCGGACGTGCGGTCCGGGAGCGATATCCCGAGATCCCGCTCGGCGTCAACGTGCTGCGCAACGATGGCCTGAGCGCGCTGGCGGTCGCCAGCGCCATCGGCGCCCCGTTCATTCGGGTCAACGTCTATTGCGGGGCGCGCGTGACCGATCAGGGACTGATCGAGGGCGAGGCCCACGCGATCCAGCGCCATCGGGCGTCGCTCGATCCGTCCATCCGAGTTTTCGCTGACGTGGACGTCAAACACTCGGCACCGCTCGGGGCCTATGACCTGGAGACCGACGTCCACGACGTCGTCACGCGCGGCCGGGCCGACGCGGTCATCGTCTCGGGGACAGGCACGGGCATCGAAACCGACGTGCGGGACCTGGACCGCGCTCAGGCCGCCGCGCAGGGCTCGGTCCCCGTCTGGATCGGCAGTGGCGTCACCCCGGACAACGCTGCCTCGCTGCTGGAGAGCGCGGACGGGCTGATCGTCGGCAGCGCGCTCAAATATGACGGTCAGGCGCACCACCCGGTCGATCCGGACCGCGTGGCCGAGTTGATGACGACGGTGCGCAAGGCACGAGATCGAGAGGACTAGTCGGTTATGGCTCGCGATCACGGTTCCGTCACCCGATCATGGCTGGGGTCGTTGCCCAAAGTTGACCTCCACTGCCATCTCGACGGCTCGCTCCGGCCCGCCACGATCTGGGAGCTGGCCCAAGCCGAGAACGTCCGCTTGCCCGTCAGCGGGCCCGAGGAGGTCCGGCGGTTCTTTACCGCCGAGAAGCAGAGCCTGGACGCCTACCTGCAGCTCTTCCATTACTCGCTCCAAGTGTTGCAGCGCCGCGAGCACATCGTCCGTGCCGTCGTCGAGCTGATGGCGGACTTCGCCGCAGAACACGGCATCTATCTCGAAATCCGCTTTGCGCCGTTGCTGCATACCGAGCGAGGCCTCCCCCCCGAACAGGTTGTCGAGGCCGCTCTGGATGGCCTCGGCCAGGGCCGTGAGGAGACGGGCGTCGACGGCGGACTGATTCTCTGCGGGATGCGTCAGGGCTCGCCCGAACGGACGCTGGAGACGGCCCATTTGGCAGCCGCCTACAAGGACGACGGCGTCCTGGCATTCGACCTGGCCGGTCCGGAGCGTGATCACCCGCCGTCGCTCCACGAACGAGCCATTGCTCACGCCAAAGCTTCCGGGCTCGGGATCACGCTCCATGCCGGCGAGGAGCCGTGTCCCGCCCACATCGCCCAGGCGCTCGACCTCGGGGCGGATCGGATCGGCCACGGCCTATACCTGAGCGATGCCCCGGAGCACGTCCCTGACCGGATCATCGGCGAGGGCATCCCGCTGGAGCTGTGCCCGACGAGCAACCTTC
>JAHEOA010000247.1 GCA_018609825.1 Candidatus Bipolaricaulota bacterium | reverse complement strand
CCCGAGATCAGCGCCGTCGACCGGAAGCTGATCCAGCTGGCCAAGGAACTGGACGCCGATCTGCTCACCACGGATTTCAACCTGAACAAGGTCGCCCAAGTTGAGGACATCGAGGTGTTGAATATCAACAAGCTGGCCAACGCGGTCAAGCCGCGCTTCATCCCCGGCGAGGAACTCGAAGTCGAGGTCATCGACCGCGGCGAGGAGATCGGCCAGGGCGTCGGGTATCTCGACGACGGCACCATGGTCGTCATCGAGAACGGGCGTCGGTTCATCGGCAAGACGGTCCGCGCGACCGTGTCGAGCTCGCTGCAGACCGACGCGGGCAAGATGCTCTTTGTCCGGCCCAAGGGCGAAGTCAATGGGGGCTGGGCCGAATCCTCGTCGTCGTCCTGACGGCGGTCAACCGTTTCCGTGAGCGACGTATGGAAGCTGCGTGTCACCGCTACCCCACGACATGGGAGATGATGAAGCATGCGTGAGGGCGACGTGGGCGCCGTGTTGCTGGCCGCCGGTCGCGGCCTGCGCATGGGGGCGGACACCCCGAAGGCCTATCTGTCGCTCGGCGAGAAGCCGATGCTGCAACACAGCCTCGAGACGTTCGACGCCAGTTCGCTGATCGGCGAGATCGTCGTCGTGATCCATCCCGACGACCAGGCTCTGTTGGATGGGGACGTCCTCGGACGCCATGCGCCCGAGAGCCACCTGAAAGTCATCTACGGGGGTGCCCATCGCCAGGAGTCCGTCCAGGCCGGCGTCCGTGCCGTACGCTCGCCATGGGTCGCCGTTCACGACACGGCGCGCCCGTTCGTCTCGGACGCGCTGTTGGCCAGCGTCATCGAGGCGGCGGAGACCTATCGAGCGGGGCTGCCGGCCGTGCCGATCTCGGACACGGTCAAGACCGTCGACGACGACGGGTTCGCCCTCGGCGACGTCGACCGCGAGGCGCTCCACCTGGCCCAGACGCCCCAATGTTTTGAGCAGCTCCTGCTGGACCGCTCGCTCGACGACGCCGAGCGAGCGGGGCGTACCTTTACGGACGAATCCGGCGTCGTGCTCGCCATGAGCGGGATCAAGTCGCGCATCGTGCCCGGGGAGGCGACCAACCTCAAGGTGACCACGCCCCGCGACTTGGCGCTCGCCGAGGCGATGCTGCATGCCGGTCTGGTTGCCTGATTCGCTTGATTGGAGCTGTCTTGGCCGCGTACACTGCGCGCGTCTGTCGCCAGCCGCGCGCGAGGCGTTATGCTGATCAATCGTCGATGAGCCCGCACCGCGTTGAGGAGAAAATCCCAATGATACTGTCCAGAGGAGGTATGTCATGTTCGAGCGATTGGGCGTGATCGTCCTGATCGCGGCCGCGCTGGTCGCCGGCGTTGTGCTTTATCTGTCCATGCCGCCGTCGACGTCCACGGGGCCGCCATCGTCCCCGACCGCCCCGGATGACGCGCAACCGTCTCAACAACAAGACCAGGCCGAGCAACCCCCGAGCCAAGACACGGCTGAGGAAACCGCCAGCGAGGCGCCGCTGGCCGAGCGCACGCTCGACAACGGCCTGAAGGTCATCGTCTACGAGGACCACACGGCCCCCGTCGTGG
The DNA here is from genome assembly GCA_018609825.1 of Candidatus Bipolaricaulota bacterium. The sequence continues at coordinate 2,237 of JAHEOA010000247.1, read as the reverse complement.
CGGTCAACGTCTGGTACAAGGTCGGCTCGCGCAACGAGCCCGCCGACAAGAAGGGCATGGCCCAGATGCTGGAGCACATGATGTTCAAGGGCTCGGAGAACGTCGGCCCCGAGGAGCACGCTCGGCTCATCAACCAGGCCGGTGGCTCCGCCAACGCCTTCACGCGCGAGGACGTCACGGCCTACTTCGAAACGCTGCCGGCGGAAAAGCTCGAACGGGCGCTTCGCCTGGAAGCCGAACGGATGCAGAATCTCATCGTGGATCCCGAGCAGTTCCGCTCCGAGCGGAAGGTTCTCAAGGAGGAATACCACGCCCGCATGCAGAACAACCCTACGTCCCGGGCGATTCAGCGCTTCCGCCAGGTGGCGTTTGAGGGCACGCCCTACGCCTGGACGCCGGCCGGAACGCCCGACGGATTCGACAACATCGCCGTGGCCGATCTGAAGCGCTTCTATCAGACCTACTACGCGCCGAACAACGCGGTGCTCGTGGTCGCGGGCCATGTTCAGCCCGAGCGCGCGTTCGCGTTGGTCCGCAAGCACTTCGGGGACGTGCCCCGCAGGGAGCTGCCCGAGGGGCTCGACGTCAGTATGCCGACTCCCGAGGAGATGCAGGCCGCGCGAATCCGGATGCCCGTCCAGCTTCCGGCGGTCATCGGCGGCTATCCCTTGCCGTCCGCGGGCAGCGAGGACGCGGCCGCCCTGGAGGTCGCGGGGACGATCCTCTCGGCCGGCAAGAGTTCCCGATTGCAGCAGTCGATCGTGCGCGAACAGAACTTGGCGGTCGCGGCCGGCGGCGTGCCCCAGTTCTACAAGGACCTGGGCATGATGCTGCTGTTCGCGTTCTACACGCCGGATCAGAACCCCAGCGACGTGCAGTCCGCGCTGCTGGCCGAGATCGACAAGTTGCGCAACGAGCCCGTGGGCGACCGTGAGCTGCAGAAGGCCAAAAACCAGCTCAAGTCCCAGTACGTGTTCAACCTGGACTCGATCAGCGGCGTCGCGAACGCCATCGGCGAAGCCGAAGTCATCCGCGGCGATGCCCGGAAGTTTCTCCGGGGCAAGAGCCGCTACGAGGACGTCACAGCTGAGGACGTGCAGCGCGTCGCTCAGACGTATCTGAGCAAGGATCGACTGACGCTGGTGCAACTCGTGCTGCAAGAAGGAGGCGGGTCGCAATGAGTCGACGTTTCTTATCAAGGCCGTTGGTGGTCACGATGGCAACCCTGGCGATGATCGCCGGCGCCTCGGCGCTCGGTTGGGCCCAAGCGTCGGACGTCGAGCAGATCAACCTCCCGCCGACGCAGCGGACGACGTTGGACAACGGGCTCGAGGTCCTCGTGCTCGAACAGCCCAACCTGCCGATCGTCCAGTTTGATCTCAGGGTGGGGGCCGCCGGCTCTGCCCGGGATCCCGACGGGAAATCGGGCTTGGCCTCGTTCACGGCCCGGATGCTGACCGAGGGCACCGACAACCGCACCGGCGACGAGATCGCGGAAAAGATCGACTTCGTGGGCGGCCAGCTGGGCGCGAGCGCCTCGACCGACTACGCCACGGTCAACGCCAAGGTGCTGAGCAAGGACCTGGACGTCGGCTTGGAGCTGCTGGCGGACGTCGTGATCAACCCGACGTTTCCCCGTTCGAACCTCTCCACGGTGCGGCGCCAGCTGACCGGCAACGTCCGCTCGGCGCAGGATAACCCGAGCGCGCTCGTCGAGCGCCGCTTCCGCGACATGCTCTTCGGCAGCGGGCATCCCTTGGGGCGTCTTCCGACGGAGAGTTCGCTCAACGCGATCGTGCGGGGCGACTTGGCGCGGTTCCACGAGACCCACTACCGCCCGAACGTCGCCACGCTCGTCGTTGCGGGCGACGTGACCGCCTCACAGATCCTTCCCCAGGTCCGCGAGGCCTTCGGGTCCTGGCAGCAGGCATCCGTGCCCGAGTTCCAGATGGAATCGCCGCCGACGCCCGAGTCGCGCGACGCGCTCTTCGTCCATAAGCCGGGCCAGACCCAAGTCCAGATCGCACTCGGCGAGCCGGGTCTGGCCGTCTCCAGCGATGACTACCTCGCCATGCAGATCGCCAACTACGTCCTGGGCGGCGGGGCGTTCTCCTCGCGACTGTTGCAGGTCGTGCGCTCCGAGGCCGGGCAGACGTACTCGATTTCGAGCCAGTATGCGTCGTTCCAGTTCCCCGGCTACTTCAAAGTGAGCACGTTTACGCGCAACGAGCAACTGG
>JAHEOA010000246.1 GCA_018609825.1 Candidatus Bipolaricaulota bacterium | reverse complement strand
TTGGCCGACTGAGCCGATCGCGCGGCGGCGCCCAGCCAGGCGAACCACTATCCCTGCCGACTTCGCCGGGGCCACGGCAACGGAGCTCTCCCAAGGCAGTCCGTCCTTCCTCCGACGATGCGTGGCGAGTCTTGAACGTTGTGAGCATCATTGACAACCGGATGCCGTCGCTATGTTACACTGAGGAGCGCAAGAGGTTCGACAGCGACGGATCGATCCACCTCAAGGAGGTTGGTAAGTGTATGATTCGGTTCGTTCGAGTTCTTTCGCTCGCCCTCAGCGGCATCGTGCTCGCCCGATTCTTGGGCCTGGCACAGTCCGCCCAGACCGATCCATCCCTTCAGGCCGAGGTCTGGGACTCGTTGCGCGAAGGGTTGACCGTGGCCGTGACGCGCGTCAGCGAGTTCCTGCCCAACCTGATTGTGGCGCTGGTCATCCTCATCGTCGGCTGGATCGTGGCCAAGATAATCGGCGCCCTGTTCAATCGCGGGCTCCGGCGCCTGTGGCTTCGCCAGCAGACGGACGCCGCGGCGCAGGAACGCTGGGCCCGGGTGAGTCGCGTCTCCGGGCGCCTCGCCTACTGGGTCGTCATGGTCTTCGTGCTGATGGGCTTCTTCTGGGCCCTACAGCTCGACATCCTGGTCCAGCCGCTCAATCGCCTTCTGGAGCAGGTGTTCACGTATCTGCCGCAGCTCGTCGGCGCCGGTCTCATCCTGCTGATCGCGTGGCTGGCGGCGATCTTGTTGCGCACGGCCCTTACCGAGCTGCTCCAGCGCACGCGGTTGAGCGAGTGGCTCCAGCAGCGCCTCGACGAGTCCGGCATCGAAGCCGAGACGACGTCGGAGGCCGTTCCTGAGCCGGAAACCGGCAGCCAGGCGTTGGGACAGGCCGTCTTCTGGATCGTGTTGCTGGTCGGGTTGGTGGCCGCGCTCAACGCGCTTCAACTGAGCGCCGTCACGGATCCGTTGGAGAACATGCTGACCGACTTTCTCGCCTTCGTCCCGAACCTCGTGGCGGCCGGGCTCATTCTGCTCGTCGGCCTGTTCGTCATCCGCCTGATTCGGACGGTCACGGCCAACCTGTTGGCCACGACGGGTCTGGACAGCTGGTCGGAGCGGATCGGGATTCAGCGCGCCATGGCCGGCCAGGCGTTGTCCCAGGGCTTGGCCTGGGCCGTCTACGTGCTGTTGTTGATCCCGATCCTGATTGCCGCCTTTGACGCGCTCGACATCCAAGCGATCACCCAGCCCGCGGTGCGGATGCTGGAGAGCGTCCTGACCGCGATTCCGTTGATCCTGGAGGCCGCCCTGATCCTGGTTCTCGCCTATGCGGTGGCCCGGCTCTTGGAGACCGGGGTCCAGCGGATCCTGGAGGGGATCGACTTCGACGTGCTCCCCGAGCGGCTCGGCATGCGCCAGTCCCAGCTGCCCCGGGAGGTCCGCAGCCCCTCACAGGTCGTGGCCAAGCTGGCGCTCGTGGCGGTGATGCTCTTCGCCACGATGGAGGCGGCACGCGCGATCGGCTTCAGCGGCATGGCCGAGCTGATCCGCGAGTTCATCGTCTTCGGCGCCAACGTGCTCTTCGCGCTCGCGATCGTCGGCTTGGGGCTCTATTTTGCCCAACTCGCACGCGACCTCGTCATCTCCGCCATGGGCCGAGATCGGGGGAGCCTGCTGAGCAACGTCGTCCGGTACGCCATCATCGTGTTTGCGATCGCCTTGGCGCTGCCGCGACTGGGCGTTCCCTCCAATATCGTCGAGATCGCCTTCGGCATTCCGCTGCTGGCTGCGGCCGTGGCCGTCGCCATCGCCTTCGGCATCGGCGGCCGTGACATCGCGGCCCGACAACTCGATTCGTGGCTGGGCTCGCGCGACCAGGACCACGAGTAGACCCATCGACGCCCACCACAGACGCCGTCACCGGGGGAAGGTCGGCCATCGCCGGCCTTTCCCCCGCATTTACGATCGTCGCATCACACGGAGGTGTGTCATGACACACCGTGCCCGAATCCTGATCGCGACCTTGCTCCCCATCCTGGTGGGATTGTCGTTCGCTCTGAGCCTGATCTGGCCGGTTTCGATCGCCGTGGCGACGGCCGCACTCGGCACGGCGCTGCTGAGCTGGCCGCTTCTGCGGATCATCAAGGCACAGGCGGGGCCGCTAGCTTCGAGGCAGACGCTGTCGAATCGCGAGGATCTCCACCAGCTTGGGGCGGCGAGCTTCGCGGGCTTGATCGCCGGGGCGTTCCGCTCGCTGGGCTTCACCGTCGAAGCGGTGGACTACCGGGGTGACACGTATCTGGCGGACTTCATCTTGCAACATGAGCAGCGGGGAGAGATTGTCGTGGCAATCGCGCGCCAGCAGCGCCCGCAGGATCACGTCGATGTGCCGTTGTTGAACACCCTCATTTTGGCGGTCCGACGCTTGAGCGCCTCTCGAGGCATCCTGGTGACCACGGGCCGTATCCCGCCGGAGGTGCGGCGGGCCGCCGAGGCCAGCGACGTGCCGCTCCAGTTGATCGACGCGCCCTTGCTGCAGCGAATAGTCGAGCAAGCCGACGACGGAGTTGATTGACGCGCGGAGGGGCTTGCGGGGTGATGCCCGGGTGGCTCGTCCTCGAGGTGAGCTCGGAGCGCGATTCTGAGCGCGCCCTCAGCGCCGTCTTGTGATACGGAAAACGTCTTGACTCAAGGGACGGCTTGTGCTACCGTGACGCTTTGAAAAGAGGACGCTGAGCGCAATGACACCACTCCGCGCACCGCAGGCGCATTCGAACGACGCCATCAGCCCGCAAGGCGCCATCTTTCCCGTGTCCTATCCCTTGTTCGGTCCGGCCTTTTGGACCCCTCTGGGGTCCTAAATCGTCACACCGCCGCCGAGTCGACTGTCGTCACACGGCCGCTTACCCGAAACCCGCTCAGTATCGTCTAAGGAGGTCGGAACGATGGTTATCGTCATGAAGCCGGATGCCGAAGAGAGCCAGATTCAACACGCCTCGGATCGATTGATCGAGCTGGGGTTCCAGGTCCACCGCGTCGACGGCGTGCGCCAGACCATCCTCGGCGCCATCGGGGACAAGCGCGGCGTGGAGCG
>JAHEOA010000245.1 GCA_018609825.1 Candidatus Bipolaricaulota bacterium | reverse complement strand
TGGGTCGGCACGACGTCGTAGTGCGAGAACTTGAACTGGTACGTGGCCCGGCCCTGGGTCAGCGACCGCAGGATCGTCGCGTAGCCGAACGTCTCCGCCAGCGGGATGGCCACGTTGATGATCTGGGTGTTGCCGTGGATGTCGAAGGCCTTGACCTCGGCCCGGCGGGTGTGGAGGTCGCCGACGATGTCGCCGATGTACTCGGTCGGCGTGACGATCTCGCCCTCCATAACGGGCTCCAACAGCTCCGCTCGGGCGCGCTCGAACGCCTTGCGCAGCGCCCGGGAGCCGGCCGTCTTGAACGCGCCCTCCGAGGAGTCGACCGGGTGCGAGGAGCCGTCGTAGAGCGTGGCCTTCAGGTCGACGACGGGGTAGCCGGCCAAGGGACCGCTGCCCATCGACTCCTTGATGCCGGCCTCCACGGCGGGGATGTACTCGCGCGGGATGACGCCGCCGCGAATCTCGTTCGCGAACTCGAAGTCCGAGCCGCGCTCGGTGGGCTCGAACTGGACGTAGACGTGGGCGAACTGCCCGCGACCGCCCGTCTGTTTGACGAACTTCTCTTCAATGTCGACCGGCTCCATGAGCGCCTCTTTGTAAGCCACCTGCGGGTTGCCCATGCTCGCCTGGGTCTTGAACTCGCGCTGGAGCCGATCGAAGATGATGTCCAAATGGAGCTCGCCCATGCCGGCGATGATCGTCTGGTTGGTGTCCTCATCGACGGTCACGCGGAACGTCGGGTCCTCTTGTGCGAGCTTGCCGAGCGCCTGGTTGAGCCGCTCCTCCTCGGCGTCGGATTTGGGCTCCACCGCCGCGAAGATCACGGGCTCGGGGAAGTCGATCTTCTCCAGGAGAATGGGATGGTCGGGATCGCAGAGCGTATCGCCCGTCGTGACCTCCTTAGGCCCGACCAGCGCCCCGATGCTTCCCGTCTCCAAGAATCCGACTTGTTCGCGCTTGTCCGCGTGCATCTGGAAGATGCGGCCGACGCGTTCCCGTTTGCCGGTGGAAGCGTTGTACACGTACGACCCCTCTTCCAGGCGGCCGGAGTAGACGCGCACGTAGACGAGCCGGCCGGCGTATTCGTCGGTCACAACCTTGAAAGCCAGCGCGGTGAGCGGATCTTCCGGGCTCGGCTGGCGGTAAATCTCTTGCGGGGCGCCGTCCTCGTCGGACTTGGGTTGGTCGGTGGAGAGGCCTTTGATCGGGGGGAGGTCGAGCGGGGAGGGGAGGAAGTCGACGATCGCGTCGATAATCGGCTGGACGCCCACGTTTTTGAGGGCCGTCCCCCCCAGGACGGGAACCCCCTCGTTGGCGAGGGTGGCCCGTCGGATCGCCGCTTTGATCTCGTCGATGGAGAGCTCCTCGTCGTTCAGGTACTTCTCCATGACCTCGTCGTCGATCTCGGCCAGCGACTCGATCAGCTTGGTCCGCATCGACGCCGCCCGCTCGCGGTGCTGTTCGGGAATCTCATTGCGGCTGTACTCCAGCCCCTTGGTGCCCTGATCCCACAGCAATAGTTCCATGTGGAGCAGGTCGATCATGCCGGTCAGATCCTCGCCGACGCCCGTCGGGATCTGCAGCGGCAGCGGCGTCGTGGCGAGCCGCTCCTCCATCATCTCCACCGTCCGATCGAAGGCAGCCCCGGGCCGATCCAGCTTGTTGATGAAGGCGATGCGCGGGATGTCGTACTTGTCGGCCTGACGCCAGACCTTCTCGGTCTGGGATTCGACCATGTCCACGCCGGAGAAGACCGTCACGACCCCATCCAACACGCGCAGCGAGCGCTCCACTTCCGCGGTAAAGTCGACGTGGCCCGGGGTGTCAATGATGTTGATCCGGTGGCCGCGCCACTCCGTCAGCGTCGCGGCGGAGGTGATGGTGATGCCCCGCTCGCGCTCCTGGTCCATCCAGTCCATCTCGGTGTCGCCCTCGTCGATGTCGCCGATCTCGTGGATGCGCCCCGAGTAAAAGAGGATCCGCTCGGTGGTCGTCGTCTTGCCGGCGTCAATGTGGGCGACGATCCCGATGTTGCGAAGTTTTTCGATAAATCGAGCTGTTTCTTTAGTTAACGTTGCTTGTGTCATAAATACTCCGTCGAAATTGAGTCGTGTCGATCCTCTCTTAACCTCGCGCGCTTACCAGCGATAATGGGCAAAGGCCCGGTTGGCCTCCGCCATGCGGTGGGATTCCTGGCGCTTGTCGTATGCCTTGCCCTGCCCCTCGGCGGCGTCCATCAGCTCGGCGGCCAGCCGCTCGACCATGGTCCGCTCGCCCCGCTGCCGGATGGCGCCGGTGATCCAGCGGAATGCCAAGGTCTTCTGGCGATCCTCGGGCACCTCGTAGGGCACCTGGTACGAGGACCCGCCGACGCGTCGGGAGCGGGTCTCGAGCTTGGGCATCACGTTGCGCATCGCCTTGTAGAAGACTTCCAGTCCCGGCTCGCCGCTCCGTTCCTCGGCGAGATCGAGCGCCTCGTAGACGATCTTCCGGGCGGTCGACTTCTTCCCATCCTGCATGACGTAGTTGATCAGCTTCTCGACCAACTTGCTGCCGTAGCGCAGATCCGGGTGGAGGTACGGCGCCTCGTCGCGCCCGTATCGCGCTCCCGGAATCGTCTTCTCCAGCGTCTGGTCAATCTGATACTCGGCCATGGCGTTCTCGAATAACCTCGGTTCCTATCGTCAGGACGGCTTCTTGGTGCCGTACTTGCTCCGACCCGTGCGGCGCCCCTGGACGCCCGCGGCATCCAACGCGCCACGGACGATGTGATAGCGCACCCCCGGCAGGTCGGGCACACGACCGCCGCGCACGAGCACCATGGAGTGCTCCTGCAGGTTGTGGCCCTCGCCGCCGATGTAGCCCGTGACGTACTTGCCGTTGCTCAGCCGCACTCGGGCGACCTTGCGCAGCGCGGAGTTCGGCTTCTTGGGCGTGCGCGTGAAGACGCGCGTACAGACGCCGCGTCGCTGCGGGCACCCGTCCAGCGAGGGCGACTTGCTCGTCTCGCTCTCGGTCTTGCGACCCTTGCGAATCAACTGGTTAATCGTCGGCATGGTGATTCAACCTCATTTTCCGATGTCGATTCCCGCCCACTCGGGCTCAACTCGGCGGGCGATCTTGTCCTCGACCCGGTTGCACGCCGAGCAGAGCCTTGGGCTCAGGCGATCGGAGCTTACAACGAAGGTGAACGGGTAGCCCCCGCGGAGCTGAGCGCGTGCATTGTAGACAACCCCTCAGTCCCTGTCAAGCGCTTACGCCCGCCCTTCCAC
>JAHEOA010000244.1 GCA_018609825.1 Candidatus Bipolaricaulota bacterium | reverse complement strand
TGACGCGGGCCATGGCGGAGCCGTCGCCGTGCCGCGGCGGCAGCTTCAAAACGCGCGTGTAGCCGCCCTGGCGATTCTCGAACTTCGGCCCGATCTCGTCAAACAGCCGTTCGACGGCCTCCTTGTCCTGGAGAACCTTGAAGGCTTCCCGCCGAGCGGCGGTGTCGCCCTTCTTGGCCCAGGTCACACACCGTTCGGCCAGCCGACGGCTCTCCTTGGCGCGGGCCTCGGTCGTGTCGACCTTGCCGTGCTCGATGAGCGCCTTGACCTGGCTGGCGAGCATCAGATGGCGGTGCGCGTGGGGCCGTCCGAGCTTGCGATGTCCCTTCATGTGCTTCATGGCATCTCACCCTCCAGCGTAACCGTTCCCTAACCGTTCGCTAAGCATTCGCTAAGCGTTCGACGGGTCGTTGATCTCGTAACCGAGCTCGTGCAGGCGCTCTTCGACCTTCACCAGCGACTTCTCGCCGAAGTTGTTGATGTCGAGCAGCTCCTCGCGCGTCTGCGACAGCAGGTCCCGCAGCGTCAGGACGCCGCGGCTGCGCAGAAGGTTGCACGCGCGGGTGTCGAACCCGAGATCCTCCAACGTCTCGTCCAGCTCCTCGGCCTCCTCGTCCGCCTCGGCGCTGGCAAAGGGATGGGACTCAGTGAACTCAGAGAACAGCCGAAAGTGGTTGATGAGGATCTGCGCCGCCTCGTGCAGCGCCTCGCTCGGCTGAATGCCTCCGTGCGTCTCGATCTCCAACACCAATCGATCGAAGTCGGTCCGCTCGCCCACACGGGTCTCTTCCACCCGGTAGTTGACCCGCTTAATGGGCGAGAAGTCGGCGTCGATGGCGATCACGCCCAGCGGCATGTCCTCGCGCTTGTTCCGCTCCGCGGGTCGATAGCCGTAGCCGGACTCCACCTCAAGCTCGAGCTCCAGCTCGGCCCCCTCGTCCAGCGTGGCAACGTGGTGGTCCGGGTTGATGACCTCCGCGCCGGACGGGAGCTCGATGTCGGCGGCCGTGACGTTGCCCGGCCCTTCGGCCGTGAGGAACGCCCGGTGGAAGCCGTCGCCATGCGTGAGCCGGATGGCCAGCTCCTTCAGGTTCAGGATGATCTCCAGCACCGTCTCCGTGACGCCGGGGATCGTGTCGTATTCGTGATATTTGCCGCTGAAGCGCACGCGCGTCACAGCCGCCCCGGGAATCGAGGACAACAGCACCCGCCGGAGGGCGTTGCCCAGCGTCGTTCCGTATCCGCGCTCGAGCGGCTCGATCACGAGTCGGCCTTCGGCCTCGCCCAGTTCCTGTTCCACCAACTGGGGCACCACGGCCTGCCCGCCGTTCATGCCTGTCCGCTCCGAGCTCATCATCGTCGCATCGCTCACGATCGGCAATCCTCCTTATCGGGAGTAGTACTCCACGATGAGGTTCATCTTCAGATCCTGCTGGATCTCATCGGTGATCGGCTGTTCCAGCACGCGCAGCTGTCCATTGGTCCGCTCCAGCCATTCGGGGACGTCGCTCTTGCTGTTCTCTTCCATGATCGCTTTGACGCCCTTCTTGCCGCGCGAGTTCTCCTTGAACTCGATCGCGTCGCCGGGCTTGACCAAGAACGACGGAATGTCGACGCGGCGCCCGTTGATCCAGACGTGGCCGTGGTTGACCAGCTGCCGGGCCTGGTCGCGCGACGAGGCGAGGCCGCCCCGGTAGAGGCTGTTGTCCAGGCGCCGTTCCAGCAGCGTCAGGAGCATGTCGCCCGTGACGCCCTGGAACTTCTGGGCGGTCTCCACGTACTGGCGGAACTGGCGCTCGCGGACGCCGTAGATGCGTCGAACCTTCTGCTTCTCCCGCAGGCGCAGGCCGTATTGCGACATGCGTCGCCGTCGTCGGCTCTGCTGCGTCCCGGGCGGGAAACGCCGCTTGGTGACGGGGCACTTGTCCGAATAACACTTGGCGCCCTTGAGGAAGAGCTTCTCGCCCTCCCGTCGACAGAGTCTGCACTTCGGGCCGGTGTATCGTCCCATATCTCGTCCGTCCTCCTAGCTGTGCGCGACCGGGGTGATGTTTTTGATCTCTTCGATGCGGAAGTCGGAGCCCTTGAACGAGTTGGTCACCGAGTTCCGGCCGGACCCGGTCCCCCGAATGGTGAGGGTCAACGATTGGACGCCGAACTCGCGCATCTTGTCCATGAGCCGCTCCGCGGCCCGCTGGGCCGCGAACGGCGTCCCCTTGCGCGAGCCCTTGAAGCCGACGGCGCCCGGACTGCTCCAGGCCAGCACGTGGCCCTCGGGATCCGTCAGGGTCAGAATCGTGTTGTTGTAGGTCGCGTTGACGTGCACGCGGGCTCGGTCCACTCGCTTCTTAGCCATTTAGCTTCTCACCTCTTATCGCCGCCGGGCGCCGGCCTTGGCCGGGCGCGGCCCCTTCCAACTGCGGGCGTTGGAGCGCGTGTTCTGCCCGCGCGTGGGCAGCCCCTGACTGTGGCGCCGACCGCGATAGCTCTTGATCTGCTTCAGGCGATCAATGTCCGCCCGCACCTTGCGGCGCAGCTCGCCCTCGATCACGTAGTTGCCCTCGATCTGCCGACGCAGCTCGGTGATCTCGCCCTCGGAGAGCTCGTGCACGCGCTTGTCGCCGTCGACGCCCGTGGCGTCGAGAATATTCTGGGCGCGCGAGTCCCCGATCCCGTAGAGGTAGGTCAGCCCGACCTTGATCTTCTTCCGGTTCGGCAGGTCCACACCGGCAATTCGTGCCATTGGCTACTCCTCCCGTTATCCCTGACGCTGCTTGTGCTTGGGGTTCTTGCAGATGATCATCACTTTGCCGTGGCGTCGAATCAGTTTGCAGTGGTCGCAAATCTTCTTGACCGAACTTCGCACCTTCATGACCATCCCTCCGATTGGTCCGTCGCGGTGAGCACTTCGGGCTCGCCCTTGGTGATCAGCACCATCTCCTCCACATGGGCCGATCGTTGGCCGTTCGGCGTCAAGACCGTCCAGTCGTCCTCAGCCACCCATTCCTCGTCCGTGCCGTCGTCGTTCGGATCGCGCTTCCAGACCATCGGCTCAATGGCGACCACCATGCCGGCCTTCAGCTTCGGCCCGCGGCCCGGCTCGCCCTCGTTCGGGATCTGGGGATCCTCGTGCATCTCGCGGCCGATCCCGTGGCCGACGAAGCGCCGCACCGCGCGATAGCCGCGCTCGGCAACGTAGGACCCAATGGCGTGCGAGATGTCGCCGACGCGGCGCCCGTGCCGGGCTTTGTCGATGCCGCGCCAGAGCGATTCGCGGGCGACGCCGATCAACTCGGCCGTCTCGTCCGTGGGCGCGCCAATGACGACCGTGTCGCCCTTGTCGGCGTAGAGCCCCTGGCGTTCAAACCCCGTGTCGATCGAGAGCAGATCGCCTTCCTGCAACACCCGATCCGGGCTCGGGATCCCGTGGACGATCTCCTCGTTGATGGACGCACAGATCGTGGCCGGAAAGCCCCGATAGCCCTTGAAGGCCGACGTCACGCCCGCCTTGGCCATGAGCGACCCGTCCAGCTCATCCAGCTCCTGTGTCGACACGCCCGGCTGAGCGGTGCGAATCAGCTCGCCGAGGAACTCGTTGATGAGCTCGGCGTTCTCGCGCAGGATCTCGATCTCGGCCTTCGACTTCAACTGGATCATGATGGATCGGAATTCCTCAGCAGATGGCGTCCAAAAGGCGGTCGGTGACGGCGTCAATCGGCCCGCGGCCGTCGACCGTCACCAGCACGTCGCGCTCGCGATAGACGTCGATCAGGGGTTTAACGGACTCATTATACTGAACGTCGTAGCGTCGCGCGACCACGTCGGGCGTGTCGTCCGATCGCTGGGTCAACTCGCCGCCGCACTCGTCGCACACGCCCGCTTGGCTCGGCGGATCGGTGACCAGGTTGTAGACGGCGCCGCACGCCGCGCAGACCCGCCGCGAACTGAGGCGCGTGATGACGTCCTCGCGCGGGATGTCGATCAGGACCGCCCGATCGATGGCGGTGATCTCGTCCAACGCC
>JAHEOA010000243.1 GCA_018609825.1 Candidatus Bipolaricaulota bacterium | reverse complement strand
CTGGCGTTCCAGTTCACCGAGAAGGAGATGCTGGCGGTCACGTTGGAGGATGAGCCGGGCCAGCTCCACGAGGTGGCCCAGCAGCTGGGCAAGGCCGGGGTCAACATCGACTCCGTCTACCTGCTGACGCGGGCCGGGGACGAGGTCGAGCTGGGCTTGACCGTCGACAGCCCCGAAAAGGCCCGACAGGTGTTGGGGCTCGGCGCCTAACGCATCCGTCAGTTTGGGCTGAGCGCTCTGAGCCGTCATCGTTGCACGCCTTACTGGGGCGCGATACCGTGTCAGCGTGTGTGCCTAATGTACATACACGGTCTGGAGGGGATCGCCATGGCGACCAAACGGATCTCGACGCGGTTTCCAGAGGACCTGCTGGAAGAGATGGACGTCGCCGCCGCGATCGAGCATATGGACCGGACCGAGCTGATGAAGCAGGCGGTCAAGGCCTATCTGGACCAGCTGGGCGAGGATCCGAATTTCAAAGAGAAAGTTGTGGATCTCTACCTCCGGGATCGGATCTCGTTGGACAAGCTGGGCCTGCTGATCGGCACGGAGGACGCCCAGGCCGTGAGGGCGTCCAAGGACCTCGTCGACCAGGGGGAGGCGCTTGCCCGCAGGCTCGCCTAGGCTGGCGCTGGACACCTCCAGTCTCGTCTCTCTGGTCCACGGCGACCTCCTCGATCGGACGCTGGCCGAGTTTTACGTGATCATCTCCAACGTCGTCCGAGACGAACTCCGACAGATGAGCGCGCTTGACGACGCGGACGGTCAGGCCGCGACCGACGTTCTGGCGCGGCTCGACGATCTGGACCAACAGACCGTTGAGCAAGCCGAGGTCGATCCGCTCCGGACGTCGAAGATCGACGCGGGCGAGGCCTCCTGCGTCGTGCTGGCTCAAGACCCGGACGTCGCCGCCTTGATCTCGGACGACGTCGACGCGATGCATCAGATGCAGGCGTACGCCCAGAAACACGGGTTTGACCTGGGCCTGGGCGCGGTCGTGGTCCACGCGCTCTGGAAGCGGGGCCGGCTCAGCCAAGCGGAGGCGCTGGAGCGACTCGATCGGATCGCGGAACGACGCGACTGGATGGGCCGGCCGATCTATCGCGCGTATCGCCGAGCCGTGGAATCCGAGAGGACGGGCCAGACCGCGGCCTCGCCGGGGGAGGCGCGCCCCGCACGGGCCAGCACCAGAGCGGAGGGAGTGTCGATGCCGATCCGCGAGAGCGGCATGCCCGAACTCGATCATTGGGAAAGCCTGTTCGACCCGGCGGCGCTGTTGGACGCGCTCGGCTTTGATGTGCCATTGGGCGAGGTCGCCGACTTCGGCTGCGGCTACGGCACGTTCGCGCTCGCGCTGGCCCAACGGACGTCGGGCACGGTCTACGCCGTCGACGGCGACCCGGCCATGCTGCGCCTCACCCAGAGACGGGCCCGTGACCGAGGACTGCGGAACGTGATCCCGATCGAGGGCGACCTGCTCGCGGACGGGGCGTCGCTGCCGGCCGAATCCGTCGACGCGGTCCTCATCGCCCACCTGCTCCACGGCGAGGCCGCGGAGAACGTCGCGCTGCTGGCGGAGGCCCGTCGCCTGCTGCGCCCGAATGGACGCCTTGGCGTGATCCACTGGCGTCGCGACGTCGAGACGCCGCGCGGCCCGCCACTGGCGATGCGGCCGACGCTCGACCAGTTCTCGGCGTGGGCTCAGCAGGCCGGATTCTCCCCTGACGGAATCGAGCACCGGATCCTGAGTGAGCATCATTGGGGGATTCGGGGCCGACGATGACCGTCAACCGCCCCGGCCTGCCGGGTCACAGGCGTCAGGTTTGTGCCCGCCGTTTCCGCATTGCGCAAGATCGACACCGTTCCGGGGCCCGCTAAACTGGGAGATGCTCGGATGGATGAATGGGCGCTGAACAGGGATCCTAAGCCCTGGATCGGATCGGCCCGCAGGAGGCGTCGGCCCCATGGCGAGCAAGAGGATGGCGTTGCACTTCGAGCTGAGCCTGCCCGAAGAGCTGGTCGAGGCCTTCGATTCCGAGGAACAGGCCAACCAGGAGGCCAAGCAGGCGTTTGTGATGGACCTCCTCCGCCGCGGCACGATCTCCCAGGGCAAGGCCGCGGAGGTCCTCGGGCTGGATCGCTGGGACCTGATGGATCTGATGCGCAGCCACCGTATTCCGACCGCCGACCTGAGCCCGCAGGAGCTGGACGACGAACGGGCTCGCTGGCACGAACGCTCGGCGGGGTAAACGTCGGTCATGCCGGAACCGCCCGTCTCGGACAGCACGCCCCTCATCGCGTTCGCCCGTATCGGCCGCCTTGACCTGTTGGAGCAACTCTTCGGCACGATTCTGGTGCCGCCGGCCGTCCATCAAGAGATCATCCCGGCTGAGCCGGCCAAGAAGGGGGCCCGTGCGCTTCAGCACGCCGACTAGATTAACCGACACGCCCGGCCGGATCCGGACATCCTGACCCAGGTTGATGCCACGCTCGGGACCGGCGAACGAGAGGCGATCGCCCTCGCGAAACAGCTCCATCGCGACCTGTTGATCGACGAACGCGTCGGCCGGAGGGAGGCGACACGACTGAACGTAGCCGCCATAGGCTCGGTCGGAGCGCTCCTGCAGGCCAAATGCCAGGCACTGATCGCGGAGGCCGGGCCGTTTCTGTTTCTGGATGCCTTGAGCGAAGAGGGGTTCTATCTCTCAGAGGCCTTCCGGGAGGACGTCCTGCGCCGTGCCGACGAAGCGGAATACGACGAGTAGAACCGTGCCAAGGGTTGATTGGGGGCTGAGACAATGGCTGCCGAAAAGTTCGGGTTGATACGCGGCAGCGGCCACGTCTTCCGGGATTTCAACGACGCCGAGGCCGACGTGCAGCATGCCAAGGCCAAGCTCGCCGCCCGTATCATCGGCGAACTTGAGGAGCAGAAACTCAGTATCCGGGCCGCCGCCGACAGGACGGG
Organism: Candidatus Bipolaricaulota bacterium; assembly: GCA_018609825.1. The sequence continues at coordinate 2,823 of JAHEOA010000243.1, read as the reverse complement.
GTTCGATTCATCGGATTTTGCCCGGATCCGCAGCGCCGACCTGAGCCGGTGCACGCTCGACCGCCTGGTCAAGATGCTGATTGCCCTGGATGAAGAGGTCGAAGTGTTGGTGAGCGTGCGGCCGCGTGTGGACACGCGCGGCGAAGGCGCTCAGCCCCTAACGCCGTGACGTGGAGCGCCACGCAGTCCGCCGCCGGCGATACGGCCGACGCTCGACCAATTCTCGGAGTGGGCTCAAGAGGCCCGGTTTTTCTCTTGACAGAATCGAGCATTGAATCCTGTGGACCTGCTCGGTGGGGTAAATCAAATAGCCTTCATATCAGCAACATGCGGGGGTTCCCGAGACTGTTATAGTTTCACCTACCGAGGATCATGAGATTAACACGATCGTCTTAGTCACTCGCCGTCCAGCTGGTCGAAGTAGTCCAGATCCAGGCGTTTAAGTTCGAGCTTCTGAGTCGTCCGGACTCCCACGTCATAGGTGACGAGCAGACGGCTCAAGCGCTCGCCATCGATCAGCACGACCGTCTGGGGAATTCGCTCGACGTAATCCCAGGCCCGCGAAGCGAACGAGCTCGTCGTGACGAAGACGCCTTTGCTGGCACCCCGTTCAGCCAGTGATCCGGCAAACTCGCGGATCTTCTCGATCCCCACGGTATTTCCCGGTGAGTAGCGCTTGGCCTGTAGGTAGACACTGTCCAGTCCGAGCGTGTCCTCGTTGATCACGCCATCTATGCCCCCATCCCCACTACGCCCCAACGCCTTACCCGGCCTTGATAGTGATCCGCCGTAGCCCATGGCTCCCATCAGATCGACGACCAAGCGCTCGAAGAACTCCGGACTCGATTCCACAATACGATCCAAGAGGTCTTGTCGGAGTTCACTCGTGATCTCCTCATGAACCGCCTCGATGCGCTCCTCTGGCGTTGCCTGATCGGAGTCCTTTGGAGCTTGGTCCTGGGCGGCCTTGGCTGAGGATCGCTTCGGTTGACTACGATCGCGGAATTCCCGGAATGACTTGAACTGTTGGAGGTAGTGGTTATCGATCGATTCGAGGTTCTCGTCGAGGACATCAATGCCTCGTTGCGTGGCTCGAAAGTAGCCGCGGCGCGTGATCTCCAACAAGCCCGCATGCTTGAGGTAAGTCTTGGCCCAGTGAACGCGGTTGGCAAACTTCGTTTGCCGACCGCTCGGGAGGAGCTCGGTTCGCTGCTCTTCGGTCAAGCCGAGTTCATCGGCGATCCGTTCAACACAATCCCGGACGTGGATCTCGCCGTCTGCTCCCACCTTGAGCACCGGTAGCATCAGGCTCTGATAATCTGGGACATCATCAGGCATGGCTTTAATTCACGCTCGCATTCGATCGATCTCATATGGAAGAAGCCTATAGGAAATGATTAATCATCGGCAATGCGTCTTTTGGCGAGCAAGGTCGTCCGGGTCCACCGCAAGATCCATTGACGGTCTCCTCGTCCCATGACGATGCCTCGACTTGGAAGGATTCCCGAGGACGCGGCCTGCCCGCGCTGCGACGAGCCCGTGACGCCCGACGCGGCGGGTCATTGCCCGATCTGCGGCTGGTGCCTGCGAGTCGATCGGTAACTCGGTAACGAGGCGGACGCGCCACGGGCTCGTGCCCTGAGGCATGCCGCCGGAGGGCGAAGCGGTCGGCCGGAAGCCACGTCGGCGCGGATTTGGCACCCATGCGCCGACGCCGACTATCATGCGCGACGCCCGCACCACGGACAGGGAGGAAGCATGACGAACGCCGAGTCGGACCGTCTCCCGGATCGCTATCCGGAGCTTCTGGACGAATTGAAGGGCCACATCCGGCAGGCCCGCGTCAAGGCCTCGCTGTCGGTCAACCGCGAGCTGATCCTGCTCTACTGGGAGATCGGTCAACGGATCCTGGATCATCAAGACCAAGAGGGCTGGGGCGCCAAGGTGATCGACCGCCTGGCCGCGGATCTCCAATCGGCCTTCCCGAACACCCAGGGATTCTCGGCGCGCAACCTCAAGTACATGCGGGCCTTCGCCGACGCCTACCGGGATCGCGAAATTGTGCAACAGGCTGTGGCACAAATTCCCTGGGGCCACAACCGTGTGCTCCTGGACAAGGTCAAGGACCACACCCAACGGCTCTGGTACATCCAACAGACCCTGGAGTACGGCTGGTCCCGCGCCGTCCTCACCCACCAGATTGACTCGGATCTCTTCGGCCGCCAGGGCCAGGCGTTGACGAACTTCGAACAGACGCTGCCGGCGCCGCAGTCCGACCTCGCCGGCCAGCTCCTCAAGGACCCGTACTCGTTCGACTTCCTCGGCCTCGGCCCGGAGATCGCCGAGCGCGAGCTGGAACGGAAACTCCTCGACCACCTGAAGGATTTTCTGATCGAGCTGGGCAAGGGGTTCGCCTTCGTCGGCAGTCAGTATCCTCTGGACGTCGGCGACCAGGATTACTATCTCGACCTGCTCTTCTATCATCTCCATCTGCGCTGCTTCGTGGTGATCGACCTCAAGGTGGAGGCGTTCAAGCCGGAGTTCGCCGGCAAGATGAACTTCTATCTCTCGGCCGTCGACGACCGGCTCCGCCATGAGCAGGACAACCCGACGATCGGCCTGTTGCTGTGCAAGGACCGCAACCGGGTCATCGTAGAGTACGCCCTGCGCGAGCTCACCCGGCCCGTCGGCGTGGCCACCTACCAACTGACGGACGAGTTGCCCCAGGACCTCCAGGACGATCTGCCGACGCCAGAGCAACTGGAGGCGGAACTGGAAGCGCTCGACGAGATCGAGTAGCCGGCGTTCTATCTGGATTTCGAG
>JAHEOA010000242.1 GCA_018609825.1 Candidatus Bipolaricaulota bacterium | reverse complement strand
CGTCCCCTCGCGCTCGATGATGCCGCCCTCGCGCTGGGTCTGGGTCGGGCGCTGGTGCTTCGTGATCATCTTGACACCCTTCACGACGACCCGATCCTTGGGCTCAACCCGCATCACTTCGCCGCGCGCGCCGCGGTCGTTGCCCCTGATCACTTTGACGATGTCGCCTCGGTGAACCTTGCGCATCACAGCACCTCCGGCGCCAACGACAGCACCCGCAGCATGTTCAGCCGACGGAGCTCGCGCGGCACGGGCCCAAACACGCGCGTTCCCACGGGCTCCAGGTCCGTGTTGACGAGCACGACCGCGTTGTCGTCGAATCGCACGTAGCTGCCGTCCTCACGACGATAGCGGTTGCGCGTGCGGACGATGACCCCGCGCACGACTTGACCCTTCTCCATTTCGCTGTTCGGCAGGCGTCGGCGGACCGAGCCGACGACGATGTCGCCCACCCGGCCGCGCTTCGATCCGGGCCGCCCCATGATGTTGATGACGCGAATCTGTCGGGCCCCCGAGTTGTCGGTGACGTTGAGCATGCTCCGGATCTGAATCATGCCGCGGTCTCCTCCTCATGCGCCCGCTGCACGATCTCCACCAAGCGCCAGCGCTTCGTCTTGGAGATCGGTCGCGTCTCCTGGATGCGGACGACGTCGCCCACGCGCGCCTCGCCCGCTTCGTCGTGGGCGTGGAACTTCTTCCGTCGGCGGACGTACTTGTGATAGGTCGGGTGCTCGGCGAGGTTCTCCACCACCACCGTGATCGTCTTCGCGCGTGCGTCGCTGGTCACGCGCCCCGTTCGCTCCTTAACCGGCATCGGCAATCGCCTTCCTTCGCTCGCTCAACACGGTCTTGACGCGCGCGATGTCGCGCCGCGTCTCCTTGATCGCCGCCGTGTTGTCCTGCTGGCCCATGGCAAGCTGGAACCGCAGATTGAACAACGTCCGCTTGAGCTCCGACTCCTTCTCGCGCAGCTCGTCCTCACTCAGCTCGCGGAGCTCCTCGGCCACCAGCGCCATCGTTATCGCTCGCCTCCCAGCTTGATCCGTCGGCGCAAGCGCGTCGCAATGGGCAGCTTGTAGGAGACAAGCTGGTTGATGCGCTCGGCCTGCTGTCGGGAGACGCCGCTCAGCTCGAACAGAATCCGCCCGGGCGTCACCACCGCCACATAGTGATCGATGTCGCCCTTTCCCTTGCCCATGCGGGTCTCGGCCGGCTTCTTGGTGATGCGCTTGTCGGGGAAGATGCGGATCCAGATCTTGGAGTTGCGCTCCAGCTCACGGACCATCGTCGTTCGACAGGACTCGATCTGGCGGTTGGAGATCCACGACGGCTCCAGCGCCTGGATGCCGTACTCCCCGAAGTTGACCTCGTGGCCCGTCGTGGCCACGCCGCGCATGCGGCCCTTGAATTGCTTGCGATGTTTCGTCTGTCTAGGTTGCAGGAGTGGCAACGTTCTCACCTCGCTCGTCGACCTGGCTCGTCAAGTTGAGCGGAATGTGCTCGCCCCGGAAGAGCCAGACCTTGATGCCGATCGGCCCGTACTTGGTCAGGGCCTCGGTGAATCCATAGTCGATGTCGGCGCGGATCGTCTGCAGCGGCACGCGGCCGTGCTTGATCTCCACGTTGCGCGCGATCTCGGCGCCGCCGAGGCGCCCGCCGCAACGGATTTTGACGCCTTGGGCGCCGTTCTCCATGACGCGGCGACCGGCCTCCTTGATCGCCCGCTGGACGGGGAAGCGCCCCTCGACGCGATAGGCCACCTCTTCGGCGACCAAGATCGCCTCGAGGTCCGGGGCGTCGACCTCCTTGATGGAGATCTTCACCGACCGGCCCGTCGTCGCTTCCAGGTCCTGCTGGAAGTGATCAATCTCCTGACCGCCCTTGCCGATGATGATGCCGGGCCGCGCCGTGCGGATTACGATCGACAGCCGCGCCGTCGTGGGCCGTTCCAGGCTGACTTCGGCGATGCCGGCCCCCCGGTAGCGCTCGCCAATCAGATCGCGAATCATGCGATCCTCTTCCAAATAGTCGGCCGCATTCGAGGGATCATACCAGTTGGAGATCCACTTGCGGTTGACCCCCATGCGGAACCCGATCGGGTTGATCTTCTGGCCCATTAGGACTCGTCCTCCCTCTCGCGCACCACGACGGTGATGTGGCTGGTCGGTTTGCGCATGATGTCCGCCCGGCCCCGAGCGCGGGGCTTCATGCGCTTCAGCACGGGCCCCTTGTCCACCGTGGCCTCATGGACGATCAGCTCGTCGACGTCCAGGTCAAAGTTGTGCTCCGCGTTGGCGATCGCCGACTCCAGCGTCTTGTAGATGACGCGGGCCGCCTTGGTGTTGGTGAACTGGGCCTCCAGCAGCGCCTCGTCGACGGAACGGCCGCGGAGCTTCTCCGCAACCATCCGGGCGCGCTTGGGCGACACGCGAACGAACTTGGAAATCGCTTTGGCATCAGTCATGGCGCTTCGTCTCCATCGCCGAGTGTTCCACGGGAATCTCGATCATGTCGGTCTCGGCGCCTTCTTCTTGACGCCGCCGTGCGAGTCGAACGTCCGGGTGGGGGCGAACTCGCCGAGCTTGTGCCCCACCATCGCTTCCGAAATGCTGACCGGCACGTGCGCTCGGCCGTTGTGCACCTTGATGGTCAGCCCCACCATCTCCGGCGTCACGACCGACGCGCGCGACCAGGTCACGATCTCACGCAGTTCGCCGCGGCGCGCCTTGGCGACCTTCTTCAACAGCTTCGGGTGTACGTACGGCCCCTTGTGGGTCGATCGGGCCATGGGTTAACGCCTCCTCCTGCGCTTGTTCCGTGCGTCGCGTGCATGCCGGACGATCAGCTTGTCGCTCGGCTTCTTCTTGCGACTCCGCACGCCCTTGGCCGGCTTGGCCTTGAACGTCATCGGGGTTCCGCCGATGTAGCCGCGGCCCTCGCCGCCGCCGTGCGGGTGATCGACCGCGTTGCGGGCCACACCGCGCGTGATCGGCTTGCGCCCCAGATGCCGCACGCGGCCGGCCTGGCCGTGGACGACGTTCTTGTGATCCGGGTTGCTCACCTGGCCGACGGTGGCGCGGCACTCGGCGTCGAAGAGCCGAATCTCGCCGGAGGGCAACCGCAGTCGGACGTAGCCGCCTTCGCGGCTCAGCACTTGCGCCCCCGTGCCCGCCGCGCGGGCAACTTTCGCCTTGCCGCCGGGCATGAACTCCACGCAGTGGACGAACGTGCCGACGGGAATCTCTCGCAATGGGAGCGCGTTGCCCGGCCGGGCCTCCACGCCGCGATCGCCGGAGCGGACCGTCGCCCCGATCTTGAGCTGCAGGGGCGAAATAATGTAGCGCTTCTCGCCGTCGGCGTACTGCAACAGCGTGATCCACGCCGACCGATTCGGGTCGTACTCGCGGGAGACGACCTCGGCCGGAATCTCCAGCTTGTCGCGCGCGAAGTCGATGACGCGATAGCGCCGCTTGTGGCCCCCGGAGCGCCCGCGAACCGTGACGCGCCCCTGGTTGTTCCGCCCGCCGCTCTTTTTGAGCGAGCGCAACAGTGACTTCTCCGGCGGCTTCTTCGTCAGATGCGACGTATCGGGCCACTCGGCGTGCCGTCGGCCCGCGGTCGTCGGCTTAAACTTGCGTGTCGGCATGGGTCAAATCACCACTCATTCCGTCGGTATGACGCCATTACTGTTGGAGGTCGATCCGGTCGCCGGGCGCGAGCTGGATGACCGCCTTCTTCCACGAGGCCTGTCGGCCCTCCTGGTAGAAGCGCGTGCGCCGCGGCTTGCCGTGCATGTTCATCGTCCGGACGTCCACGACGTCCACGTTGAAGATCGCCTCGACCGCCTCGCGGATCTGTAGCTTGTTCGCCCGGGGGTGCACGCGGAACGTGTACTGACGGTCGTCCTGCTGCAGCCAGCTCTTTTCGCTCAGGATCGGCTCCACAAGCACGTCGTTCAGATCCATCAGCGCACCCTCCTCTCCAGCTCGCTCAGCGCGTTTTCGGTCACGAGCAGCCACTCGTGGTTGAGCACCTCATAGGGATGCACGCTCATCGCCGACATGCAGCGGGCCTTCGGCAGATTGCTGAACGACTTCCGCGCCGGAATCGTGTTCTCCGCGGCGGAGACGAGCACGAGCACCTTGTCCTGCTCCGGCGTCAGGTCGAGCCGTTCCAACAGCGCCATGGCGTCCTTGGTCTTGGGGACCTCAAAGCCGAGCTCGTCGATGACGATCAGGCGGTCGCTCTGCACGCGATCGCGCACGGCCGAGCCGAGCGCCGCCCGGCGCATCTTTTTCGGCAATGTGAGCTCGTAGTGCTTCGGCTGCGGCGCGAACGTCTTGCCGCCGCCGACCCACAGGGGCGAGCGCCGGTCGCCGTGCCGCGCCCGGCCGGTGTGCTTTTGGGGCCAGGGCTTGCGGCTGCTGCCGATCACTTGACCTCGGGTCTTGACGCGGCGCGTCCCCTGCCGCTGATTCGTCATGTAGCTGCGCACGGCCCGGTGCAACAGATCCGCGTTGACGGGCGTGTCGACCCAATGATCGCCCAACTCGATCTCGTCCTGGCCGCCCGCAAACCTGTGGAGCGTCGTCTTAGCCATCGCGCTTACAGAGCTCCAAGACCGTCCCTCGGGGGCCGGGAACGCCCCCCTTGAGCACGATCACGTTCTTGTCGGGGTCGACCTTGAGCACCTCGAGCTTCTGAACCGTGACCCGACGGTGGCCCATGCGACCCGCCATCTTCTTGCCCTTGAAGACCTTACCCGTGGCCATGATGTTGCCGATCGAGCCGGGACGACGCGGGGCGCGCTTCCCTTCGCCGTGGCCGGCCGAGGCGCCGTGGAAGCCGTGGCGCTTCATGCCGCCCTGGAAGCCCTTCCCCTTGGTGACGCCACTCACGTCGATCCGCTCGCCGACCTCGAACGCCTCGACGCCGATCTCCTGGCCGACCTCGTACTCGGCGTCCTCGTCCGGAGGGAACTCCCGCAGATGGCGCTGCGGGGCCACGTCGGCCTTCTCCAAATGCCCGAGCTCCGGCCGGTTGAGCTTGCGCCTCTCCACCTCGTCGAAGCCGATTTGAATGGCCTCGTAGCCGTCGCGGTCCTCGTTCTTGACCTGGACAACGACGTTCGGCTCGGCCTCGACCACGGTCGCGCCGACGGCCCGACCGCTCTCGTCGAACCACTGCATCATGCCCACTTTTCGGCCCAGAATGCCTGTCGCCATAATCGACGTCTCCCTGACGTTAGAGCTTCAACTCGATGTCGATGCCCGTCGGCAGCTCGATGTCCATGAGCGCGTTGATCGTCTCGGACGTCGGCTCCTTGATGTCGAGCAATCGCTTGTGAATCCGCCGCTCAAAGTGCTCCATCGCCTTCTTGTTGACGTGCGGCGAACGCAGCACCGTATAGCGCTTCATCTCCGT
>JAHEOA010000241.1 GCA_018609825.1 Candidatus Bipolaricaulota bacterium | reverse complement strand
GAGTTATCCTATCAGAACGCCCTCGAATTGAACCCGGATTACGCGCCAGCGCAACAGTGGTATGGCCAGCTGTTAGTGCGAAAAGGACGGGCCCGAGATGCGCTGAGGGCCATGCAGCGTGCTCAGGAGCTAGACCCGCTTTCTCTGATCAGTAATCTGAACGCGGCATTCCTCCACATCTGGCTTGAGCAACCCGATGAGGCGTATGCTCAGCTGCAGCGAGCCCTCGATATTCATGCGGGGGCACTGACGCACTTGTATTTCGCCTACTACTACCATACCCAGCGGCTATACGAGACAGCCATTCAACAAGCGGATCGGGCGTTGACACTTGATGAAATGAAGGTTTTATCTCATTTGATCAAAGCGGATGCACTTCGGGAGCTCAATCAACATCACGAAGCACTGAAAATCCTCAAGACAGCGAAAGAGAAGGTTTCCCAACGTCCTCAAGACACAGCCATCGGTTCGGCCGACATATGGATTGATGCATTTCTGGGCTCGGTCTATGCTGACGCAGGTGAGCAAGCCGAGGTGGAGGAGATTCTCGCGAGCCTAAAGGAACGCCCACAAGAGCATGGGCTTTCATCGGCTATTGGCTTGATCTACTTTGCCCTTGGAGAGAACGATGGAGGCTTTGAGTGGCTGGAACAGGCATATCATGATCATGATGCCTGGCTTCTGCAGCTGCGAGTTATGCCAGTGTATGATGACGTGAGGAATGACCCCCGGTATCATTCGCTGCTGGAAAGGCTTCAACTGACGTGAGCCGCGGTGACGATCCCAGTTCGACTACGCCCACCAGACCGCACTGGCTTGTTGGATCGACGGTGCTAGCATATTGAACATGCTGGCCTCGTTGCGCAGGGCGGCAGGGACGATCTCCAGCTTCTCCGCCGCGCTGTGACGCGTCCGGTTCCGCAGCCCCATGAGACCCTCCTCGGGGCGAGGTTATCGCCGAGTCGCTCACGGGCAAGTGTCTCACTGCTGCGGAAACGGAACATTTGGCCTAGCGTGCCCGACCCTGTTCGTCGGCCCAGACCAGTTGCCCCGTCTCCTTCTCCCATAGCGCCTGCAACGCGTCGCGTTGCAGCTGACTCAGGCCCCGCCCCTGCCAGTAGCCCAAGACGGCCACCAGTGCCACGTCCCGATCCTTGAGGTTCCACGTCATCCGTCGGCGATACTTGATGCTGTCGGGAATGGCGGGATCGGCCTCGGCGCGCGCCAGCAGGTCCTGGAGCGCTTCGGGATCCTCGAGTTGCGCGAGCACCTCTCGACGTGCGGCCTCGTCCATAACGGCCGAACCTAGCACGCCCCCACCATAATGGTCAATACTTGACATGACCATAATGGTATGGTATGGTATGGGCAATAACAAGAGCCAGGGCGTGCCAACGCCCCCTGTGCGAGGCAGTTGAGCGGGACGATCGGGGGACTCGGCCCGACCATGAACGCGGACAATGGAGGCGATGCGATGACGGCGCAAACGATCCAAGACGTTCACAAACTGCCGGAGGCGATGCCAGTGCTCGACCTGACGGCAACGGTGACCCACATCGCCGAGCGCAAGAGCGGAACGAGCAAGTATGGCTCGTGGTCCATTCAGTTCGTCACGTTGGAAGACGACACCGGCAAGATCAGCGTCATGGCCAAGGATCGTCCGGAGGACTTCGCGGAGTTCGACTGGATCGGCAAGCGGGTCATCATCGCCGCGCACAAGTCGGACAAGCACGGCTGGCAGGGGGCACTTGCCCACGACAACGACTACAAGGCCAAACAGAACCCCGAGCGCGTGATCAAGCTGACCAAGACGGGCCGGATTGAGCTGGCCGCGGGCGAACTGCCTGATCCGACGGCGTCGGAGCCTCCATCCTCTAATGGGAAACCCCATCAGAACGGAGGGGCCGAAGAACCCGCGATCGCTGCGACGTTGCGGGAGCGGGATCCGCACGCTTCGGCGCGACCCTCAGCGCTCTCGGCGCCCGCATCCGAGCCGGACGCGGACGCCGTCCCCTCGGCCCCGCCGGCGACGCTGTCGCTGGCGGAGTTCCTCGTGCTCGCCTCACACGTCCACGACCGCTGCGCCAAGCTGACCTCCTCCGCCGAGTCGGCGACGCTGACCTCGACGGTGCTGGAGCAGGTGGCCCGCGGCCATGTTCGCCTGACGGAGGACGATCACCTGGCGATCCTGCTGGTGCTCCACGGCAGCTCCGTCGCCCAGTTCTGCGAGTTCATCAACCTCAAGAAGGGCGAGCACCACACCGATCTCGAGACGCTCTCGACCAAGATCAAGCGAGAGGCGGTCCGGCGGTTTCAGGACGACCCGCTCGACCTGATCGAGCAGATGGATCGGACGGTGTCCGACACTCCGGCCACGAACGGCGGGGCCGCGCACCCGTGAGGGCCAACGGCCACGTCAGCTTTTCCGCTATCGACCCGTTCATGGCGGCCGCTCCGGGCGAGGGGCCTGAGCAACCTCTCGGGTCGTTCCGAAGACGCACACAAGAGGTGGGAAGAGGTCTCAGGCGCCCGTCGGGAGCTTCCTGAGACCTCGTGGGAAGTTCAATGTAGAACCCGACTTCCGGGGAAATGAGGGGCCCGCAAATCGGCGCGATCAGCTTGCAGCCATTGAACCACTTTCAGCTATAAACGATCGCCCCGACCGGGACAAGGCCGCTCCGGTTTCGAGAACCGCCGCGCATCAGCATTCACAGGCCATAATCCCCGCTTTGTGCGCTCAATGGCCACCAATTGCCTTTATATTTCCCCTACCCCGCCAAAGCCTATAGACCTATAGGCCGTCGGGGTCCTAAGTCCCTTGGAAGTAGGCGCAGAGGGCGGGCACGGCACAGAATCGGGGGATCGGCCGCGTGCGAGGGCGGACCGCCCGAACGGAGGCCGGCGCCAGGCTCACGGGCCGGCGGCGGGGGACGCCACTTCGGCGCCCTCGCCATGGAACCGCTCGAGCAGATCGCCGAAGGCGTCGAGACAGACGGCGTGGACCACGTAGGTCGTCTCGTCGGTATGGACCACCATGCCGCGCCCGCCCAAGGGCGCGCGGCCCATCTCGGGGCCGATCGTGGGGCCGAGCCGCTCGACGGGCTCGTCGCAGACCGGACAGTTTCGGTTCATAGTCCACATCTAGCATGGTCGGCCCTCGTTCCCCATGCCCCGCGTCTGAAGGTCGCGTAACACGCCCGAGGCGATAAGCGGACGACTGACGCGGAGGAGGACGCCGGCGCTCGTTAGCCTGAGATGAACTTCCCTGGAGTGGGCCATGTACTGGGTCAGCCACGTCGTCCCGAAGCCACACCATGCGAGCGCCACGCAGGCGCTCGAGGCGTTCCTGAACGACGAGGCCGACGAGATCGCAGAGGTCATCCACATCTCGCCCCAGTTTCCCGCCGAGGAGCCGACTCTCTTCGGCGAGGCCGAGGGCCCAGCCGAGCCGATCGCCTTCGTCGTGGTCCTGGACATCGTCGAGGCGACTCCGCATCGCGACCCCACCCCTCCCCGCGCTGTGGCCTGAACGCTTGCCGGGCGGCGTCCGCTCGGCGCGGCCCGCTCCACCGCACCTCGCCGAGGCCAAGCGGCTTGACAATCGCGACGCCAGTATATATACATATACTACCCTGTCTCTGGGAGGCATTCATGGGCACGGACGAGCTGACACCGCAACGGTTGCGGATCCTCCGTTACCTGGTCGAGGGCGTCCGTCGACACGGCCGGATCCGGACGACGACGGAGATCTGCCGCGCGTTCGGATTCGCCTCGCCGCGAGCGGTCACCAAGCACCTCCAGGCCCTGGAGGCGGACGGCTGCCTCGAACGCCGCGGCTCGCCGCGCGCCCCCCAACTGAACTGGGACCGCATTTGGGAGCTGCTCGGCGTCCCGATCCTCGGCCGCGTCCCCGCCGGCACCCCCCGTCTGGCCGACGCGGAGTTCCGGGGCACTTTGACGCCCGACGACGTCTACCCCGATGAAGCGGGCGTCTTCGCGCTGGAGGTCCAGGGCGAGAGCATGGTCGGCGCGGGGATCCGGCCGGGCGATCTCGTCATCATTCGCGAAGACGTGGAACCGAAGATCGGCGACATCGTGGTCGCCATCATCGAGGAGGACGACGTGGACGCGGAAGCGACCGTGAAGACGCTGGCCAAGCGCGACGGCCGGTATTACCTCGACCCGGCCAACCCCGACTTCGAGCCGATCTCGTTGAACGGCGGGCGGATTCTCGGCCGCGTCATCCGCGTCATACGGGAGCTCTGATCCACCATGGACGTCTGGACGCCCGACCGCAACGACCCCCTGTCCATCGCCGCCTGGTTCGTGCCGGAGAAACAGTTGGAGAAGCGCCTGCCCTGGCTGAAGATCCACTGGCGGGACGAGTGGCGGCGGCTCAAGGTCACCTTCCACCACCAGGCCGATCGCGGCGACCGACGGATCCACTGCATCTCGGCCTACGACGGCTCGACGTACTATCGCCTGGAGTTCGACCCGGACACCCTCATCTGGAAGCTAATCGGGGTGGACGACGGCTCGGAGTGACCGATGGCGAGAACGATCGCGCACGTCGACCTGAACGCCTGCTTCGCCTCCCTGGAGCAACAGAGCAACCCGCGGTTGCGGGGGCGGCCGACGGCCGTCGTCCGCAAGGCCCAGCGGGT
>JAHEOA010000240.1 GCA_018609825.1 Candidatus Bipolaricaulota bacterium | reverse complement strand
GCCTGTCCGGTGGACACCGGCCATGGGCGAACTCGACCCACAACGGTACGATCACGAGGACCGATGAGCGACAGCGACCTGATCCCGCAGATCGATCTCAACGAGAGTTTCGCCCACGACACTGCCGAGGCTGCGGCGGAGGAGCTGCGCGCGGCCATCCGGTATCACGACCGCCGCTATTACGTCTACGACGATCCCGCCATTCCCGACGCCGACTACGACATGCTCTTTGCCCAACTGGTCGAGCTGGAGCGCCGCTACCCGGAACTGCGCACCCCGGACTCGCCCACCCAGCGGGTCGGCGGCGGACCGCAGGACGAACTCGACTTGGTCGAACACCCCGTTCCGATGCTGAGCCTGCGGCCCGTCTACGAGGCCGACGAGGTGCGTCGCTTTGACGAGATCTGCCGGGGGGAACTCGGCCGGTCGGCGGTGACCTACCTGGCGGAGCCGAAGTACGACGGCCTGGCCGTGGAGCTGATCTTCGAGAACGGCCGATTGACGCTCGCGGCCACCCGCGGCGACGGCCAAACCGGGGAGGACATCACGGCCAACGTCCAGACCATCGCCGAGGTCCCGCTGCGATTAATGGAGGGAGAGGCCGGCCCCCCGCCCGATCGGCTCGTCGTCCGCGGCGAGGCCTACATGCGCGTCGACGAGTTCGAAGCGCTCAACGCCCGACTCATCGACGCCGGCGAGAGCCCGTTCGCCAACCCGCGCAACGCGGCGGCCGGCTCCCTGCGCCAGCTCAACCCGACCGTGGCCGCCCAGCGCCCGCTGCACCTCTTCATCTACGACGTTGCCGAGGGCGCGAGCGCGGACGTCAACTCTCAATGGAAGCTGCTACAGGCACTACGCGACTGGGGACTGCGGGTCAACGTGGAGCGGATTCGACCATGTGAGGGCATCGACGCGATGCTGGCCTACCATCGGGAGCTGGGCGAGGCCCGCGACGAGCTGCCCTACGAGATCGACGGGGTCGTCTACAAGGTCGACCATCGCAATGACCGCCAGGTCCTCGGCACGCGCTCGCGCGATCCACGCTGGGCCCTGGCGTACAAGTTCCCCGCCCGGCGGGCAATGACCCGTGTGGCGAGCATCCAAGTCCAGGTCGGTCGCCTCGGCACGCTCACCCCGGTCGCCCACCTCGAGCCCACCCAACTGGGCGGCGTCGAGGTGAGCCGGGCGTCGCTGCACAATCAGAGCGAGGTCGACCGTAAGGACATTCGGGTTGGGGACACCGTCGCCGTGGAGCGTGCCGGCGACGTCATCCCCCAGGTGGTGGCGACGCGACCGGCCGAACGCGACGGGAGCGAACGTCGGTTCCGCATGCCCGCCCATTGCCCGGCGTGCGGCGCCGAGGTCGTCATGAGCGAGGACCGCAAGACGACGCGCTGCCCCAACATCAGCTGCCCAGCCCAGCTCCAGGAGCGGCTGATTCATGTCGCCTCCCGCGACGCGCTGGACATCGAGGGGCTCGGGCAGCGGCGCGTGCGCCAGCTCTACGAGGCCGGGCTGCTGACGAGCTTGGAAGCGCTGTTCCAGCTGACCGCGGACGACCTCGTGCCGCTGGAGGGCTTCGCCGAAACGTCCGCGCACAACCTGATCGCCGAGATCGAGACCAGCAAGGCGACCACACTCGCCCGGTTCCTCTATGCGCTCGGCATCCCGCACGTCGGGCTCCACGTTGCCCGGCTGCTGGCCCAAGGGTTCGCGATGCTGGACGAGGTCATGGCCGCCTCCGAGCCCGACCTCCTGGCCATCGACGGGATCGGGCCGGAGGTGGCCAAGAGCGTGGAGACGTTCTTCGCCGACAACCGCAACCGAGCGACCGTCACCGCCCTGCCGGACACGGGGCTGAGCTTATCCAATCCGCTGTTCTCCACCGCCGAGACGGATCGGCCGTTGGAGGGCCTGACGTTCGTCTTCACTGGGCGTCTGGAGCGCTGGAGCCGCGAGGAAGTCGAACGCCTGGTGGAGCGCGCCGGCGGCCGGGCCACCTCGAGCGTCAGCGACCGGACGGACTTCCTGGTGGCCGGCCCGGAAGCCGGATCCAAACGCGCTCAGGCCGAGGCGCGCGGCGTGCGCATTCTGGACGAGGCCGGCTTCCATGGACTCCTCGAGGCCCACGGTGTGGCTTGGGAGTAAGTCGGCTACGCTAGGGCGGGTACCGATTGTCGGTAGCAGACCTTGGCATGGGGCCAAGCGCTCCCGGCGCGCTCGCGCGTCCGAGAGGTGCCGGTCCAGCTTCGCCATGCGGCTCGACACCTCCTCAAGGGCCCGATCGGCCCGTTCGCGAATCACGGCAAAGCGGATATCTTGCCCATTATCGGCTTCCTTGGTGCAGATGTTGTGCCCCGACGCGTTGCGTGGCACAAGGGCGTCGGTCCGCGTGCAGACGGTGAAAAGCAGGGACCCCAGATCCCCAGTCTGAGACCGGCGTATTCGGGGTGGAACCTCCAGGGTCCCTGCCTTCTGCTCCCAACCTAACGATGGCGGTCCCGGCTGTGGATGACGGACGCGATTCCCCGATTCGGCTGGCGGCGTCCCGTCGGCCGAATCATCTCGTGCCGTCAACCGAAGGAGCCTTCTCGGATAGGGGGACCCTTTCCCTAGCCGGCCGTCTCAGCGGCTGGTGGGGCCGATTGGGCACGCGTTCGGGCGGCGGCATCGCGGAACACGGTAAGCCCGGGAAGAGGGGTAGGGGCTTACCGTTTGACTCCGGGTGTAGCTACGGAAAGCCCCGTAAGGCCAGCATGCCCGCCCGGCGTTGCCTGTCCTCGGCACCACGGCCACGCCCCGGCGCCGCGGAAGCCGGAGGTGCCGGCCAGGGAGGACGCGCCCGACCCTCGGCTCTCCGTGAGCCTCCGATAAGCGAATCGGGATCCAAGATGATACACAGAGTCGTGCGTCACATGAAGATCATTGCGAAAAGATCATTGCGAACGGTCACGTTTGACAAACTTGACATATATCGTCAGGCTTATCGTTCATGAACATGCAAAACCCGTTCACGCCGGGAAACAGCCGTGCCCCACCGCATTTTGCCAATCGTGATGGGCCGATCGAGCTGTTCCGGGCGTGCCTCCGGTCCACGCTCGAGGGGGAGCCGCGCCACATGGCCGTGGTGGGCGACTGGGCGCTGGGCAAGACGTCCTTGCTGCTGCATTGCCAACGACTGGCGGACACCCAAGGCCTGCTCACCGTCCTGACGGTGGCCCGTCCTGAATCCCCATCGGGCTTCATCAACTCGCTCGTTGGCAACCTGCGGCTGCAGGTTCACGCTTCGCACGGGAACGCCCGATCGCAACGACCGGCACAGTCGAGCGATCCCCCCCGGCCTTCGTCCCGAGAGCCCACCTTACCCGCCCAGCTCCCCTCGGCGAGCGAGGCCCAAGTCGACTTCCGCAACCACCTTCAACACATCTGGCACCAGGTTCAGCCGCACGCGACCGGCATCCTCCTGCTGATCGACGACTTAGATCTGGTCACGGACGTGCCGCGGACGACGGCGCGGCTGAGCAGCGCCATCGCGGAACTAGGGCCAGAGGCAGCCAAGGTGATGCTCGTCATCGCCGGCGCTCCCGACCCGCTTGCCCCCCTCACCTCGACCCGCTCCCCATCGGCGTCCGCCTTGCAGGCGGCCGAGCTGCAGCGGCTCTCAGAGACGGCCATGCGCGCCGCCGTGACGCAGCCGATCGCGGATACCCCCATGCGCTTTGACGATGAAGTCGTGGGCCGCATGGTCGAGCTCGCGGCCGGCCATCCCTATTACCTCCAGGAGCTGGCCTACCACACCTTCGAGCTCGCGCGCCGCCATAACCGCGCCACACGCCACACGTTCGAGCTGGCCCTGGAGCAGACGTTTTACCGCATCTCGCTGACGATCTTCGAGCCCCGGGTCGCGTCGCTGAGCGCCAGCGAACAGCGACTGCTGGCCGTGCTGGTGGACCTGACGCATCCAGCCTCGCACAGCACCGTCGTCGAGGCGGCCACCGAGGCAGGGCTGAACGCGGCGTCCGTGCCCAAGCTCTTGCGTCGCCTCCAGGCGAGAGGGTGCATCTCGCGGGCCACCCACGGCCAACGCCGCTACGCCGTGCCCGATCCGCTGTTCCGCGAATACGTCCGCCGCCACGTCCACTCGTTCAACTGAATTTCCCCAATGACAGCGCCATCGGCCGCCAAGGTCCTCCGCATCACCCTCGTCGCTCGCTGGCCCTGATTATCGGCCCAAGCCGGCGCTGGGCCCGCTCTCCTTGGGGGCGGGACAGGCGAGATGGCACGAGCCGGACCGTCTGAGCCCCCTCGCCCCTCCAAATGCCCCTGGCGCGGGACACGTGACGCCGCGATCATCCCCAGCCTCGGGATAGGCGCGTGGGCCATGATCGGCTCGGCATCACCCGCGGAACGGGCGGCAATTCCCGCCAAGCTGACGAGCCACCACCAACCGACGATGGTAGGCTCAGGACGCCCATCCGCAGCGAGGCCGACAGGGACACGACGAGGCGTAGAGCATCT
>JAHEOA010000239.1 GCA_018609825.1 Candidatus Bipolaricaulota bacterium | reverse complement strand
GGTATCGGGACACGCTGGCGATGCCCTCGTCCCACATCAAGGAGGCGATCGCCCAGATTCTTCAGGACGAAGGGTTCATCAGCGGCTACGAGGTCGCCAACGAGGGCGGCGCGCAGCGCATCCTGACGATCCGCCTGAAGTACAAGGGCGGTCGTCGACGCGAGCGCGTCATCCAGGATCTGCAGCGCGTGAGCAAGCCGAGTCGGCGTGTCTACGTGAGCGCGGACGAGATTCCGACGGTGCTCGGCGGACTCGGCATCGCCATCCTGACGACCTCGCATGGGATCCTGACCGACCATCAGGCCCGTGAGAA
Organism: Candidatus Bipolaricaulota bacterium; assembly: GCA_018609825.1. Next base: position 3,852 of record JAHEOA010000239.1, on the reverse strand, counting down.
GCGCGTCGGCGGCGAAGTGCTCTGCTACGTCTGGTAAGGCGCCTGGCTACCAGGCCGGCAAGCACGGCGTCGCTGCGGCCGTGACGCCGTATCTTGGAACGGGCGACGACGGCGGGCCGAGCACGCGGATGGGCACGAGGTATTTGAATTCTGATGCGTCAAGACGAGGTGGCTAGAAGGGAGCGACCATGTCGCGGATAGGCCGATTGCCGATTGAGATTCCCGAGGGCGTCAACGTCTCGGTGGAAGAGACGCCGGGGGTGGTGCATGTCGAAGGCCCCGCCGGCACGCTGGAGCAGCGCTACGAGCCGAAGTTTGTGGATATCGTCGTGGACGACGGCGTCGTCGAGGTGCAGCGCCGCGGCGAGACGAAGGCCCACAAGGCCCGCCACGGGCTCTATCGCTCGTTGATCGCCAACCTGGTGCACGGAGCGCGCGAGCCCTACGAGCGCCGACTCCACTTGATCGGCCTCGGCTATCGGGCACGCATGCAAGGGCCACAAGAGTTGGTGCTCGAGGTTGGCTACAGCCATCCCATTCATTTCCCGATTCCGGACGGCGTCGAGGCCTCCGTCGAGGACTCGCAAAGCAGCAGCATCCAGGCGATCGTCGTCCTCAAAAGCCCCGACAAGCAGCTCGTGGGCGAGGTGGCCGCCGAGATTCGTGCGCTGCGGGTGCCGGAGCCGTACAAGGGAACAGGCATCAAGTACCACAACGAGACGATCGAGCGCAAGGAGGGCAAGCTCGCCGGCGCAGGCGAGTGATGAACCATGGCGAAGTTGGATCGGCACGCACAGCGAAAGCGACGACACCGGCGGATTCGCCGGCGCGTTCGGGGAACGCCGGAACGCCCGCGGTTGGCGGTCCACAAGAGCAACCGTCATCTGTATGCCCAGGTCATCGACGACCTGCGGGGCCACACCCTGGCCTACGCGTCGACGCTCGATCCCGACCTCAACGGCACTCCGCGCCGCAAGTCGGTCGAGTCGGCGCAGACGCTGGGCCAGCTCTTGGCCGAGCGCGCCCGCGAGGCGGGCGTGACCCAGGTCGTGTTCGACCGCGCGGGCTATCCGTACCACGGCATGATCCAGGCGCTGGCGGACAGCGCCCGTGAGGGAGGGCTGGAGTTTTGAACGGACGAGGCGGACGCCGACGCCGAGAGCAGCAGGACGAGTTCGACAACGAAGTGCTGGAGATTCGCCGGGTCGCCAAGGTCGTGAAGGGCGGCAAGAACATGAGCTTCCGCGTCACGGTCGTGGTCGGCGACGGCAAGGGGCGTGTGGGGCTCGGCAAGGGCAACACCCGCGAGATCCCGCAGGCCATCCAGCAGGCGGTACGCGACGCCAAGAGCAACCTGGTGCGCGTGCCGCTGCAGGACGGCACGATTCCGCACGAGATCCACGGCGAGTTCAAGGCGGCCCGCGTGCTGCTCAAGCCGGCGCTGCCCGGCACGGGCATCATCGCCTCCGGCACCGTGGGCGCGGTCTGTCGCCTGGCCGGGATCACCGACCTGTTGACCAAGTCGTTCAAGTCGACGAACCCGCTCACGCTCGCGAAGGCGACCCTCGAGGGCCTGAGCAACCTCCGGACGCCGGAAGAGATCGCCCGATTGCGCGACAAGGACGTCGAGGAGATTCTCCATGCGAAATCTGAGTAACCTGCGACCGACGGCCGGCAGCCGCCGCAAGCGCAAGCGCGTCGGCCGCGGCGACGGATCGGGCCACGGGACGTATTCGGGACGCGGCATCAAGGGACAAAACGCGCGCAGCGGCTCCAGCCGCCGCGCCGGCTTCGAGGGCGGCCAGACGCCGCTGTGGCGGCGCATACCGAAGCGCGGCTTCGTCAACGTTCACCGCCGGGAGTACGCCTACGTCAACCTGGATGAGCTGATGGCGAAGTACGACGACGGCGCCGAGGTCACGCCCGAGGACGTTCGGGATCGCGGCATGGTGGACAACCTCAAGGCGGGCCTGAAGGTGCTCGGCCGCGGCGAGTGCGACAAGGCCCTGACGGTCTACGCCCACCGAATGTCCCAGGGCGCCCGCCAAAAGCTCGAGGACGCTGGCGGTCAGGTGATCCTGCTCGAACAATCGGAAGCCGGCGTCGCCGCTGGGGCAGCGGATGCCGAGACCTCGCCTGACGACGAGGCGCCGACCGAGGAAGCGGCGGCTGAAAGGGCCGACTCGGCCGAGGCGCCCGCGGATGCCGAGACCGCCGACGAGAACGACGAGGACCGGGAGGACTGAGTCGCCGTGCTTCAGGGTATTTTCGAGTCGTTCTCCATTCCCGAGGTTCGCAAGCGGATCCTCTTCACGCTCGGGGCGTTCGCCATCTTCCGGTTCGGCGTCTGGATCCCGGTGCCGGGCGTCAACCCGGACCAAGTTCAGCAGCTGTTGGAACAGACGATGAGCCAGGGGCTGTTCGGCTTCGTCAACCTGTTTACGGGCAACGCGTTGAGCCGGTTCTCGATCTTTGCGCTCGGCGTGATTCCCTACATCAACGCCTCGATTATCATGAGCCTGCTCCAGAACGTCATCCCCTATCTGAAGGAGCTGCAGAAGAAGGGCGACGAGGGGCAGAAGCAGATTCAGAAGTACACGCGCTACGGCACCGTCGGCCTTGCGGCGCTGCAGAGCGCGGTGTTCAGTTATTACATCGCCAGCCAACAGGGCCTGTTGTTGAGCGGCGTCTCACCCATCGTCTTCTACTTCATGGGCATTTTGACGATGACCACCGGCACGATGTTCCTCATGTGGCTCGGCGAGCGCATCACCGAAAACGGCATCGGGCGCGGCGTGTCCATGATCATCTTCGGCGGCATTCTGGCCAGCTATCCCCAGCTGATCGGCCAGGCCGCCGTCTCGCTCGGGCCCGGCGGCGGGGCGCACCCGCTGTGGGGCGTGGCCATGATCGTGATGTTCGTGGTCGTCGTCGGGGGCGTCGTGCTGGTCCAGTTGGGCGCGCGGCGTGTGAACATCCAGTACGCCAAGCGCGTCGTGCGCGGGCGCGTCTACGGCGGCCAGAGCACGTTCATCCCGTTCTCGGTCAACCAGGGCGGCGTCATTCCGGTCATCTTCGCCGCGGCGATCTTATCCATTCCCCAATCGTTGCTGGCCGCCCCCGGAATTCAGAGCACCATCAGCGCGGCGCCCGACTGGGTCAACGCGCTCAGCTTCTCCGTGCAGAACTCGGGGATTCTCTACATGATCTTCTACGGCGCGCTGATCATGTTCTTCACGTTCTTCTACAGCGCTATCGTCTTCAATCCGGCCGACGTGAGCGACAACCTGCGCCGCTGGGGCGGCTACATTCCCGGCATCCGACCCGGCGGGCCGACGTCGCAATACCTGGAGCGCATCCAGAACCGGTTGCTTACGATCGGGGGCCTGTTCCTGACGGTCGTGGCGCTGTTGCCCTACATATTCTCCAACCTGAGCGGACTGCAGACGTTCTTCGCGCTCGGCGGGACGTCGATCCTGATTGCCGTCGGCGTGGGCGTGGACACGATCAAGCAGATCGAGTCCCACATGGTCGAGCGCCACTACGAGAGCCTCATCCGCAAGGGCGGAGGTGCCATGATGGGAAGGCGGGCCTAGGACCATGGGGCGTCGCATCATCCTGTTGGGCCCGCCGGGTGCCGGCAAGGGCACGCAAGCAAGTCTATTGGCCGAGCGCCTCAATCTGCCCTTGATCATCACGGGCGATCTGTTGCGCTCGGAAGTCCAAGAGGGGAGCCCCCTCGGCCGGGAGGCCCAAGCCTATCTCGATCAGGGCAAACTGGTCCCCGACCAACTTGTGGTGTCGATGATCCGCGAGCAATTGGACCGCGTGGACGGGCATCACGGGTTTATC
>JAHEOA010000238.1 GCA_018609825.1 Candidatus Bipolaricaulota bacterium | reverse complement strand
TGCTGAGTCGGGCGTCGCCGTCGGCGTGGGCCCTCGAGGCCTTGGTAAACAACGGTTCGTGCGGCTCCGCGGCCGCGCGCGCGTCGAGATAGGCCTCCAGCGCCTCCTCCGTCGGCCGGGCGAGCACGACGAACTCGTCCCGCTCGTCGCGGCCCTTGCCCCAGATCCGCATGATCTGACGGTGCTGGCGCGCCTCCACGTCCCCGACGTTGGCGCGGTGGATCTCGATGATCCGAAGGCCATTGCGGGCCATGAGGTTGATCATGGCGTAGTCGCGCTTGCCCAACTCCGTGGAGGTATCGATCGCCTCAAAGACCCGGCGCAGCTCGTTGCGCGTCAGATCGCGCCGCAAGTGACCGCGCGGGCGACGCAGTCCCTTGAGCCCCTCGACGGGGTTTTTCCCGATCAGGTCGTTGACGGCCGCGTACTGGAAGAACCGCCGGAGCGCGACCCAGTACGTCAGGACGGTGTTGGCGGAGCGCTGGCCCTTGAGCCATTCGCGGTATTCGCGAACGGTCTCCGGGCTCGGCTCGGCCTCGGTCCCGTTGTGAGCGTCCAGCCAACGGGTGAAGCTCTTGAGGGCCTCCCGATACGTCCGGACGGTGTTCGAGGACACGTCCAGGGACTCGAGGAACGCCGGGATCGCCTTCTGCCACGCGGACACGCCGCTCACCTCCGGATCGATTCTAGACGACCCTTCCGGCACGGACAACACCGGATGTCCAACTGTAACGCGCGTGACATTCCCGTGTGACCAAGTTCCCACCCCTGCTTTACCGACCTCCTCTGTGACGTGTGTGACCCCTGCTACATTGAGCGCAGACCACTCCCAAGGAGGAGGCAGATTTCGATGAACAGAACATTCTTCACAATGGTGATGGCGATCGTCTGCGCCGGCCTGCTGATCACGGCCCCCGCCATGGCGCAGGACGACTCCCAAGATCTGGAAGAGAAGGTCAAGGCCCTCTCCAAGAGCGTCGACAACCTGGAAGACATGGTCAAAGACCTCTCTTACCAGTTGGAACAGACCAAGTCGACGAACAGCGTCGTCAAGGACGTCTCCTACGAGGTCAAAAAGCTCGAGGGCCAGATCAAGGACCTGCAGAGCATCGAGAGCAAGGTGGAGAAGCTCCCGTCCAAGATCGCCTCACTGGAGAGCCGGATCGAGGGCGTCGGGGCCAGCACGAGCGAGAAGATCAAGGTCCTCCAAGGTCGGGTCTACGACCTGGAGACGACCGCTGACGGGCTCGATGCCCGGCTCTCCACGGCCGAAGGGAAACTCCGCGAGCTGCTCTCGCTCGACAAAAAGGTCACCAACCTCAGCGACGAGGTGAAGTCGCTCAGCCAGCAGGTCTCGACCCTGGCCGAGCAACCGAACGGGCCCCAAGCGACGGCGAAGCTGACCGATCGGATTGAGAGCATCCGCATGGAGCTGTCCGGGCAGACGAGCAAGCTCTCCGATCGGATCTCCAGCGTGGAGAACGAGCTCTCCAGCTTGCCCATCTCCAGCATGCAGTCCAACATCGCCGACAACAGCAGCCGCCTCGACTCGCTGGAATCGCGGATGAGTTCCCAGACCGTGAGCCCGGACAAGGTCCAGCAGCTGCAGTCGCGCATCGTCGAGCTCGAGGAGCAGATGCAGGGACAGATGTCGGAGGTCCAGTCGCAGGCGAACACGAACATGGCCATCGCAACCGCCGGCCTGATCGCCGGCGTGGCCGCCTTGGCCGCGGCGTTCGGCCTCTTCCAGATGTAGAGCGACGGCGTTCGTCACCCCACATTCCGTTGAGACGAGCCTGCTTGTCAGGCATGTTGCGAGCCATCCTGGTCTGGCCTCCTCACCAGGGTGGCTCTCGCTTTTCGGCCGGCGTGGCAGGACCCTCCGGCGCCCGCTGGCCGACGGTCGAGGAGCCACGACAGTTGGGTCGATCGGGACGGCGCTGTGGGCTCTCGAAGCCTGGATTGCCGACGATTCAGTCGGCGAACTCCATGCCGCCGAATCGCAGGGCCGACAGAACCAACAGCACAGCCCCCACGCTGATCAGGACGACCAGGCTGGTCAACGGATCCAGCGAACTGGTTCCCCCCTGCAACGCTCGCGTCAGCTCCTCGGCGTAGTGGCGGATGCTGATCTGGGTCGCCAGGGTCGAGACGCGGCTGAGCGCCTCCTCCCAGCCCAACAGAAAGACGAAGCCCCACAAGAGCCCGCGCTCCAGGAGCGTCCCCAACGCAAAGAAGAGCGCTCCGTACGCCAAGACCGTGGGAACCAGCGCCCCGAGCTGGGCCCCGAGCGTGGCGACGTCGGCCGTCATCGCCCCGACGGTCCCGAGCGAGCTGAGCACCGTGATCAACAGCGCGATGGCGAGCGCTCCGCCGAATTTCCCCACTACGATCGAGGCGCGGCTTACGGGTTTGGTCCAGAGATAGGGCATCGTGCCGTTCTGGATCTCGTCTCGCAACGCCGAAGCCGTCAACAAAAGCGCGACGACGGGATAGAGCAGCGGCAACGTGAAGTTGGCGAAGAGCGCGTCGCTGAACTGAGCGGCCGGGACGATCTCGCTTTCCCACTGGCGCGCGCCCCAGTAGACGATCGCGATGATCCAGGGCAGAATCGCCAATATGCCCGCGAACGCGAGCAGCCCCAAGCGGCTGCCGTACTGGCGCAGCGTCAACTTCGTGAGCGCGATCGTCGCCTTCATTGCACCAAGTAGCGGAAGACGCTCTCCAGGTCCTCGTCGAGGCTCGCGATCTCCGTCAGCCGAATTTCGGACTCCAGCGCCACGCGCGGCAGATCCCGATAAAACCGGGACGGATCGGATACGTCCACCACCACGCGACCCTCTTGCAGCTCGACGCCGTTCACCAGATCGCCCTCCGTGAGCACCGCCGCCAGGCGTCGCGGCGCGTCGGCCGCCAAGGAGACTTTGTGCGGGCGCCCGTCCATGGCGTCGCGGATCGCGTGATAGTCGCCCGAGGCGAGCAGCCGCCCGCGATGGATCAGAACGATGTCGGAGGCCATCCGCTCGACCTCGTGCAACACGTGGGAGGACACGACCACCGTCTTGCCGGCCTCGCCGAGCCGCACGATGAGCTCCATGAGCGTGCGCCGCTGGGTCGGATCCGCGCCCTTGAGCGGCTCATCCAGCAACAACGCATCGGGATCGTGGAGCAGTGCCTGGGCCATCTTGATCCGCTGCCGCATGCCGCGGCTGTAGGCGCGAATGCGCTTCTCAGCCTGGTCGAGGAGGTCGACGTGTTCCAATGCGCGTTGGGCCGCGCCTTCAGGATCGTCCTGGCCGTGCAGCCCGGCGTTCATCGCCAGGAACGCGCGCCCGGTCATGAAGCCGTAGAGCGTCTCGCCCTCGGGGCAGTAGCCGATGCGGCCGTACAGGCTCGGCCGGGACCGCGGGGATTCGCCCCAGAGCTGGACCGTGCCGGAGGTCGGCGCCAACAGGCCCGCCATGAGCTTCAACAGCGTCGTCTTGCCCGCGCCATTGGGCCCGAGCAATCCCGTCACCCCTGCGCCGATCTCCACCGAGACGTCGCTGAGCGCGACGACGTCGCCGTAGCGCTTGGTGGCGCTGTGAACGTCAATGACGGCCACGGCTAGCGCACCTCCCGGCGGTACTGGACCCAGATGACCGCCCAGGACACGACGATAACCGCCAACGTTTCCGCCAGATAGATCCAGGGCGACAACGGCTCCAAGCTGACCGTGCGTGACTCCCCGCCCATCTGGATCGGGGCTTGGATGCTCTGCAGCGTACCGAACAGCGCGTCCTTGACGTACGCCGCCGCGCTGCCCACGTCCACCAGCGTGAACCAGGCGTTCTGGGTGATGAGAAACAGCAGCGCCGGCACAAACGAGGCGAGCATCAGCCCGCCGATCAACCCACCGGCTGCGTAACCTCGATTCGCCGTCAGCGAGGCCACGGCCATGGCGAGGCTCGCCAAGAACAGTGCCATCAGCGCGGAGCTGACGACGAGCGCCCCGATGTCGCGAAGATGACTGCTCAGATAGCTCATGGGGTCGCTGGCGAGGACGACTTTGGCGCCGAGCAAGACCAGGCCCGGCCCCATCGTAAACAGCAACAACAGGCCGAATATGGCGGCCCCCTTGGCGACCATATAGTCGATGGCCTGGATGGGCCGGGAGAGATAGAGCGGATAGACGCCGTAACGCCGATCCGTGCAGATCAGCATGGGCGCCACCAGCGCGCCGAGGAATATCAGCAGCAGTTGGATCGAGCCGAGCAGGGAGCTGTACGGGTTGAACGCCAGTCCGCTGAGGTTGCCCTGCTGCGCGGCCATGTTCTCCATGAGCTGGCTGCTGAAGACGTGCGTCGCCAGGATCGCGGCCTCGATGGCAACGAGCACGATCAGAATCACCTTGTAGCGGCCGCTCTGCTTGACGCCGAGCGCCCGCTTGGCGTCGTCCCAGATCAACCCCGCCAGCGCCATCCCGCGGCCGAGATATCGGCCCTCAAACGGCCGATAGCCGACGTCGTAGATCTGACCGCGGCGCTGTGGCGTGAGCTCGTCGTTCATGCAGCCTCCTGATGCAGCGCCAAGAAGACGTCCTCCAGCGAGCGCGACTCGCGCTCCAGCCGACGCAGTTCGACGCCCGTGTCGGCGGCCGCTCGCAGAATGCCCTCGTAGGGATCGTCGCCGCGCACGATCCAACTGTCCGGACCGGTCTCGGTCGCCTCGAGCCCCTCAGCATGCAATCGATCCGTGAACGCCGCGCCGTCGCCGACGATGCGCACGAGCACGCCCTCGCCGACGCCTTCCAGCAGCCGCTTGAGCGGCCCATCGGCGACGACTCGACCCTCGCGGAGGATGACGACGTGCTCGCAGACACGCTCCACGTCGGGCAACAGATGCGTCGAAATCAGCACGTTGAGCCCCATCTTCGCGTGAATGTTGGCGATGAGGTCGAGCATCTCCGTGCGGCCGTCAGGGTCGAGGCCGCTCGTGGGCTCGTCCAACAGAACCAGATCGGGATCGTGGACGATGGACTGGGCCAGCTTGACCCGCTGTTTCATGCCGATGCTGTAGCCCTCAATGGGGCGATAGCGCTCCTCGCCCAAGCCCACCAGGTGCAACACGTCATAGGCGCGCTGGACGGCCGACTCCCGCGGCAACCCCGAGAGCCGCCCCAAGCGGACGACGAGATCATGCGCGCTCTGGTCGGGTGGGAGGCATTCGTCCTCCGGCATGTAGCCGACGCGTCGGCGAAGCGCCAGCCCGTCGTGCGCCACGTCATGGCCTAACACGCTGGCCCCGCCGGCCGAAGGGGCAAGCAAGCCGAGAAGGAGCTTGATGAACGTGGTCTTGTCGGCGCGGTTTTCGCCCATAAGGCCGGCGCTGACTTCGGGCACGTCGAGATCGAGCGAGTCGAGAGCCGGGATGCCGTTGTAGCGCTTTGAGAGACGCTCGGCGCGGATGATCGCCCCGGCCATCGCCCGTTACCGCTTTCCGACTCGGACGGCGCCCCGACTCATGGCATCACGCGGAATCTCAACGATGGGGGGGCTATTCGGTCC
>JAHEOA010000237.1 GCA_018609825.1 Candidatus Bipolaricaulota bacterium | reverse complement strand
TCTACGCATCCCGTCTGCCGACGTCAAGGCCCGTGTGGCCGTTCCGGCCCACGGGCCGAGCGATCATCGCCCGTCGTCCCGATGGATTGCCCTCAGCATGCCCGAAGGCTCGCCGCATGATCCCCCGACCGCGGCAACGCCGTCAGGCGCCCGATCGATCGTTTCGACCGTCAACAGCGAACGGCGCCAGGCTCAACCGAGACGGGACGACAGCTGGGATGGTGCCCCCAGCGTCATGGAGATTACACTCGGCGATCCGCTCTCAAGGAGGTGAGGCCTACACCAGGCGGGAAGGGTTGAGCTGATTTAGCCGGCGAGACAAAGAGAAAAGCTCCTGCAGCAACAGGAGCTTTCCGGCTCTGGTGTACCCACAATGACGTCCAAATCATACACCAGATGGGGGGCGTGTGTCAACTCCGCCCCATCAAAAATACCCAATGTCATTCGTAAACAGCGCAGTCTATCCTATGACCGAATCTTCCGTTACCTGTATCGCCACTCCGACGCGCATGGCCGCTTCGAACTCCGGGCCGACGCCGTCGTCGCCGAGACGGGCTACTCGCGCAAAACCGTCTACAAGGTCGTCAAATTCCTCCAGCGGGTCAACCTGCTGTTCCGGACGGAGTCGCGCACCGGCCGCGGCCATCACTCCACGTACCGCCTCAACTGGAGGAAGCCGCCCGCGGGTCGAGACAGCTCTGCCGAATCGCAAGCGCAAAAGTGTCACCCCCCTAAGAACCCCAGAAGTAATAACCCCCAACACCGCTATGCAGAAGCCCCCGCCCCCGAACGCCCGCGCTGGGAAGCGAACCCGGCCCAACGCTGCCGCTACCTGACCTCGGGCTGGACGACGCTTCGAAAGGGCCAATATGGATTCAAACGGGCGGCCAAACTGTTCCGCCTCGGCTGCTGGAACCTGGGGGTACCTGCCGAGCCCGCGGAGCGGATCAGCGGCCTCATCCTGCAGCGACTGGAGGGAGGGAGCGCGCAGCGGGTCCGGCAAGTCCACGATCGGCTCTTCAGCCGGCTCTGGAAACGGCGCGACAAGCTGCAAGCCCTGCTGCGCCGCGGCGTTGAGCGCCTCTGCAGCTGGGTGGGCTGGCTCCTGCAGCGGGTGATGTCGAATCTGGAGGATGAGGAGGCGGCCGAGCAGCGCGAACTCGCCGCCTGGGCCGAGGCCGAACGTCGCGAGGAGGCCTGGCTGGCCGCGTTGAAACACTCGTCGCTGGCGCGCCGTCGCCGCCATTGCCGGGAGTCACTGCGGCTGTTCGTCATCGCCTGGGAGGAGTTGCACGAGCGACGGATTCCCCATGCCGAGGTGGAAGCCCGATGCGCAGCGTTGGCCGCGGAGTACGGCGTGCCGGCGGCGGAGATCCGCGCTGGCGTCGATTGGATGGCGATGTCAACGGCGTCGCTCATGGAACCCGCTTCCCCGGAGGCCGGTCAGTGAGGAGGACCATGCGGTGCCGGAGCTATGCGGAGGTCAGCGAAGGAGCCCAAGCTGGACACCGGTCCGGGCCAGCGTCCCCATGGGCTGGCTTGCCGATCACTGACCGCCAGATCCGACTTTCCCTCTCGGGCTTTCCTCCGCTTCCGCCCAATGTAGCGACCGTGTCTTGCAGAGCACAAACGTCCAGGGCGAGCGCCGGGACCGATCGCCACGAGCTCGTTGCGCCCTCCATCGTTAAGCATTATGCTCAACGATGATATGACCCGTACGGAGACCGAGACGTATCTGACCACGCAGGACCTGGCGGAGCTGTTCAACCGCTCCCCCGCCACCGTCCGCTATTGGGTCCAGCGCCGCGGCCTCGACGCCTACGGCCGGCGCGTTGGCCGTGACTGGGCCTTCACGCCCGCGGCCGTGCTGCGCTTCATCGACGAGGTCATGGCCGGCTGGTACACGCCGGCGCAGTGGGCCGACGAGCGCCGCAAGCTGGACGAGGCCAGGGCGAAGCTGCGTGCCATGGCGAATGATGGCCCCACGGGAAGCCGACAGCGCCCCGCTCCGTCGGGCGCCGCGTTCCGCACGTTCACCATGGGGGCCGTCCGCGGCGATCTGAGCCGCGCGGAGCTCTACCGTGAGCGCCACGCCCGCGCCTGAGGCGGTACCGGCGGCCGAGGCTGAAGCCCTGACCGTCCCCGACGAGCCGGTCCTGCTCGACACCAACGTGCTCGTCTACGCCAGCAACGCCGACGCGCCCGTCCACGAGCGTGCTTTAGCCATCGTTGAGCGGGCGCTGGCGGGCGAGCTCGACGCCGCGCTCACGCCCCAGGTCCTGGCTGAATACCTGGCGGTGGTCACCGATCCCCGTCGACTGGAGCACCCGATCGCGACGCGCGACGCCCAAAGTCAGATCGACGTCCTCCTCGAGGGCCCCTTGCGATTGTTGACGCTCGGCGACGCCACGACGCGGCAATTGGCCGAGCTGGCCACGGCCAATGATGCCCGCGCCCAGCGGCTCGACGACCTGCACCTCGTGGCGACGATGCTCGCGCACGGCGTCCTCACCATCTACACCGCCAACGTCCGCGACTTCCGGCGCTACGACGAGGTCACCGCGATCGACCCGTTCGCCTGAGCCTTTAACAAAGAACGAGCGAGGAAAGCGGCGTCCGCGAGGTCGGACGCGCTCACGCCGCGAGCTCGACCAGCCGCTCGTGCAGGCGCACCATCGCCAAGGTGTCCTGGCGACAGTACTCGCGGAGACTCTTCAGCGTCCGTTGCACCTCGTCGGGGTCGTCGACGTCGCCCCAGACGAGCGCGGCGTACTCGTTCGCGAGGTCCCGGATCACGCGCGCCTCGTAGGGGGAGTAGGTCAGGACGCTGCCTCGATCTCCCAAGTCCGCCAGCAAGGCCTCGGCCAGCTCGCGGCGCGGGTCGGCGATCGCGCCGGGCGCATCGGCGACGTGGATCGAGTACTGAAAGGGAACCACGTCGAGGGGGGCACTGTCTGTATAGAGCGGCAGCGCGGTGCTGATCGTCTCGAAATCCAGATAGAACGCCGGCTACTCGATCTCGTCGAGCGCTTCCAGTTCCGCCTCCAGTTGCTCTGGCGTCGGCAGATCGTCCTGGAGGTCCTGGGGCAACTCGTCCGTCAGTTGGTAGGTGGCCACGCCGACGGG
>JAHEOA010000236.1 GCA_018609825.1 Candidatus Bipolaricaulota bacterium | reverse complement strand
GCCATATCCGAGCCCAGGTGAACGGGCGAGAGGCCCGTATCCAGACCGGCCCTGAGCCTCAGACCGTCACGCTGCCCGACGGGCCCGTGGCGTTTATCGGCGTGCTCGCCTCCTACGCCTTCACGCCCAAACTGATCGCCGATCGGGACAGCCGGAGCGTGACGGCCGTGGTCTTCGACGTGCGCGATCCCGACCCAGCGCCTGGCGAAACCGTCCCCGCGGTACCGCTGGAGATCACCCGTCAGGGGTCCGTCCAATTGGGCAGCGTCGACGGATCCCAATCCGCAGAGGCGGCCCGCTATCGGCTCAACCTGGCGGACGAGCCGGAGACCGAGCTCATCATGTACACTCGAGACGACACGTTCCTGGGGCTCAAGGGCCGCTTCCGCGCCGACGAGCCGCCGTTCCGCATCTATCGCGCCGATCGGTTGCCCGGCGGCTTCACCGTGAACTCCCTTCCCTAGCAACTTCACTCGGATCCGACGAACGCCTCACATGGCGACTTCACAACACCTGGCGCATTCGCTAACATGTCGCCAGAAGCGGCGCTCGGGGGTGTGTCGCTTCGAATCTCAGCAAAGGATAGGGGAGAAACCGTGCGAGCAACGATCACCATCTACCTGCCGCAGAAGCACCAGAACGAGCAGGTGCTCGAGCGCCTGCAGAAGCTGGCGCAGAAGCGCGACCGCTCGGTCAACTACTTGGCCGTCCAGGCGATCCTGGAGTACCTGGAAAAGGAAGAGAAGAAGGGCTAACGCAGCGGGCCCAGCCGCTATGGTTTGTCGGTTCTTACCTGACAAACTCTCCGATAAGACAGTCAATCGGATAAGCGACGTGCCCAGCGGGCTCGCCCAAGGCGACGAGCCCGCTGGGGAACGTGGCCGCTGTGGGTGTGCCTAATACAGGTCGTCCGGCATCGGCGGCATGCCGGATCCGCTGGCCTTGTCCTCGCGAATGGCGACGGCCGCGCCGCTGGTCAGGATCATGCCGGCGACGCTGGCGGCGTTCTCCACGGCCGACTTCGTGACCTTCGTGGGATCGATAATGCCGGCGGCCTTCATGTCGACGTAGTCCTCGGCAATCGCGTCGAAGCCATATCCGGGGTCGAGTGCCTTGACCTTCTCTACGACGACGTTGCCCTCGTAGCCCGCGTTCTCGGCGAGCTGGCGCAACGGCGCTTCCAGCGCTCGGCGCAGCAGCCGGACCCCGATCTGGCGCTCATCCTCAAACGTCAACTTCTCCAGTTCGCGGGCTGCGTGGATGAGCGCCACGCCGCCGCCGGGCAGAATGCCCTCCTCGACAGCGGCCTTCGTGGCCTCGAGGGCGTCCTCCATGCGATGCTTCTTCTCTTCCAGTTCGGCTTCGGTGGCCGCCCCGACCTTGATGACGGCGACGCCGCCGGTCAGCTTGGCCATGCGCTCCCGGAGCTTCTCGCGGTCGTAGTCCGCATCACTGGTCTCCATCTGCTTCTTGATCTGCTCGATGCGGCCCTGGATGTTCTTGGCTTCGCCTCGACCGCCCACGATCGTCGTGTCGTCGTCGTTGACGACCACCCGCTCGGCCCGACCGAGCTGCTCCAGTTCGGCCGCTTCCACCTTCATGCCGGCGTCCTCGGCGACGACGAGCCCACCCGTCAACACCGCGATATCTTGGAGCATCGCCTTGCGGCGGTCGCCGAAGCCGGGGGCTTTCACAGCGACGGCGTTGAGGGTGCCGCGCAGCTTGTTGATCACCAGCGTCGTGAGCGCCTCGCCCTCGACCTCCGGGGCGATCACCAACAGGGGCTTGTTGGCCTGAGCGATCTTCTCCAAGACGGGCAACAGATCGCGAGCCTTCTTGATCTTCTGGTCGGTGACCAGGATGTAGGGCTCCTTCAGCTCCGCCTCCATCCGCTCCGCGTCGGTCACGAAGTAGGGACTCAGGTACCCACGGTCGAACTGGAGGCCCTCCACGACTTCGTAGGTCGTGTCGATGCTGTCGGACTCCTCAACCGTGATCACGCCGTCGCTGCCGGCCGCCTCCATGGCGTCGACGATGGTCTCGCCGATGGCCCCGTCGTTGGCGGAGATCGTGGCGACGCGGGCCATCTCCCGCTTGTCCGCAAGATCTTGGCTCTGGCCAACGAGGCCGTCGACGACGGCGTTCGCCGCGGCCTCGAGCCCGCGCTTGAGCATCAGCGGGCTGGCCCCGGCGGTGATGTTCTTCAGGCCGTCCGTGATGATGGCGTGCGCAAGCACCGTTGCCGTGGTGGTGCCGTCGCCGGCGGCGTCCTCGGTCTCCTTGGAGACCTGCTTCACGAGCTGGGCCCCCATGTTCTCAAAGGGATCCCGGTACGTCTGCTCCTGGGCGATGGTGACGCCGTCGTTGACGACCTTGGGACTCCCGAACTCCTTGGCGAGAATGACGTTACGCCCGCGCGGGCCGAGCGTGATGCTGACCGCCCGTGTCAGACGATCGATGCCCCGCAGTAGACGAGTCTGTGCGTCTTGGTCGAACCGAACCTCACGATATTTTCCCATCGTTACTCACCTCAAGATTTGTGTGAAAATGACCGAAGGACGTCAGGAGACGACGATGGCGGCGACGTCCTCCGCCTTGACGATGTGATACGTCGCGCCGTCATGCTCGATCGTCTTGCCGACGAAGCGGTCGACGAGCACCGTCTCGCCGGACTTGACCTCGATCTCGTCGGTCGCTGTGCCGACGGCAACGACCTCGGCTTTGACGAAGTCCTGGTCGCTCTCGGCGTCCTCGGGCAACAGAATGCCGCCCATTCCGGCTTGTGCCTCGTCGAGCTCGCGCAACAGCACGCGCGCTCCGACCGGCTTCAGGTTGAGCTTTCGAGCTGTGGCCGTGTTCGGCATGGTGGATTCCTCCTTGGCTCCTTCCGGGATGATCCCGTAGAATTGCCCATTTGCTCGGCGTGTTATCAGTCGGTAATTCCGACTGCTAATCTACTTATACCCGATTTTCCCGGAAAGTCAAGCGGTCCGCGCCCGAATCGAGAAGGGTCAGAATTCAAGCGGCGTCTCCCCTCCCGCGTCCGATTTAATCCAGGTGGCCGGTCGACGGGAGGTCGGGCGAGTTCAGCGATGTGGCGCGGCGCGGGGCCGGGTCGAGGCCGGCTATAGCGGGCGCGTCAGTCGAGCTCTTGGGCCTGAGACGGCCGCGAGAGGGCACGCGCGACGACGGCGCCGGTCTGGCTCAGGATCCGCACGAACGCGCGCCAACGCCTGGCGAACAACACGATCCCCAGGGCGACGTAAATGGCGCTGAAGGCCAAGAGCAGTTCGTAGGTCGAGATGGGCAGGGCGATCACGTCGCGGATGACCAGGAACTCGATCATGACTTGGGAGATGAACAGGAGAAACAGCCCGAGGGCCTCGCGCAGCGCAAAGCGGAAGTTGAGGATGAGCGCCAGCGCGAAGAACGACTGCGCGGCGGTGATCCAGATCTCGCCGGCCTGTTTCTGATCAAAGGGAAGCGCCCCGTATTGCCCGAGCCCCAGGGAGTAGACCACGGCCAGCGTCCCGATGAGCAGCGTCCACTGGTTGAGCTTCGAGGAGATCAGCGCGTTGAATCCGGCCGAGGAGCGGGCCTTGTTGACCAGCACCAG
>JAHEOA010000235.1 GCA_018609825.1 Candidatus Bipolaricaulota bacterium | reverse complement strand
TCTATGGCAAGACGTCTTGTATCCGCTAGCCGGCCTCGTTGCGCAGGGCGGCAAGGACGATCTCCAGCTTCTCTTCCGCGCTGTGGCGCGTCCGGTTCCGCTGTCCCATGAGAACCTCCTCGGGGCTACGTTACCTCCGAGCCTCTCACGGGCAACTGTCTCACCGCTGCGGAAACGGGACAATCTTCATCAGGTAGGACCTCGGGATTCCTTCAGCATGGGCGATCTGCCGGGTTGTCATCGGTTGGTCGTCTTGGGTCGCCAGATGCGTGAGCGCCCGAATCGCGTAGCCGCAGGCCTTTGAGTAGATCATGATTCTCCCGCAAGTCGGCACTCGCCACCACGTATGCCAGACCTCGATAGGGATAAGAGGGAGCGTGTCCGAGGTATCTGTCTCCCCGGACAACGCTCCCTCTGTGTCAGGTCAGTGGGACAACTATTCCACGACGAACGGGAACTTCATCCCTTCTTCATAGTGCGCCGGCTGGAAGCAGCCGACCTCCCACTCGCCGATGTGCTCCTCGGTGAAGGCGAAGGTGACCTCGCCCACCTGGCCGGACTCCAGCTCCAGCATCTCGAAGGGAGCCGCCATGTTCTGTCGGTAGCGGCGGCCATCCAGGTCGGCACCCCGCCCGAAGTGGGCGTCGTGCAGGACCTGACCCTGGTTGTCGAAGACGAAGCGGACCGTCTCGCCGGCCTTAAGCCTGAGCTGGACGTTCTCGTTGATCTGATCGCCAATTTGGAAGAAGAACGTGGGCTTGTCCGGCGAGGTGTCGCCCATGATCACGGTGATCGTGCGGTCAATGTCGTCTGGCAAGTGAGCGTGGGCCGGTCGGGGATTGAAGGTCTGGAGCGCCAGCCCCCCAAGGGCCGCTGCCCCCATGGTCTGGAAGAATCGGCGGCGTGTTTGACCGGTCGACTGGGACATGATCATCCTCCTAGTGGGTTCGTGGGGGTGTGAGTGCCATGGTTCGGGATGGAGTGGGCCCGGCCCGAGCGGCCGGGCCCTCTGCAGCCCAAAAAGCTCCT
This sequence comes from Candidatus Bipolaricaulota bacterium, assembly GCA_018609825.1. Next base: position 3,690 of record JAHEOA010000235.1, on the reverse strand, counting down.
ATTCGCCGGGGAAAGAGAGACTCTTGCGGTCGAGTACCTCCTTCTCGAAGTGCTTGTGGACCATGGTGCCGTTGATTTCGCCCTCAATGTGGAACTCGTAGGGGCCGGCCTCCGTGATGATGACGGCGGCCTTGTAGTTGCCGGGCTCGCCGTGGACGCTGCCCAAGTTGAGTTCTTGCTTCTTCGCCCCATCGTCCACGGAGAACGTGAGCGTCTCGGTCAAGCCCTCGGCAGGCTCTTCCGTCTCCGTGTTGAGGACCTCAAACTTCAGCCACATCCGCTCACCGGTGATCAGCGGCTCGTCCGTGCCTCCGAACGTAATCTTGTAAGGCCCCACCGTCGCACTCTCGTGGGCCGAACTCGTCCAGTTAACGCCCATAAGCCCCAATCCGAGGCCCAGCGCCAACACCAGGGTTGCCGTTAGAAGTCGTTTCGTGGTCATGTTGACCTCCCTTTCCAATTCGGATTCAGGAGGACGGTACTCGGAGATGCAGCGGACTACTAGAGTTGGATGTCCCTATATCTGTAGGGACATTTGTCCCTAGTGGCATCGCAAGCTCCACTATACGGTGGGTTGACATGTCCTTCTTCCAGCAGGCGCCGCGCGAACAGGTGGCCGTGCTCCGCCGGTTCCTTCCGTGGGCCATTCTGGGCCTCGTGATGCTCTATCAGCTGTTGCTCGTGCGGCACCTCCACGACTTCGGCGTAGTCTATCACTATGGCGTGGAGATCCTCTTTTATGGCCTGGTCGGGCCGATTGCCACGTGGAGTGTGCTGGCCTGGATCGAGCGCCAACTCAAAGCGAAAGAGGACGCCCAAGCGCGCGCCCAGCGCGAAGGGCGGCGGCGAGAAGGAGCCGTGCGAGAGGAGCGGGCGCGCATCGCGCGCGAGATTCATGAGGGCGTCTCCCAGAACCTCTACTTCCTTGGGCTGCAGCTTGAGGTCTGCAAGAAACTGGCCCACGACAACCCGGAGCGCGTCGAGGGAGAGCTCACCGAGCTTCGCACGTTGTTGGGAGAATCGATCAGTGACCTGCGGCGGCTCATCTGGGCGTTGCGGCCCGTGGATCTGGAGGAGCTCGGCCCCATCGAGACCGTGCGGCGGCTGGCCTCGGACTTGGAGAGCAAGGTCGGGCTCCAGATCGAGGGGAGCTTCCAGGGCACCGAGCGGCGATTCAGCCCGGAGATCGAGGGCACGCTCTACCGCGTGGTTCAGGAGGCGCTCAACAACGTCGCCAAGCACGCCGGGGCCAATCAAGCGTGGGTCGTCTTCCACGTCAACGGGCAACGCGTGCAAGTCGACGTCGGCGACGACGGCCGAGGCTTCGACGTCGAGCAGGCTCTGCGCAACGGCGACGGCCTCGGCCTGCGCCATCTGCGCGAGCGCGTCGAGGAACGCGCCGGCACATTCGTGATCGAGTCGGAGCCGAACGGCGGCACGCGCCTGCACGTCACCGTCCCCGTGGACAGCTCCCCGGCGCAGCCAAGCCCGGTAGCGCAGAGCGATGATTGAGGTCTTAATCGCCGACGACCACAAGCTGGTGCGACAGGGCCTTCAGCGACTGCTCAACTCGGAAGGCGACATCCACGTAATCGGCGAGGTCGTTGACGGCGAAGAGGCCTACCGCCAAACTCGATCTTCCCGGCCAGCCATCGTGCTCATGGACATCCACATGCCGGGCACCGACGGCATCACCGCCACCGAACGGATCAACCGCGACTTCCCCGAGATCGACGTCATCGTCCTGACCATGTACGCGGACGAGGATCATCTCTTCCAGGCCGTCAAGGCCGGTGCCAAGGGCTACGTCCACAAGGACACGAGTTCCGATAAGCTGTTGGAGACGATTCGGGCAGTGCACGCCGGCGAGGGATGGCTCGACCCCGCCATCGCCCGCAAGATGCTCGCTGAATTCCGCAAGTTGAGCGATCCCCAGGGCCACGAGGAGCTCGTCCAACTTACCCGACGCGAGCGCGGGATCCTTGAGCTGTTGGCCGACGGATTGAGCAACCAGGATATCGCGAAACGCCTGGATATCGCTGAGAAGACAGTACGGAACCGGCTGTCAACGATCTTCTCCAAGCTACACGTCAACAACCGCACCGAGGCGGCATTAAAGGCTCGTGAGGAAGGCTGGATCGATGAGGATCCAGGTTTGTCTTCCTGAGCTCAAGAACTCAGAGGCTCTGTTGAACATTACCGCGTGACCGGCCATCCAGTGCTCAATCACCGCCACTCCGGCTCAGTTGATGTCGGCGCAACCAACCTGTGTCAGTCCGTTCCCACCCAACTGTTCGCCAGCACGGCCGTGACGCTGGCCAGCATGGCGATCATGGCGAAGATCGGATGGACCAACCCGGTGGCCGCCGCTGGAACCCCGATGCCGTTGAAGCTGAACGCGATGGCCAAATTCTGCTTCGTCCTCGTGTAGGAATCCATCCCGATGTGGAAGGCGTCGATGAGGCCCCCGAGGCGCTCGCCCACCAGGACGACATCGCTCGAGTCGATGGCGATGTCCGTGCTGGCTCCAATCGCAATGCCAACGTCAGCCTGCATGAGCGCCGGGGCGTCGTTGATCCCGTCGCCGACCATGGCCAGCCGATGGCCTTCCGCCTGCAGCTTGCGGATCCGCTCAGCTTTTTGATCGGGAAGTACCTCGGCGACGACCTCCTCAATGTCCACCTCGTGGGCCACGGCGCGGGCCGTCCGCTCGTTGTCGCCGGTGAGCATCATCGGGGTGAGGCCGGCCCGCTTCATGCGGACCACGGCGTCCCGTGCGTCGTCCTTGAGCTGATCCGTGATGGCGATCAAGCCAACCAGATGGCGACCGGTCGCCACGGCCACGACGGTGTTCCCCTCTTCTTCCAACGTTTCGACCTCCGCCTGGCTTGGTGCCAGATCAACGCCGTGCTCGTGCAGCCAGTCCGGCTTACCGACGAAGACCGGCGAGCCGTCCACGCGAGCCTCGACGCCCTGGCCGCTCGTGCTTTGGAAATCTTCACCGGCGCTCCATTCGATACCTTCATCGTTAGCGGTATCTACGATGGCCTGCGCCAAGGGGTGCTCGCTGCTCGCTTCGGCGCCGGCAGCAAGCGCCAACACGTCTGCCCGACGGCGCCCCTCGGCCGGCACGACCTCAATGACGCCGGGTTTCCCAACGGTGATCGTCCCCGTCTTATCGAGAACCACATGGGTGACGTCTTTGAAAACTTGGAAAGCTTCGCCGGAGCGCATGAGGATGCCGCGCTCGGCGGCGATGCCGCCGCCTCGTGCAAGCGCCAGCGGCGTCGCCATTCCGATTGCGCACGGGTACCCCAACACCAGCGCCGCCAGCGTCGCGAACGCCGCCCGGCCCCAGAGCGCGTCGCCCCAGAGCAGCCAAGCGCCGAGCGTCCAGAACAGAAAGGCCCCACCGGCAACGATCAGCACGCCGGGCACGAAATACGTGATGACGAGATCGGCCACCTGCAGGATCCCCGGCTTCAGGGCGCGCGCCTCGTCGATGTGGCGGGCCACTCGGTTAAGGAACGCCTCCTCGCCCATACGCGTGACCCGCACTTTGAGGGATCCCGTCTGATTAAGGCTGCCGCCGATGACCTCGTCGCCCTCGGTTCGCTCGGCCGGCATCGGCTCGCCCGTGACGAGGCTCTCGTCCACCGCGGACGCCCCATCGACGACCTCGCCGTCGAC
>JAHEOA010000234.1 GCA_018609825.1 Candidatus Bipolaricaulota bacterium | reverse complement strand
GCTCAAGATCCGCATCCGTCGATTAAAGGGATCGATCTCCAGCGAGTACCCGCTCACCAAGGAGGCCCAGCGCGACCTGAAGCGCTACCTGCGCTCGCGGACCGACACCTCGCCCATCCTGTTCCCCTCGAACCAGGGCCTGCCGATCCACCGCAAGACGCTGTATGCCATGATGGGCAAGTACGGAGAGCGCGCCGGGCTGCCCAAGGAGAAGCGCAAGTTCCACGCGCTGAAGCATTCCATCGCCGTGCATCTTCTGGATGCGGAGATGGACGTCATGTTCGTCAAGGACTGGCTCGGGCACAAGAACATTCAGAATACGATGGTCTACGCGCAGCTGACCAACCGGACGCGGGACGAGCTGGCGCGGCGGGCGTTCGCGAGCGCGAAGGTGGTGTGAAAGCCATCTACTCCCTGATATTCGTCTCCCTCTCTTGAACGACGAGTGGTCGGTCGTCGACGTTCCGATCACCGAACCGACGGACGCCGTAACCCCCCCTCCGCAAGCTTACGGAGGCCGTCATCGCCGAACGGCTCACACGTTCGTCCATAGGACGATTGACCGGATTTTGATCCGGCTATGATTCCTTCAGCTCGCGGTCCTGGCTACACTTGCTGGCGTAAGGACATTGACCCAAGGAGGTTACGGTATGCGACTCCCAGCGGCGTGTTATCGAATCCAGCTACAGGACCTCAAAGCGCACACACTGGCCGAGACGCCGGCCAACCAACCGGCCAAGCCCGAACCGGATCGCATGAAGGCGATCGCCCAGCAGGCAAGCGACTGCCAGGTCGCGATCGAGCGGCAACTGCAACGGCTGACCGCGAGCGAGCGACATCGGCGCATGGCTCAGGCACTGCTCGCCCTGGCCGAGCTGGATGGAAACCCGTCGGACGAAGGCCCCACAGTGTGGATCCGGATCACGCATCGGGATCTCGCCTATGTGGCCATATCGCCGATCAGTGCCACCGACCGGATCTTGGAGGAGTTCACGCACATGGGATTGATCACCCCATCCCACGGCCGGATCCGCCTGGACGATCCCCAAGGCCTCCACAAGGTGGCCAACCGGGATGATCGAGCCATCGAGGCCACCGTCGCTCTCCCTCGGCCCTATCTCTCCTAGCTTGCCAGTTCGCGCCGAGTCGTGAGCCACGTCCGGCAGGCCGAATCGGGGAATGCACGGCCGGCGGCCCGTCACGCTCCAGTCAAGCAGCTCGCGGCCTCACGAGCCCGACGATAGGCCTTTGGGTCGCGAGAGCGGACGCCCACTGGGGCAGAGCGCTCGGCGTGACGCTCAGGATCGAGGCCCCAGCCTGCCCGGCCCAGCTCTTCGACAGCGACGCGGGCGGACGGCCGATGCGCTTAGGGGCGATCGGCGTCGTCCGGGCGCGCTCGTTCCGTCTCGTCGGACCAGACCAGTTGACCGGTCTCCTTCTCCCAGAGCGCTTGAAGCGCCTCCCGGTGGAGCTCGCTGATGCCGCGCCCTTGCCAGTAACCGAGCACGGCGATCAGCACCACGTCTCGGTCCTTCAGGCTCCAGCTCCCTCGGCGACGATGCTTGATGCTTTCGGGGATGCCGGGATCGGCCTCGACGCGGGCCAGTAGGTCCCGCCACGCTTCGGGATCCTTGAGCTGTTGGAGCATCGCCTGACGCTCATTCTCGTCCATGGCGGCTGAAGCTAGCATGTCCCGTCCGCCCAGGTCAACAATTGACATGACCATAACGTTATGTTATGGTAATACCAGTAGCTTGGGTCAGGGTGTCCGATCGACCCGGCCTGCGAGGGTCGAGGCGGACGGCGTGCCGAAACCTGCTCCACCAGGAGCGCGGATATGGAGACCTGCACCAATGGCGCACACGATCCAGGAGATCCATGAGTTGCCGGATGCCATGCCGGTGCTCGACCTTGCGGCGACGGTGGCCCACATCGCCGAGCGCAAGAGCGGCACGAGCAAGTACGGCTCGTGGTCCATCCAGTTCCTCACCTTGGAGGACGGCACCGGCCGAATCAGCGTCATGGCCAAGGACCGCCCGGAGGACTTCGCCGAGCTCGACTGGATCGGCAAGCGGGTCGTCGTCTCCGCGTATAAATCCGACAAGCACGGCTGGCAGGGGGCCCTCGCCCACGACAACGACTACAAGGACAAGGCCCATCCCGAGCGCGTCATCAAGCTCACCCGCACGGGCCGGATCGAGCTCGCCGAGGGCCAGACGGGGGGCGCTGTTACGACCGATCCGTCGCAGAACGGTGCGCCCAAACACCATCGTCGTCCTGCCGAGCAACCGACACCCGCCGCGCCCACGGCCCCGCCGTCGGCACCCCAAGCTTCGCCCGATGATGGCCACAACAATGGTCAACCGTCCGCCTCGACCGTGCCCGAGGGGGAGACGGCCGCTCCGGAGCGCATGACGCTCGAGGCGTTTCTCGTCCTCACATCCCGGGTCTACGATCGCTGCTCCCAGGTGGCCGCCCCCGACCAATCCGCCACGCTGACGTCGATGGTGATGGAGCAGGTGGCCCAGGGGCACCTCAAGCTGACCGAGGACGAGCATCTGCGGATCCTCCTCCGCCTCCACGACCTCGCCGTCGAGCAGTTCTGCGAGTTCATCAACGTCAGCAAGGGCGAGAACCATGAAGACCTCACGACCGTCGCGCCGAAGATCAAGCGGAAGGCGATCGCGAGGCTGCAAGCGGACCCGCTTGACCTGATCGAGAAGGTTCAGCGGACGGTCACCCGCGTTCCCGCAGACAGCAGCTTGGTCAGCGAACTCCGTCGACGACGGAGCACGGCCTGACGGCTCCCGCGTGCGGCTGCGCCAGCGGCTACAGGGCCGCGATGGGCCGAGGGGCTTGGGCGGCCCCTCGTCCGCTCACCGCCTCAGTCGTGCGACCCGCGCGTCAGACGACCGGTATGGGCGATCCCGCCGAATTCCGGCAGACTTGAACCATGAAGACGTGCCCGGTTTGCGCAAACCCCGTCCGCCAACTTGGGCCGAGCGGCGATCCCGACCGCGGCGGCATCGTCGTCCATACCGAGGGGACCACGTACGTGGTCCACGCCGCCTGTCTGATGGCCTGCCAAGACATGCTCAACCGACTGTGGACGGACGACGACGACTTCCACTCGGGGACCGCCGACCGGGACCCGCCCGGGCGGATTCCACCCACCGTCCTCTCGGCCCAAACCATACGCGACTGAATCCCCAAAGATTCCCCGCGCGGAGCTTGGGGAAGAACTCGTCAAATCCCGAGCTCCGGAGTGGGAGGCTGGATGGCCAGATCGGCCCGATGGATCGTCGGCCCGCTCGCTCGGCTCACGGCGGAGCGGGGCAGGCGTTGAGCGCCGTGGACCGCCCTCAATGGAGACCTTGACCGACCACACGTCGGAAGAGGTCGTCGCGTCCGCCAAGATAGCCGATCTCCCAGTTATCGTCGGGATGGGACGCCGGCCTATCGCCGGCATCGCACGTTCGCGGCCCCCTTGGGCAACCGATCGACGCGTGGCG
>JAHEOA010000233.1 GCA_018609825.1 Candidatus Bipolaricaulota bacterium | reverse complement strand
GACTCGGCCAGCTGGTCGGGGATCGCCTGCATGCCGCCCCGTGGCAGCGCCGCGGGGCCCTGCGAGAACATCTTGTAGACGAACATGAACTGCCGACTGGAGGTGGTCAACTCGGGCTCAAGGAACACCCCGCCGAAGAACGGGCGGAAGAACCCCTCGATCATGCCGCTGGAGAAGCCAAACTCACTGAGGAAATCCTCCGTGGATGTCTCCGGGCTCGCCCAGATCTCAGGCAGCGACATGCCGAGCACCCGGGATCGGAGCCGATAGGTCAGCCAATTGTCGCGCCACGTCGCCATGGGCGCCCGGAGCGTGGGCAACGTTTGGCGGGGCACCCGCAGCGGATCGGCCATACGATGCAGGCGGCCGCCCTGTCGTATCTGGGCGCCGGGCGTGAAGTTCGACAGCTCCAGTTGGTCGAGATCGATCCAGCCGCGCAGGGCGGGATAGGCGGTCAAGAGCACCTGGAAGCCGCGATCGAGCCGGAAGCCGTCGAGCTGGTCGGTCTTGACGCGGCCTCCCAAGCGATCGGTGGACTCGAGAAGCGCCCAGTCGACCCCCGCGAGGTCGAGCTCCCGCGCGCAGCTCAGCCCGGCCATGCCGCCCCCGACGATGATGACGTCCATGCTGGCCTCACTGTAGCGCCGTCGGGCGCGAGCTCACCAGGCGAGCTGGGCCCAGATCGCCATGACGACCCCGCCCCGAAGGCTCCAAAGCGCAGTGCGGACCCAGTTGGAACGGACCAGCGCGCGATGGACCGAGACGTCAAATCCCGCACGGAGCCGTCGATGGAGAGGGACCTGAACACACCCCGTGACGGCCCAGAGCGCAGCCAGCAACGCCGCACCGGCGAGGGGCCAGACGATGGAGACGGCCGTCGGCGGTTCGACGAGGAGCCACCCCGCGGTCACGAGCTCCACAACCATGACGGGACCGACGACGTAGCCGGTGAGGCGCGTGTGGGCGGCCTCGTAGGCGACGAACGCGTCCCCGCCCACCTGCGCCAGCAGCGGGTAGTGGACGATCTGCACGAACCAGATCAGCCCGAGCATGAAACACGTCGCGAGCGTCTGGAGGAGGAACGCGGCCTCGGTCATGCGGCGCCTCCGATCCTTGAACTCAGGCGCGCACCGGCGGACGGACGCTCGCCAGGCCGCCGTCCACGCCGAAGACTTGGCCCGTCACCCAGGCGTTGTCCACCGCAAGGAGCCAGTCGATCATCGACGCCACCTCGTCGGGTTGCCCGAGTCGCCCCAGGGCGTGCATGCGCTCGGAGGCCTCACGCGAGGTCTCGTTGGCGGTTAGGGCTTCCGTGGCCTGGGTCTCGGTCAGGCCGGGTGCGACGCAGTTGACACGGATGCCGCGCATGGCGTAGGTCGCAGCGGCCGAGAGCGTCAGGCCCATGACGCCACCCTTGGCGGCGGCGATGGCCTCGTGGTTGGGCAGGCCGACCCGAGCGGCCGCCGATGAGACGAGCACGATGGAGCCACCGTTGCGGCGCATGGCCTGTGCGGCGGCTCGGACGACGGCAAACGCCGAGTCCAAGTTGATGGATAACGTGTCGCGCCACTCCGCGTCGCTGGTGCGATGGGCCGGCTTGACCAGAACGCTGCCGATGCAGTTGGCGACGCCGTCGACGCGCCCAGGCTCGGCGGCGGCCTGCTCGATCGCTGTCTGAATCGTCGCCGGATCGGCCAGGTCCACGAGGGCGGTTGAGGTGTCGATGTCGAGGTCGTTCGCCAGATCTGCGAGCTTCGACTCGTCCCGGCCTGCCAGCACTAAGGGGGTCTCGCGTCGAGCCAACCGTCGGCACAGTGCGGTTCCGACGCCGCCGGTCGCGCCGAGCACCACAATGCTCATGAGGGATCCTTTCCATTCGTGGTCAGCGAATCGTTGTCGACTGACATCGTCAAACCGACGGCCGTAAAGGGGAGCGTCCCGGTCCGGGACAGGACCCGCGCGTGGCGGTTCTCTCCGCAGACCGGGACGCTCGGCCGTCAGGGGTGGGCGTCGCCGTTGTCGTTTACGAGGTCGCCTTCGCGGTCTGGACGCCCCAACGGCGCTGAATCGAGGGCAGACCGATGGCCTGATAGATCGCCGCGAGGCCCACAACGCTGTAGACGACCTTGCTCAACACGGCCGTGTTGCCGCCGAAGATCGTGGCCACGAGGTCGAACTCCAGCAGGCCCCAGAGGCCCCAGTTGAGGCCGCCGATCACCAGCAACGCCGCCGCGAGAATGTCCAAGCTCTTCATGGTCCAGCTCCTTTCGCAGGTCCTGTCGGTTCCTGCTTCCGAGGTTGTTGATTATGTATAACACGTCGGCCCGCGTTTGTCAAGTATCAACGACAGAACGCCGAGAGCTTGTGGCCGATCGTCGACAGCCGACGCGGGATGGCGGATTCCGCGCAACGATGGAACGAGCAACGGCAGGGAGCTTAGCGGGCAGCGGCCTCGGCGACCCGCTCGCTCAGCTTGGAGAAGATGCGGCGGTGGACGGGATAGAGCGCGTACCAGTAGATGAGCCCCGCGAGGCCGCGAGGCGCGAAGTAGGCGTTCTGCTGCAGGATCGTCGCCTCGCCTTGATCGCTGGGCGCGATCCGGAACTCCAGCCACGCACGTCCGGGCACCTTCATCTCGGCTCGGAGCCTCAGCAGCGCATTCGGCTCGATGGCCTCGACGCGCCAGAAGTCGACGGCGTCGCCCACGCGAAGCTCGTGTGCCTCGCGCCGCCCGCGACGGAAGCCGACCCCGCCCACGAGCCGATCCAGCACGCCGCGCAGCCGCCAGAGCACGTCGGCGTAGAGCCAGCCGCGACGTCCGCCCAGGCTCTTGACGACGTTGAAGACCGCCTCCGGCGAGGCGGGCACGACGCGGCGACGCTGTTCGACGATCATCCCCTCGCGGAAGTCGATCTCCGTGGTCGGTTGATCCCCCTGGCTGCTGGCGAGGGCATCGCTCCAGGACGTCGTCACCTCGCCGGCGTCGAGCTTGGCGAGCGTGCGTCGAACGGCCTCGTCGTAGCCGATGGGCTCAATCTCCGGAAAGCACTCGGCGGCGGAGTCGTCGCGGGCGATCACCTCGTTCTTGAGCCCGTCGATGAGCGGGCGGGCGATGTCGGCCGGGATGGGCGTGACCCAGTGGACCCAGTACGAGGACAGCCGCGGCGACAGGACCGGGACGGGGACGAGCCAGCGGCGCAGGCCGCGGGCTTCGGCATAGCCGGTCATCATCTCCCCGTAGGTCATCACGTCGGCGCCGCCGATCTGAATGATGCGTCCGCGACAGGCGTCCAACGCCAACGCGCTGACCAAGTAGCGCATCACATCCGCGATGCCGATCGGCTGGATTCGGGTAAACACCCAGCGAGGGCAGACCATGACGGGCACGCGCTCGGCCAGGTTGCGAATCATCTCGAACGAGGCGCTGCCGGATCCCACGATCACAGCCGCGCGCAGTTCAGTCACCGTCGGCCCGTGCTCGCGCAGCACGTCGCCCGTCTCGTGGCGCGAGCGCAGGTG
>JAHEOA010000232.1 GCA_018609825.1 Candidatus Bipolaricaulota bacterium | reverse complement strand
GGAGCTGCGACCAGTAGGAGCCCGTCGGGCGATCATAGAGGATCAGGTTGTCCCGGTAGAGCCGTCCCGCGACGCCGAACGTCAGCCGAGTTGAGTCGGGGGTCGGCCGGACGAAGACGAGCGCCGAGCGACAGAGCGGACAGTACGTCACGGCGATCGGGGTGTCGTCTAGGCGATCGTTGACGACCTCGTGATAGTTCAAGATCCCGAACGGGTACGCGCGGGCCGAGCCGTCGTCGTCGAGGGAGATCACCCGATGGCTGGCGCTGAGCCATGAATCGGCCTCGTCGGCCGGGACGAACGACGGATCGTCGATGGAGAGGATGCAGTCCTTGCCGGCGCAACCGGGGCTGAACTTCTCCTTATCCAGCCCGGATCGATAGCGGACGTTGGCAGGATCGACCTCATCGGCGAGTCCGAGATCGGCCAATTCGCGCTCGTTGAAGTAAGGCTCGAACGCCCCCTTGGCAAACGCGGCGGACTCGTCGGTCGCCGGCGCCTCAGCGGAGGAGAACAGGGCCGTCGGGACCCATCCGCCGATCGCGAGGGCGAGTCCAGCGACCACCAACAGGCCCCCGAGCGGCCATAGACCCGCTCGGCCTATCGAACGTCGCGACATCCTCATCACCTCGTCTTGCGGCAACGTTGGCGAATGCCAACGCGGAAACGTCTCAGGCGGCCGAATTGGCCGTGGGCTTGCGCGGTCGGCATGAGCATGCTAGCAAGCTCGATCGACCTGGGGTGTAAGCGGCCTTACAGCAGCGCCCTCGACGGCGCCCTAATCTGGCAGCTGTTGAGGGAGGACGTGCCATGGAAACGTCAACGTTGACGCGATCCGCGAAGCCGACTATAATCCGCGCAAGACTGTTCCCAGGGAGGAATGAGACGACATGGTCGGTGATCGACTTTGTCCGGGTTCCAACTGAACGCATCCGCCGCATAGTCCATCGATTCCCCCTTTCCCTTTTCCTGCTGCATATCCATTCCGACTGCGCATGTCGCGCGCTCCCCCTTAACGGCTCCTGTACCAAGGGGCGGGACGTGCGACCGCTCCTCAGGGGCTAGCGCGTCCGCCCCGACCCCAGACTCGCGCTGTCCATCCAGTCGCCGCAAGCCGAACCGAACCGTGTTTGCGCGGCTTTGCGATTGGCGCGCCTGATACAGCGACGCGACCGCTCGGCGACTCGCAATATGACGCTTGACGAGGAATCCACTGTGCATCTCAGGAGGATGTCGATGACGACGACCGCAACGGAACCGGACACCGCGCTTGATGCGCGGCCTCAGCCTTGGCTGACCGGCATCGGCGACACGCCCTTGCTCCGGCTCCATCGGATCAACGCCGACGTCCCGCATGTCGAGCTGTTCGCCAAGGCGGAGTGGACGAATCCCGGCGGCTCGGTCAAGGCTCGCCCGGCCCTGTCGATGATCGAGGATGGGGAACAGCGGGGTGAGCTCCAGCCCGGCCAGACGATCCTGGACGCCTCCTCGGGCAACACCGGCATCGCGCTCGCGATGATCGGCGCGGCCCAAGGCTATCCCGTCACGATCTGCCTGCCCGCCAACGCCGACGAGGTCTGCAAGCGGACGCTGCAGGCCTACGGGGCCGAGCTCGTGCTGACCGATCCGATGGAGGCCTCGGACGGGGCGATCAAAAGAGCTCAAGCACTGTATGATGCCGATCCGGATCGGTACTTCTATCCGAACCAGTACGACAACCCGGCCAACTGGCGCGCCCATTACCGAACGACGGCTGAGGAGATCTGGCGCCAGACCGACGGGCGGGTGACGCACTTCGTCGCGGGCCTGGGCACGAGCGGGACGTTCGTCGGCACGGGCCGCCGGCTGCGCGAACTCAACCCGGACGTCGAGCTGATCTCGATCCAGCCCGACGGCCCCCTGCACGGCCTGGAGGGCTTGAAGCACATGCCGACGGCCTTGGTGCCCGGCATCTACGACGAGACGCTGGCGGACGCCAACCTGGAGATCCCGACGGAGGAGGCCTATGCGACCGCCAAACGCCTGGCGCGCACGGAAGGGATCCTGGCCGGCTTCTCCTCCGGCGCCAACCTGGCGGGGGCCTTGCGCGTGGCGCACGAGATCGACGATGGCGTGGTCGTGACCGTCTTCTGCGACGGCGGCCAACGCTATCTCGAGGCGCCCGTATGGGCCGACGAGGATGAGTCAGCATGATGATCTATCTGGAAGCTGAGCAGCAAGGACAGATCGCCCGTCACGGCGAATGGACGTATCCGCACGAGGGCTGCGGACTGCTCCTGGGCCAGCTGGACTCCGACGCGATCCGCGTGGCCGAGGTCCTGACGGTGGACAACGTCCGCGACGACTCGCGCCACAATCGCTACGTCATTGCGCCCGAGGACGTGCTGCGCGCCGAGCGCGAGGCCGAAACGAAGGGCCTGGAGCTCGTCGGCTTCTTCCATTCCCATCCCGACGCAGCCCCGGTGCCGTCCGACTACGACCTCGAACACGCCAGTTGGCCCGGCTTCGCCTACGTCATCGTCTCCGTCCAGCAGGCTCAGGCTACGCATACGCGCGCATGGCAACTGAGCCCCGATCGCACCAAGTTCGACGAACTCACGTTGATGGATCCATCCCTGAGCGACCAAGGAGGAGTTCCGCAATGAGCATCACGGTCTTCATCCCGACCCCGTTGCGCCCCTACGCCGGCCATCGGTCGTCCGTGGAGATGGGGGCGACGACGGTCGGGGAAGCGCTGCAGCAACTGACGAGCGACTATCCCGATCTACGGCAACACCTGTTCAACGACGATGGCGCCCTGCGCTCCTTCGTCAACGTCTATCGCAACGACGAGGACATTCGGCATCTGGATGGCCCGGACACATCGGTCGAGGACGGCGACGAGTTGCGCCTCGTCCCGGCGGTCGCGGGCGGGCGCCCCACGGCTTCAGCCGACTCCAGCGTCCACGACCAAGCGGTCGATGACGTGGAGCTCTCCCACGAGGAGATCCAGCGCTACAGCCGGCATCTGATTATGCCCGAGGTGACGATGTCGGGGCAGAAGAGGCTCAAGGCCGCCCGTGTGTTGATGGTCGGCACCGGCGGCCTCGGCGCGCCGCTCGGGCTCTATCTGGCAGCGGCCGGCGTCGGCACCCTCGGCCTCGTCGACTTCGACACGGTCGAGGCGAGCAACCTCCAGCGCCAGGTCATCCACGGCACGAGCGACGTCGGACGGCCCAAGCTCGACTCCGCCCGCGACCGCATGCAGGACGTTAACCCCTACGTGGACGTCGAGACCCACGAGGCCCGACTGTCGTCGGAGAACGCGCTGGAGATCTTCCAGGACTACGACATCGTCGTGGACGGCACCGACAACTTTCCCACGAGATATCTTGTCAACGATGCCTGTGCGATGTTGGGGATCCCGAACGTCTATGGGAGCATCTTCCGCTTTGAAGGGCAGGCCACGGTCTTCGACGCGAGCCAGGGCCCGTGCTATCGCTGCCTCTATCCTGAGCCGCCGCCACCCGGTCTGGTCCCCAGTTGTGCGGAGGGGGGCGTCCTCGGCGTGCTGCCCGGCCTCGTGGGGACGATCCAGGCCACCGAGACCATCAAGCTCATCCTCGGCGAGGGGGAGCCGTTGGTGGGGCGGCTGTTGCTCGTCGACGCGCTCGGCATGACCTTCCGTGAGCTCAAGCTCCGGAAAAACCCCGACTGTCCCGTCTGTGGGGAG
>JAHEOA010000231.1 GCA_018609825.1 Candidatus Bipolaricaulota bacterium | reverse complement strand
GTCCCCGGCCCGCGTCAGCAGGTAGACGGAGTCGATGTTGACCCCGGCCTTGCCCAGCTGCTGGGCCACCTCGTGGAGCTGGCCCGGCTCATCCTCCAACGTGACCGCCAGCATCTCCTTCTCGGTGAACTGGAACGCCAGCCCCTCGAGCACCGCGCGGGCCGGCTCTTCGCGATCGACGGCGAACGCGACGGCCGTGCCGATCGCGTCGACGCCGGCGATGGAGCGCAGGTTGACCCCCTGCTGTGCCAATGCCCCGGTGACGTCGGCGAGCTTTCCCGGTCGGTTGGGAACCTGGACCCGGAACTCCTTCATCCCGATCGCCTCCCTTTCCCAAGATGAGCGGAGATTATCGCCCGATGAGGATCGGATCAATTCCGGTCGGCCGATCGAGCGAGGACCCCCATGCCGATTCGATAGACGAGCATCACGCCGGCGCCGGCCACGGCCAATCCGACGACGTCCGTAAGGATCAGCGCGTCGCCCAGGGTCCCCCACGCCATCAGCATCGTGACGGGCGGGCTCAGATAGAACAGGCTGGCCACGCGCGTCGCCTCCTGGCGGGCAAGCAGACGCCACATGGCCCAGTAAGCGCCGAGCGAGACCGCGACCACCAGCCACGCCATCGTGCCGACAAACGGCGCCGCCCACTGCGTGGCGAAGCCCTCGAGCCACCAGGCGGGAACAACCAACGCGAGCGCGGTCGCGGCGCTCTGATAGAAGAGCGTCTGATCGAGAGGCAGGCGTTCAGCGGTGCCCTGCTGCGCCCAGCGCCGCTGCAAGAGACTGGCCACCGTGATGCCGACGGCCGAGCCGAAGGGAACCAGGTAGCCGAAGGTGGGCGTCGCGGCGTCCTGAGCAATCCGCGCGCTGACCGCGATCGCCACGCCGCCAAACCCGAGCGCCAAGCCGAGCCATTGGCCCGGGTCGGTCCGTTCGCCGAGCACAACGCCCGAGAGGGCGCCGGTCAATAGGGGCTGTAGAGATGTCACCAGGGCCACGATGCCGGCCGGCACCCCCATGTCCAGCGCCACCAGCACGCACGACAGCCAGACGCCGTGGGCGAGAACGCCGACCAAGGCCGTCCGGCCGACCGGCCCCCGGCCCGGCCACGTGACCCGACCAGTAAGGGCCAGCCAAAGCGCGAGCACCCCGCTCAGCGCGGCATAGCGCCAGAACAGCAGCGCCCAGGGGCCGGCGTAGGGCAGGCCGTACTCGGCCCCGATGAAGCCCGAGTTCCAGAGGAAGACGAACAGGAGTTCGAGGCCAAAGAGCTGGGCCAGCCACGGTTTTGCACGCATAAGATCCGTCGCATTATCGGGGTCCCAGTCGGGCCGGGCCAATCGCCCTTCAGGCGACGCCGGGCCGCATGCGCCGTCTAGGACGCGGGCTCGCAGGTGAAGCTGAACGGCTCGGCCGCGCTCGCGTTGCCCGCCTCGTCGACGAGCGTGACCGCGTAGGTCACCTCAAGTGGGTCGCCGCCTTGATGGTTGCAGCGGATGGCGAAGGGGAACGAGCCCCGGCTCTGGCCGCGCACCTCCGGGTCGAATCGGAAGGGCGCCCAGTCCCCGTCGGCCTCGACGACGTTGAACTCGGCCCAGGCGAGATCGCCGTCGGGGTCGCGGAAGCGGACCTCGCCCTGGTTGTCTTCCGCGTCGCCCGCGATCGTCTCCGGAAACTCGACCGACGCAACGTCGGGCCCCTGGGAGGCGGCCTGGGGGACGATGCGGACCTTGACCTCGTCGAAGACCTCGTACTGCTCGACGTCGCCCTCGCCCGCCGGGTTGGTCAGGTTTCCGATCCAGATCGTTGCCGAGGTGGGCGCGTCGACCTCCGGCGCGGTCCAGACGAAGGCCCCGGCGCCGGGCGCGCGCGCCTCCAGCTTCTGCCAGTCCCCGCCAGCGACGCGGGTCCAGACCTCGAACGTGCCGGCGCCGTCGAGGTGGGACGCGGCCCAGCCGACGTGGACGTCCCGCTCGGCCCCAATCCGGGCGCCGGGCCCCGGCGTGGCGATCTGGGCCCTGGGAGGCGGGCCGTCGGCCAGGATCCGGAGGCGGGTCTCGTGGAAGGCCTCATATTGGGCCTCCGTGGTCTCGCCATCCGGGTTGGTCAGGTTGCCGACCCAAAGGCGGCCGACGCCGTCGCGGTCGACGTGAGGCACCGTCCAGGCGAGCGACCCATCGCCGGGATTGCGCTCGGCCAACAGGCGCCAGTCGCCCTTCGGCGGGCGGAACCAGACCTCGATCGTGCCGTCCGGGTCGAGGCGGGCCGTGACCCACTCAATGACGAGCTCCTGGCCTCGGATGGCGGCGGCCAGGTCGGAGGGTTGGGTGATCCGGACGGTGGGCGGCTCGGCCTGCGACAACGCTCGGTCGCCGCCGACGGCGTCGGCGCGCCCGACGGCGTCGGCGCCGCCGACGAGCCCGACGATCAAGATGATCAGTGCCGCGAGGGGCAGCGCACGGACGCGCATCACGAACGACCTCCTCTCGCTCGGGGTTCAGTCGCCGTTCGTCGCGTTGATCTCAATCGGCGTCACCCAGCCTACCATACGGATTGCGGCCCGCTGCGCGCTCGGCGTCGGGGCTTCCGTGGCACGGTTGGGCGACCTTCCCCGTTCGCAAGCACTCGCTGGCGTTCTTTTGCGTGCGCGGGTTGGGGGCCGGGCGCATCCCTCCTGTTGCCGGAGGCTCAGGGAACCCGCCTCATGCGGATATCCCGAGCTCGGCGAGGGCCCGCGCCAGTGCCGCCCGGCTCCCCGCGGGCGTCTCGCCGGCCGTGTCGACGACGATCGCGGCCTCGGGCCAGGGCTCGTACTCGCGCTCAAGCACCTCCTGCCAGGCCGGCGGGCGCAGGCCGGGCACTGTCGACGCTCGCGACTCGACACGGCGCCGGTGTTCGGCCTCGTCGGAGCAGACCACCTCGATCTCACAACAGCGGACGCCGGCGTCGGCCGCGACCTCGCGCCACGCCCGGCGGGTGAGCGCGATCGGGTTGACCGCGTCGGCCACGACCGACAGCCCCAATCGGAGGTTGTCGCGGGCCAATCGGTAGGCGACGACGTAGCCCTCGGGCCCCGTCACAGTCTGTCCTTGGTCGCGCAGTGTCTGCTCGATGGTGTCGACCCTCAGATGGACGGCGCGCCGTCGCTGTGCGAGGTCCTGCGACAGCTCCGTCTTGCCCACCCCCGGCAGTCCTCCGAAGACGAACAGCATGGAGTCTTCCGTCCTGGAGCCGTCGCTCATCTCATCCGTCCTGTCCCGACCGCAGCGCCATGGGCATCGCTCAGACCGACCGGGTGAGGCCGCCGTCCAGGCGCAGGTTCTGGCCGGTCATGTAGGCGGCTTCCTCGGAGGCCAACCACGAGATCAGCGACGAGACCTCGTCGGTCTTCCCGTAGCGGCCCATGGGGACCCGGGCGCGCAGCTCGTCCGACTCCGAGGACGTGGCGATGAAGCCCGGCAGCACGTTGTTCATCCGGACGTTGTCGGGGGCGTACTTGTCGGCGAAGAGCTTCGCAAAGCTGGCCAGCCCGGCGCGGAAGACCGACGACGTGGGAAATAGCGGGTCCGGCTCAAAGGCGGCGAAGGTCGAGACGTTGACGATCGCCCCGCCGCCCTGCGAGCGCATGATCGGCGTGACCAGCCGCGTGGGCCGAACCACGTTCAAGAGGTAGACGTCGAGCCCCGCGTGCCAGTCCTCGTCACTGAGCTCGAGCACCGGCCCGCGTGGCCCGTGCCCGGCCGAGTTGACCAGGACGTCGACCCGCCCCCAGCGGGCCATCGCCCCGTCGACGAGCCGCTGGAGGTCGTCGGTGGACTGATTCGAGCCGGTCACGCCGACGCCGTCCAGCTCGTTGGCCAGTTGCTCGCCCCTCCCGGACGGCGACAGGATCCCCACATGAAAGCCGTCGCGCGCCAGTCGTCGGGCCGCGTCGGCGCCCATGCCGCTGCCGCCCGCGGCGATCAGGGCAACCTTTCCCGTGGTCATGGTCATCTCCGTTCCCTTTGCGTCTGAGCGTGATCCCCTCAACCGATGAGGGAGGTCCAGCCGCGCTCGGCGCTCGTTGCGCCGCCGTCGTCCACCAATGTAACGAATGGGCCCGTGGGATGATGGTCATGTCCGTGCCTCGGCAAGGGGCCTCGGGAGCCATGACGGCGGCCGCGAGCGCCGGGCGACCCGGTGAGCGACCATCGGCCCGCCCCCCTCCCGGCGACTGCGCTCCTCTCGCGCCAGCGCCTCCCGATCAAACGCAATGTAGACGCAGCGACACAACCCCTCTTCACGGAACGCGATCGCCGCGTCGTCCCGGAACAGCTTTCGAGCAAGTCGCTCGCCGCAGCGCGGACAGGGGGCGCCGGCCTTCGCGAGCTCGCGGGCAATGTCGAGATAGCGCCGGCGCCCGCCGGGTCTCGAGAGGTCGTAGCCGCCGTTCCAGTTATTCTCCGATTTCCGACGCTTTGTGGGCGGATCCTGAATCGGCTCGCCCCTGAGCAGCCGGACGAGCGCCGCCCGGCAGGCCGCATACGCCGCCCGGCGGCCGCGACGCCAGGCCCGACGCACGCACTCGACCAGCTCGGCCCCGCGGCGATTCAGCTCCGCCGCGATTTTCCGATACTCGGCCAGCGGCCGGCCCGTCACCCGGGCACTCAATGCGCCGGCGATCACGTCGCTCGTCGCCCGGTCGGCGCCGAGCCGCCAGGCGCCCGTTCGGATCCGCTCCAGGCAATAGCGCCAGTAGCGGGCCCCTTTCACCAGCGTCACATGCCCTGGAAGTCGGTCGAGGATTGCCTGACGCCCCGCGAAGTCGGTCGGGCGTTGGTGTTGGAAGGCCTTTGGGGACACCGGGGTGTCCTTGAAGGCTGTGTTGCCGTTCGACGTCTCGTACTTATGGGGGTGACACTTCTGGCGGAGGCGCCCATCCCTTGGCTTCTGCCAGTTGAGTCGATAGCGGGAGTGTCGGCCACGGCCGGTCCGCCGCTCTTCCAGGAACAGCAGGTTGACCCGCTGCAGGAATTTAACAACTTGATAGACCGTCTTGCGGCTGAAGCCGGTTCGCTGAGCCACGTCGGCCGCGTCGAGCGCCAACCGCCCGTCCCGATCCGAATGGCGATAGAGGTCGAGGAAGACCTCCAGCGAGGATTTGCCCTTCTGACGCTGAATAACCCGGGGAATGTCGGATGGCGAGGAGTTGACACACTCCCCCCATCCGGTGTATGCTGGGAACTGCACTTGTTCCAGCACCACCGTCGGCGGGCTCCTGTTGCCGCAGGAGCTCTTTTCTTTTCTAAGGCTCTAAATCACGCGTTGACGCCGTTCGTGGTGCGTCTCACCTCCATGGTAAGCTCCGAGTGTAGCATGCGTCACCTTCGCGGCGGAATCCCATTCGTCACCCGCGGTCACAGCGTCGATGTGAGGCCTGTTCGCGACGGGGTCGCCCGACCGATGGGGAGGCAGGGCGCCGCCGGGAGGGGATAAGCCCACGACGTCCCGGGCAGTGCTCGGACAGGAGCGACGATGGGGGCATCGGAACGCCACTGGGTCGGGGTCGGCGAGCTCGTCGTGGACGTCGAGATCGCCGAGGATGCTGCGGGATATGCCAGCCCCACCCACATGGTCCGCGAGGTCGTGGCGGAACGACTGGATGCCGATCATCGCGAAAGCGCCGTCATCGTCGACGATCTGCCCACGTCCTCCGAGGCTCCCCAACGGACCCGCGACGGTCTGGCCTACACGGTCTCGCTTCGCGGCCGCGTGCGGACGACGCCGATCGCGGACGGTCGAGACCTCGACGAAGACGATGCCGCGCGACGGGCGCGGGCCCGATTCAAAGCGAGTGAATCGATCATGACGAGATGGCTCGAGGGGGATTCGCGGATCCGACGAGCCCGCGTGACGATCCGGCCGGGCGATGTGCGTAGGGAATCCCCGTGACGCTCGTCGTGCGCCTGATCGGGATAATGGCGCTCGTCGGGGCCGTCTCCGCGGTACCGGGACTGGCCAGGGACGTCCCCGCCTGCCCGACCGTGCCGTTGGCGCAGGCGGACCAGGAGACAGTGACGTCGACCTGTCGAGCCAAGTTTTACACGGAGGGCCGGGCGTCGACCGTCGACTACATCGTGATTCACACCATCCAGGGCTCGTTGCAGAGCGGGATCCGCACGATCGCCCGCGGCTCACGGGAAGTCAGTGCCCACTATCTGGTGGGTCGGGATGGGACGATCGTGCAGATGGTCCGCGAGGCGAACACCGCCTGGCACGCCGGAACCTGTCCCCTCGGAAGCGACCCGGCGGAGTGCGAGTGGCCCGCGAGTCGCGTCTTGAACGCCAACAGCATCGGGATCGAGCACGCGGGCCACACGGGCGATCCCGACTACCCATCTGAGGAGATGTACCGGGCGTCGGCGAAGCTCGTCCGCCGTTTGGCGGCGACCTATGACATTCCGATCGATCGCGCGCACGTCGTCGGGCACAGCGAGATCAAGCCGACCAAGCCCGACCCCGGCCCGCCCTGGAACTGGACCCGCTACATGCGACTGGTCCGCGGCGAGCCCGAGCCACGGGCGCCGAGCGTTCCGACGGGCGTCTTCCTCGGGGCGTTGGTTCTGGTCCTGGCCGCGGCGGCGGCGTTGATCGCGTTGAGGCTCTGAGGATGGACAGACGGATTTCCCGATCGGTCGCGGTTATTGGAGGGTTCACCGAAATTCCACTTCGCTTCCATGTTCTAGGCACTCGATCCGGGGGTAACATGAGGGCAACTTGCTAGACATCGAACCTCCTTTGCCTCAATTCGGTACCGCCGCAAGGTGATGAGACGCCAGGGGCTCACGGTCGAGCCCCTGGCGAATTCGCTTTGTCTCGGCGGACCCCTACCGGCTTGCTCGGTCTGGAAGACGCCACTCAGTCCGACGAACCTCGGGTCGACGACGGCTCATCCCGTCGCTCGGGCTGCTCCGTCGCTAGCTGAGGACGAGAAGGGCGACGATCAGGCTGAGCAATACGATCCCGAGGCTGCCCCACGGCGCGCGGTTGCGAGGACGATCCGGATAGTGCTGATAGCGTATCCATTCGCGGGTCATGGCGGCTCTCCTTTCTGTGCTGGAGGTCAAGGCCTCAGGGGTGTGGCGAGCTCTCCACACGACGACGCCCGTCGCTTGCGGCACTATCGAGGGGCGGTCGGGCTTGCCGGTTGTCCGGCCGAATCTCGTCTCCCCCATTGTCCGGGGACTCGGTCCGACGGGGAACCCCATGATTCTCCCGCGGCACAGACACGCGTGCGGCGTCCCGATAGCATGGTCCCGTGGACCCGGACCCCGGCCTGACCGAATCGGACGCCAAGCGCCACATGATCGCGGAGATGCACGAGGATCACGGCGCGACGATCGCCGCGTATCCGCTTTTGCGGTGGGAGTTCGGTCTATTGTACCGAGATATGGACGAGCTGCCCATGTCTGGGCTCCGGACCTGGCTGACGAGCATCGAACGGGTCGTTCGGGACATCGAGAGGGGCGGATCGCCCAAGCCCTGTTGGGCGTGCGGGCGGCGACATGCGGGCGTCGTCTGCCCGTGGGCGACCGGTTAGTTGGTCGGGCGGGGGTTAGCGTCCTTCCCTGGACGTCGGATCGATCTCCAG
>JAHEOA010000230.1 GCA_018609825.1 Candidatus Bipolaricaulota bacterium | reverse complement strand
TCTCCAAGTTCTTGCGGGGATGGAGCACGTCGACCGCCCGGACGCGGCCGACGACCGTGCAGGGCTCCTCGGGCCGCAGTTCCCCGATCTTGCGCACCGTCCGACGGTCCTCGAGCCGCCGCGGCAGGTAGAGCAACAGGTCGTCGATCGTCTCGATGCCGAGCTTGCCCAGCGTCTCGGCGCGACGCCCGCCCACGCCCTTGGCGTAGCGGACCGGGCTGTCCAGGGGCGGGGCATCCGACGAAGCGGCTTCCGACGAGCCGGTCCCGTCGCCTTGAGGGGGTCCTCCCCGTGGGCTCCGGTCGTCGGCGCGATCCTCGCTCGACGCCGACGCGGAAGCGGGGGTCGGTGACGATTGGAGGGCCGCCAGCAGATCGTCCAGCTCGTCGAGCACGTCTTGGCGCTCGGCGGGCGAGCGGTCGGCGTAGGCCCGCGCGCGCTCGCGCATCTCGGCCAGCGACCTCGGATCGGCCCCCTGCTCGCGGAGCTCGTCGGCCAGGTTGTCGAGGTACGCCTCCAGGCCGCCCATGACGACGGCGTCGCGGCAGCCCTGGTGGCGCTCCAGGCGAACGATCTTGCGGGCTCGGCTGAGCGTCTCGCTTACCTCGGTCATGGCGGATGTCGATCCTCGCGTGTCGGGCCGTTATAATGTCGCCAGATCGGGGCGGCCACGCAAGGACACGCCGGACCCGATCGGGCCCGATGCGCGACCGGAGGCCGATCATGGCGGCCGTCGACGGCAGACACGATATGGGGAGATCGAGCATGGACCTGACGATTCGGACGTATCCGGACCCCGTCCTGCGCCAGCCGGCCGAGCCGGTGGAGCACGTTGACGATGCGATTCGTGAACTGGGCGACGCCATGGTGGCGACGCTGGTCAAACGGGTCGGCTACGGCCTGGCGGCGCCCCAGGTCGGGGTCGCCAAGCGCGTCATCGTCGTCGACGTTGACGACGATTTCCACGTGCTGGCCAATCCGGAGATCGTCGAGGTGGGCCCTGACAGCGCGGTCTACGCGGAAGGCTGTCTCAGCATTCCGGGCGTCGAGGCCGAGATCGAACGTCCCGGTCGGGCCGTCATCGAGGGCCGGACCATGGACGATCAGCCGGTTCGGATCGAGGCCGACGGGCTGCTCGCTCGGGTCTTCCTGCACGAGATCGACCACCTGAACGGCGTGCTGTTCATCGACCATCTCGGTCGCGTCAAACGACGCCAGGTTTTGAAGGAATACGAAAAGAACCGGAACGAGGAGGCCCCCTCACCGTCCGACAGATCGAACGCCGTGACCGTCTGAACGTCGTCTTCCTCGGCTCGGGGCCGCTCGGGCTGCCGACGCTGAACGCCCTCCATGCCAGCGACGAGATCGCGCTCTCGGCCGTGGTGACGCAGCCGGATCGACCGGCGGGTCGCGGGCTGAAGCTGACGCCGACGCCGATCAAGAATCGGGCGCTCGTGCTGGGGCTGCCGCTTCGCCAGCCCCATCGCGCCGACGACGCCGTGGACGAGCTGGCGACGCTGGACGCCGACGTCTTCGTCGTGGCGGCCTTCGGGCAGATCCTGTCACGACCCGTGCTGGACGTCCCGCGCATCGCCCCTGTCAATCTCCACGCGTCGCTGTTGCCCAAGTACCGCGGCGCCGCCCCGGTCCACTGGGCGCTGATCAACGGCGAGACCGAGACGGGCGTGACGACGTTCGTCATGACCGAGGGGCTCGACGCCGGGCCGCTCCTGCTGCAACGCTCGCTTGAGATCGATGATCGGGACACTGCGGGGACACTGGAGGCGCGCCTCGGGCAGCTGGGCGCGGACGTCGTCGTGGAGACGCTGCGCGGCCTGCGCGACGAGGCGATCGAGCCCGTCCCCCAAGACGACGGCCGTGCCACGCTCGCGCCCAAGATCCAGAAGTCGCAGGGCGAGATCGACTGGCGCCGGTCCGCTCACGATCTGGCCAACCTCGCCCGTGGGCTCAACCCCTGGCCCGGGGCGTACACGGCCTGGCGCGGCGATCGCCTGAAGGTCCACTTCGCCCAGATCGCCCCGCCGGAGCGCAGCAGCGCTCGGGGCGAGCCGGGCGAGGTCGTGGGCGTCGGCGAACGGGGGCCGTGCGTGCAGACCGGCGATGGGCTCCTGGAGCTGACCGACGTTCAGCCCGCGGGCAAGCAGCCGATGCACGGGCTGGATCTGGTCAACGGGTATCGGTTGGAGGTCGGGGAACAGCTCGGATAGCTCGGCCTGAAGCCGATGGACGCTTTCCCGAACGGACGGGGAACGAATCGCTTGGACCGCCCCTGTTTGTCTGCTGGCCGGCCAATATCTTAACCCGAAATCAGCAATCGCACTCGTCGCCGCACTCGCACTCGGCCTCGGCGCCGGCGTCCGCGTTGTCGCTGCACCCGCAGCCGCCGCCCTCGGCCTCGGCGTTCGGGTTCTGGATGGTGAAGCCGGCGCCTTGGTCGGGATGCTCGACGAAGTCGATCGTGGCGCCGTCCACCAGCGGGAGGCTGTCCGGATCGACGTACACGCTGACGCTCCCTTCGGTGAAGACGGTGTCCTCGGGGCCATGCTCGGCTTCGGGGAAGAGCCCGTAGGCGGGCCCGGAACAGCCGCAGCCGCCCTTCTGGGCCACCAGACGGAGCCCGTGATCGGTGATGTTCTCCTGCTCCAGGGCGGCGTGCATCATCTCTGCGGCGCGCGTCGTAATCGTGACCATCTGTTCACGCTCCTTTGCGAGTCTCGCTCAAGGGGTCCGACGTCCATCCGATCATTGATCTCGCTCATGTGTACCAACGAAGCAGGAACGAAGCAAGCCCTGGGCATCGCTTGCGTTGGCCAAGGCGCCTGTCAGCAACTGTGTCTGAGGTCAAGGAATTGCATGTTGAGGATCCCAAGGAGTCCGGTGTTTGACCATGGCGTTGAGGATGACTAGCAGCTTGCGCATGCAGGCGACCTGGGCCACCTTGGTCGGCTTGCCCGCCGCGATCAGGCGCCGGTAGAACTCGGCGATCACCGGGTTGGAGCGGATGGCGCTGACGACGCTCATGTAGAGCGCGGTGCGCACCGGGGCCCGACCGCCCTGGATGAAGCGCTTCCCGTGCCAGCGACCGCTGTCGCGGTTGAAGGGGGCGACCCCGACCAGCGCGGCGACCTCGCGGCGGTCCAGCTCGCCCAGCTCCGGCAGCTGGCCCAACAGCGTCGCCGACAACCCCGGCCCGACGCCCGGCACGCTCTGCAGCAGCTCGGCCCGCTCTTGCCAGGCCGGATGGTCACGCTGCAGCCCCGAGATCGCCTCGGCTGCCTGCTCCAGCTGTGCCTCCAGATCCGCGATGTGTGCTTCGATCTGCGGCCGGATCGCTGCCGGAGCCTGCTGGGCTCGGGTCTTCTCCGCGGTGCGGGTCTTGATCAGCTGGCGCCGCCGCGTGAGCCAGTCCCGCAACTGCTGGGTCGCCTCGTCGGGCAGCGGGCGCGGCTCGGGGGCCATCGCCTCGGCGTAGCGAGCCAGCACCGCTGCGTCGAGCGCGTCGGTCTTGGCCCGCCGCCGGCTCGCCCGCGCGAACTGGCGCACCGGGGCCGGGTTGAGCACCGTCACCGGCAGCCCCGCCGCGCTCAGTGCCCGCGCCAGCGGTCGTTCCAGCCCGCCGCTGGCCTCGAGCACGACCAATGCCGGCTCCAGCGCCTGCAGCTGCCGGCTCAGGCTCGCTCGCCCCGCGGCGTCGTTACTCACCTGCCACTGCCGACCGTCCGGGCGGGTCGCCACGTCCAAGCTCACCTTGCTCACGTCGATGCCGACGACCAGGGTGGCCATCGAGACCTCCTTCGCTTAAACTGGGGTGGACTCTGCGGCCCGTGTTTGCGGATGCGGGCTCGTTGGCCCAATCAACTGTTCGGGCTCACACAGAGGCGGGACGGGACGACCCTTGCTGACAGCCGGTCTCGCGGACCCACGGATAGTCGGTCTGTCCCGTCCCTTGTCTCCTCTCCATCGCCAGAGCATTATACAAACACGGATACTGCTTGCCCTTTTCGTCTTGCTGGGCGCACAACTCGCGTTTGCCGGTAGCAATGCTGAGCTCGGACAAAGCGCAAGCGACGCGACGCGCTGCTGGGCGGAGAACCGCTCGTCGAGCACGACTTGCCCCGAAGAGGACAACGTCAACGTCCCGCTGTTCACTCGCAGCCAACTGGACAGTTTCCGAGTCGTAGCGACGCATCCTCAGTACCCCTTGGACGCCGACGATTATCCCTGCCCAC
>JAHEOA010000229.1 GCA_018609825.1 Candidatus Bipolaricaulota bacterium | reverse complement strand
TTTGGCCGCCGCTGATGTCAAAGACGATGTTGTCGTCGTTCGTGGGGCTGTTCCCGGCGGGCACGTTGTCGAGATTGAGCCGATGACGAACCTTCCAGGCCTTGATGTGGTCGGCGCAGGAGGTGTCGCCGCTCAGCCCTAAGGCGCCCAGGAGTTCGCCATCGGGGCTGTAGAGGGGAAGGCCGCCCCCGAACACGTTGACCCCGCCCAGCTTCTGCCCGACCAACGGATCCTCGATCGTGCCGTAAACTTGCGGTGGCCCGGCGTAAGCCACGTCGGTGTCGACGGGGTTGCTCGACTGTAGGCCGTAGAGGCTGTTGCCCGGTTGGACCGCGGAATAGAGGTTCGCGGTGGAGAGGGCCAGCTGCAGCAGACTGAAATCGTTGGCGGTGTTGGCCTTCTGCGCCGAGATGATACGGCTCCCCGGCCATTGATCGCCCCGAGCGTCCCCGGAGAACACGACGAGCCGAACCTCGCCGTCGCGGTCGACCACGGTTGCCCACATGTCGAAGCCGAATCCACCATTCGACTCCGCCACCACGGATTGGAGCACCGAGCGCATCCTCTCGTGGCCGGGCAGATTGCCGGTCGGCTCCGGGGGATTGACGCCGCTGCCGCTGGAGGCCAGCAGGAGCCCGGCGCCGATTCCGGCCAAGAGGACCAGGACGGCAATGATCTCCTCGCGCATGGTTGATCACCTGAGGGTTAGATTTCACGGCTATCAAGGAGCATACCATGCCGCGGTGCCGTTGCATGAAATGATGCCTGAGCCCCCATTCCTCGATCACGAAGCCTTGGGTTCGGTTCGTATGAAAAAAATGTTACTAAGTAAATAATTCACTCGAATACCACGTGTTTTCCACTTGATATCCATTCGATAACGACTTGACATGTCCTAGATTGCCATCGCAGTGCTGCAGCGCCAACCGGGGCGCTCACCAAATGCCGATCATCATCCATCCCAAGGAGGGATTGCTGTGCGTATTGATCGCGTTCTTACCGTCGCAACGGCTCTTATCGTGGGCCTGCTCTTCGCCGGAGGCCCCGGCGGTCTCGGCGTCCAGGCCCAAGACGCGAGCATTGAGAAGGAACTGACCGCGGGTCCCGAGGAAGTCGGCATCCTGTTGGAGGACCCGACGGTCTTCGAGTTCACCATCACCTACAGCGGGCCGGCCGCCACCGTCGAGGACGTCGTACCGGGCGAGTTCGTCGTCAACAGCGCGATGGCGAGCGCCGGCAGCGCCAGTTTCACGAAGAACGGCCAAGGCGTGCGCGGGTCCACGAGCGTCGAATGGATCCTTTCGGAGCCGGTGGACGGCGCGACGCTCGTCGTCCAAATCCAGACCGCCGAGAATCCGGGTCGTCGCGGTGGAGACGGTCCTTTCTATCAGCCCTCGGACTGCGGCGAGCTGCTGCTCAACGAGGGGGCGGTGGCCCGTGACGAGCTCGGCGGTGTCATTGCCGGTCCCACCCAGTCCTTGAGCGTGCTCGCAACCGATCGCGTCGACGGCAGCCAGCCGTGTGAACAGGACTTGGCCTTGCGCAAGACGGTCGACGACGCCAATCCATCCGAGGGCGACGAGATCGTCTTTACGCTGACGCTTGAGCATCTCGGGCCGACGTTCGTCGAGGACGTCGAGGTCACCGACGAGCTGCCGGAGGGCGTCAGCTTCGTGGGCGCCAGCGCCAGCCTTGGCAGCTACGACGCTGATGCCGGCCTCTGGGAAGTCGGCACGCTCGATGCGGACGGCATCGAGGGGCCGGCCGAGGCGACTCTGGAGATCCGGGTGTCCGTCGCTGACGGCACCAGCGGCGAGACGATCGAGAACCTGGCCGAGATCACCAACGCCAGCAAGGACGACCCGAACCTGGCCAACAACCAGGACTCGGCGAGCTTCACCGTCCAGTAAGCTGGCCTCAATGATAGCCACCGCGAGCGCCCCTCCCATGTCGCGTGGGAGGGGCGCTCCGCCCAAACAGTCCAGGAGAATCGTGGCGTGACAGCGTCATCCGGGCGGCCTCGAGCGCAACGCATGGGAGCCAAGGTGATCCTTATCGTGGCTTTGACCCTTTTCTTCCCCTCTTTTTCGTTGACGCCGAAAACGTCCGTTTATCTCAAGTCACGTCCGTCGATGCGCGGGGGCGCTCCGGGGTCGGGCTTGATCTGCGCCTCCAGCTGGCACGGGTCAACCTGCGATATCAGGGCTTCGCCTTCGGGCGGGGCCATTCCAGCCGACACGAGGCCCTGACCGTGCGGTATACGCGCCCGTCCTTGGCGGGAACGCTCAGCGGATCCCTGACGGCAACAGGAGATGGTCGGGTCAACGAGCATTGGGAACTGGACGGAACCCTTTCCCACCTTCCTGTTGAGGTGTCGCTGTCCTTGAACGGCTTCACGTTTGAGAACTTCGGATTGAACTGGACGGCACACCAGCCTCCCTATCGGTTTAGTCCTCAGGAGCATGCCAACATGGGCCAGCGCCAACGCCCAAGGTCCGCTTGGCTGAGGGCGCCGTAGCCGACCATGGCCGTATACGGGATCGCCGCCTGGCGGCGATCCGCGCTCATCGGCTGAGCCCCCAGACACGGCATCACGCCGTATTTGCGTGCTCGGCTTTGGGATCCTCCAAGTCATCTCAGCCGTGCCGACGCTAAGCCGAGGTCTCGGTTCGTGAGTCCGTCGCGGTCAATCCGCGCACTGCCATGACCGCCCCGATGAGGAACACCAGCGTCGCCAAGTAGATGGGGCCCAGGTGGGTGACGTGATCGTAGGTGAAGCGCTCGGCGTAGTGCATGGGGACCACGACGACCAGTCCCACCACGGGCGCGGCGACGGCCGCGATCCAGGCCCACCACTGGCCGCGGCGGACGCCGAACCCGGCGAGCGCGGCCACGGCGATGCCGGTCGCCATGATGAACTCCGACACGGCGACGTGGAGATGCCGGATGTAGTGCATCACGGCCGGACTGAACGCCTCCAGATCGGCCGGCGTGAGGCCGTTGAGGGTCGCCACCCCGAGCTCGAAGCCGGGGCCGGAGAAGCTGCGGAGGAAGAAGACCAGTCCGTAGATGAGAAAGCCCAACGCGCCGAGGACCATCAGCCCCGACCCATAGCGCAGCCACAGGTTGGTCATGACGAACCGAGCCCCCTTCCAGTGGCGCATGCCGCCCGTGCACTCGCCCCGGTAACCCGCTTGTCTCTCATCCAATACCCTCCCTTCGGTTGATATCCCCTATGGGGTCAAGCTCGCCCGAACCTCTCCTAACTGATCTGACGGATCTCCGTCGCAGCTCGAACCCCAGAACGTAAGGCGCCCTCCATCGTCGAGCGCAGAATGGAGGTGTGCTCGCCGGCGAAGTGGACGCGGCCATGGGGGCTCTGGAGCGTCTTGAGGAACCACGTTACGTCCCCCGGTCCCGGCCAAGAGACGCAGCCCAACGCGTAGGGATCTTGGCCCCAGGATTTGACGGTTCCGCCCTCCTGAACGTCGTGGATGCCCGGGTGGACCTCGTCCATGTGGCGTAAGGCGTGCTCGAGGATCTCCTCCTCAGGGAGGACGCCAAGCCGCGTGGCGGCGGGCCCACGCACCGCGCTCTTGAGGATCACGCGATCTTGAGGACCGCCCGCGTCAGAGAGAGGGGCTCGGGAGATCTGGTCGATGGGAAGGTCGGTCGACGCGCTGCCGGTGACGCCCTCCTCGTACCAGAAGGCACGGCCCACTTGCATATAGACGTTCGTCGTATCGATGTAGGGCATCTGCCGCAGGGCAAACTGTTGGGCGGCGGGCAGCGAAGGCGTGAACCGAATCCCTTGAAGCACGGGGGCGGGAACGGTGCACACGATCCGATCCCCTTGAAACCGTTCCGTCCGATCCCCACGCAGGGCCTGCACTTCCACGCCCGAGTTGGCCTGCCGAACCTCGGTGACCTCGACGCCGTACTCGATAGCCCGACTCAGGCGCCCCGCCATCGCGGTGGGAAGGCGGTCGTTGCCGCCCGCGAGGACGAACGGCCTCCCCGCAAAGAAGAGCCCGAACTCGGCCAAGGCCGAGGCGAGCATGGAGACGTTGTCGATCCGGGGGCCGAAGAACTGGGTGTCGGCGATCAGCTCGATCGCGCCCTCGCTGGCGCCTTGATGGCGCATGAATCCGGCCAAAGAAAGATCATCCAGGTCAGCCAGGGGAGCCTCGTCCCACCGATCCGGGTTGCTGATCTCGGGCGGTAAGGGATCGATGATGTAGCGCTTCATAATCCCCATCGGACCGAGATTCTGCTCTCTGGCCGTGAGGTCGTAAGGCCACTCTGGCTGCTGATCGGGCCCGGCTGAAAACCGCCGGCCCCTCAAGTGATAAAGCGGGTTGAGGTCGGGCATCGCCCACTCGGCACGCTCCAGTCCGAGCTCGTCGACGAGTCGGTTGGCTTGGGTGTAAGTCTCGGAGAATGCCACCGCGCCGGCCTCCGCGTGGAGGTCCTCCGCAAAGGCCTGTCGAAGCGTGAAGACCCGGCCGCCCGGTCGAGATCGCGCCTCGAGCACGGTCACCTCGCGACCCGCCGCCTCAAGCTCCCAAGCGGCGGCCAGGCCAGAGAGCCCCGCTCCAAGAACCAGGACGTGCTTGGCCGATGCGGCCGTCACGGATGGGGCGGATCCGACAAAGGGATGGACGAAGGATAGTCCGCTGCCGGCGGCTGTGGCCCGCGCAAGCTGTCGGAGAAAGTGCCGCCTCGACACGGTTTGTCGGTCGCTTGAACGCATGTGCTCCTCCTTCCGATCAGCAGATGGTCAAGGCACCTATGGCGATGCCAGCCTTCTTGAACCGACTTCGAGCCTCGCATCCCGACGATCTTGCCGTGGCGCCACTGTCGAAGGCGACGGTGAAGGCCTTGTCGCTGGTGACTCACGCCTCGCCACGCAGTCGGACCGGATCAGTCGATAGGCCTGATGGGCCTCATCGCAGACGGCCGCGAAGCTCGCCGGATAGCGCGTGGGTTGCCCGAGTCGCTCGAGCACCGGCACGGCCACGGCGACCTCCTCCCGCTCCATCAGGAACGGCTTCGTGGCCATGGGCGCCAGGAACGTTCGCTCGCCGTAGATCCCCGAGGTCTGCCAATGGGCGCTCATGCTGGACACCCCTCTCCTGCAGATGGGCGGTTTCCTCAGCAGGAAGCTATGCAGAGGGCGATCCCGCGTTCGGAGGTCGTGGTCGAACGGAAGTCAAGGTACGGGAGCCGAGGTCACGCCAGATGCGTCATCGATGCGGCGTGCGGCCCGATGAGCCTAACACTCGGGCTTGGAAAAGTAGATATGCTGCTCGTAGTGGATCGGCATAGTCTCGGTGTGGCCCTCCATGGGGCCCTCCATGCCGGGGATCGGTGGGGCGTCCAAGCTCGGGGCGGTGAAGGCGTACTCCACGCCGACGAGAAAGCCATCCCGATCGTAGAGCAGGATTTGGGCGCCGCCTTGCTCGCCGGCGCTCCAAGCCTCCATCTCCTCGGGCTTAACGTAGTGGAAGCCCATGCCTGGCACGCAAGTCGGCTCGGCCTTCACGTAGCCGGCCTCGCGCACGTCCTGGACCGTGTTGTAGTGGTCAAAATAGGGCGTGGACCACGGCTCATCGGTGTACGTCCCGTCGTCCTCATGGCTCAGCAGCGCCACGCTCGAGAAGGCGGCCACGACAAGGGCGACCGCCCCGACCCAACCGACGAAGGTCTTGCTCCGCATGATGGATGCCCCCTTTGAGCCGATTATCGTCGTGATAATGATTTTCAATCGTTAAGTCAAGACAGCTACTCGGACGTACGCGCTTATCGCCTACGATCGCGATTGCCTTGATCCCGACAACCTCCGCCATGGACGTGTCGTGGCCCGGTTTGCGGCCGACACGTCGGTGACCGGTGCGCGCGTTCTTTGGGCCGACCAGCTGACACGAGTGCCCTTTCGGCGGTGTCGACGCGCGAAATTGAGCGGATCGGTGAACGTTCGATGGGGGATGTCGCTCGTCAGGCGCCTGGCGCAAGTCGCGCTGCCCTTGAAGGGAGAGCCCCGTCCGACTGCCCCAAAGGGGCTCTCCCCGGTTGGCTTCACCATTCGCGCAACCGACTCCGTCCGGATCAGCGCAGGATGACGACCTTTCGCACCTCGCGGGCGGTCTCCCCATCGGGGCCCTGAACGGTCGCAACGGACAGATAGACGCCGTTGGCGATCGCCTGGCCTTGACGATCGAGCAGGCCCCATCGCAGGGAATTTCCGGATACGAAGCCGCTGTCGAAGATTGGGCGTCCGGAGAGCGAATGGACCTGAAGCCGCACGCCCTCGACCGCTTGGCCCTGAACGGTCAGGTTCAAGCCGTGGGGGCCCATGGCCAAGCTCATCTGCTCGACGCTGAGCGCCCCCGGGGGCCCGTCGCCGACCGGCGTGGGCACGACCGTCCGGTCTCCGCGGTTGCCGATGAGCTTCAGGCTTGCGTCCGCGGTCTCCACGGTCAGTGTGAGATCCGTCTCGCTGCAGTTGTTCCGTTCGTCATCGAAGAGGTCGACGGTGCGGAAATGCAGCACCAGGTCACTGAGCGCATCGCCGTTGAGGTCCCCCGCGTTGTGGATCCGACCATGGGCCTCGCCGGACTCGGTGGCCGTGGAGAGACCGGTCGACAGCACGGCCGAACTCGGATCCAGGTCCAGCGTCGCCGGCTCGAAGGAGGGCGACTGGGACGCGTCACTCAGGATGGCGACGGCGATGACGCCTCGGGGCGAATGTCGCCGCCCCAACTGTTTGCAGTTGACCGGGTTCGGGTCGCTTCCGGGCTTGACGTCGATCTCCATTGACCGAGTCTGGAATTCGTCCACCTGTTGTGCCCAGATGGCCGACGAGAAGCTCAGATCGAGCCCCTGGGCGAACGCGGTTGTGGGAAGCGTGAGCGCAACGGCAAGCCCGAGGACCGTTCCCAAAACGACGGATAGACGGCGCAGCATAAGCGACGCTCCTTTCTGACGTCTTTGGCGTATGAACGCGGATCATGGCGCACCTCGTCGATCCTGGGCGGTTCCGCAAGGTGCGGCAGCGCTGCATCTGAGATTAAATGCGTAAGACAGTCCAAAACGAATGGACGTAAAGTGAAAATGGAGTGACTTTATGGACTATTGGATCCACTCAATTCCAGAATTCGATGGAAAAGAACCGATGAATCAATCATGGCGAATAAGCGCTCTCGCAATACGTGAGACACTAGATGAAAGGGTATCCCAATGAGGCGTTGCCAGGATCAAATTGAGAGCTCCATCCAATGACACCGTGGCGAACGTGCCGTGCTTGTTGGCCAATGGAGGCGTATGAATGCCGGTCTCAGGTAACGTTCAGCGCGACTAGGCTGCCTCACCATTCGACAGAACCCGTGAGTCACCCTCGAGGTCGTGGGCATCCAGACGGCTCAAGCTCTGAGCGGCCTTCGGTATGGACCGGGGCGCCCCCCGCGAACCGGCCATCCTCCACGAGGATCTGATCGCGATCGCCTCGGGCGGACACGGGAGCTCAAAGAGCGCCGCCCCGGCGAACCAGGTCCGTCCTGCCGCGGCGATGCGAGGCAACGCTGTCATGATGCCCGGCTGTCCCTCGGCTGTTAGCATGGCCGCGCCATGGCGAAACCGTTGGGCAAGCTGAAGCAACGCATGCAGCGTGAACTCCACGTGCACCGGCGCGCGCTCCGCGATCCGCGCACGCCCCGATCGGCCAAGCTGCTCTTGGCGCTGGCCGTGGGCTACCTCGTGCTGCCGTTTGACTTCCTCCCCGACTGGATCCCGCTGCTCGGGCAACTGGACGACGCCGTGGTCCTCACCGTCCTGATCCTGCCCGCGCGTTGGCTCATCCCGGACGAGGTCCTCGAGGAGAACCGCCGACAGGCCCCGATCGACGTGTGAGACCTCAGCGAGACTCCGGCGACGCACCCTCCACCTGATGCAGGCTGCCATCCGAGGCCCCGCCCGTAGCACGTACGTCCAACCCCGTCATGCCCTCGCAAGATTGCCCGTCCGAAGCAAGGGAGCCCTCGACAGCGGGCACGGACGCAGGGCGCCGTGGGGCCCGGTTCAGACGGGCCTCGACGCAGGACGCGTCCTGCCGCGTTCCTCCATTTGGCCCGATGTGATCGACTGACTTGCCGGGTCTGCGGTTGAGCGGCTAGGGTGGAGCGGGGAATGAGGAGGCGCGTCGATGCGGAACCTCTGGCAGTATCATGAGATCCAATCCGAGATTCGCACCCGGTTTCTCGCCGAGCTGCGGCGAGAACTCGACGCGTTGCTTGTGGGCGGCCCGTTGGAGAGCAGCCGCCAGATCGCGCGAAGCCCGGCGGTCAACCTGTTGCTCGTCAGTCGGTATCCGAACGCCATCCGGGGACGCGCCGTCCGCATCGCGCGCGAGATCGACGCGAAGTACCAGACCGACACGAAGCTCTTCGCGTTGACCCCGGATCGGTTGCTGGACACCCACTGGGCCGAGGACGGCCCCGTGATGGTCCTCCTGCAGACGGGCGTGCCCCTCTACGGCGAATCGGCCGTGATCGACTATCGCGCGGAGCTGCGCCAAGCGCGACAGCCATCTTGAGGGACCGCTTCAGGAATTGGCCGCCGCGCGGCTGTGGCCCCAGGCACCTCGGCTCCTTCCGGTGGCCCAGCTGCCCAGGTATCCCCTTGGGCCTGTGGCCTTCCAGCGGATCCTTGCGGAGCGATCGCCGTTCGGGCGATCGCCGTTCGGGCGACCTCCGTCCGGACCCATCAGGTTCGAGTATGCCCGCACGGCATCGATCGTCGTCAAACTCAGCGGGCAGCCCCGGTCAAGCCACGCCAGAGGCGCCGCTAGTCGCGCGAATGGGTCACTTCGAGTCCCAGGTCGGTCAAGAGCTGGCTGTCGACGCCCTCCTCCTGAAACTCCCGCAGGGTCCGCTCCAGCGCGGCTTGGACGATCTCGGTCTTGGTCACGCCGGAGCGGGTCGCCCGCCGCAGGTTCAATTGGATCTCTTCGAGGGCGAAGGACAGCTCCAGCGGCAGGTTGAAGGTCAGCTTCTTCATCTCTCCCGAGTAGTGCGGATCGCCCCCCATATTGTCGGGCATCACCGCCGTCTGTGAATCCTTGGCGTCACTGGTCGACGGTGACGCCGACGCCTCGGTCTCGTCCGCGTCGTCGTCTCTCGGAAAAAAGATCTCGGAACCTCGCCCTTTAAGCGAGGGCCGTGGCCGATTGGACATGAGCCAGAACCTCCTTCGTCAATTCGCGATAGCCTTGGGACCCCTCCGATTCAGGTTCAAACAGCATCAACGGGCGCCCATCCAATGTCGAATCGGGGAAGCGGATCGTCCGTTTGATCACGGTGTCGAACACGATCTCCGCCCCCAACACGTGCTCGAGCTCGTCATTGACCTCTCGGGAATGCAACGTCCGGGGATCGCTCATCGTGCGCAAGACGCGGTAGATGAGCTCCGGATTCCGCTTGCGCCTCACTTTGTCGATGATCTGCATCAATTGCTTGAGCCCCCGCATGGCCAGGTATTCCGACTGGACCGGCACGATCACCAGATGGGCCGCGACAAGGGCGTTCATGGTCAGCAGCCCCAAGCTTGGCGGACAGTCGATGACGACGCAATCATGCCCCTGCCATACCTTGCTCAGCACATCCGAGAGCGTGCAATCCCAACCCAGCTCACCAAACAACTCGGCCTCAGCCCCGGAGAGGTCGAGGTTTGCAGGGACAAATTCCGTGTTGGGGATGGGACATGCCATCATGACATCGCTCAGCAAGTCGACATCCGAATGAATCAGGTTGTTGTAGATGGTGCGCTCAAAACTCTCCGGATCGTATCCGAGGCTCGTCGTCAACCCCGCCTGCGGATCAAGGTCCACCAGCAGGGTTTGAAGCCCATGTTCACTGAAACCGGCCGCAAGGTTGGCGCAGGTCGTCGACTTGCCAACGCCGCCCTTCTGATTGGCCACAGCAATAATCCAGGGCGTGCGTTCAGCCATACATCCTCCTTTGTGGCGATACAGCTCGACGGTTCTCCAGCGATACAGCTCGCCATATTGGCAGCTCGCTGAGGCCACAGCCAACTGGCGACGCGTACGACTGGGGATCCTGCCTCCCAGCCATACAGGGACATGGTAAGCTGCCCAGCTGGCCGTAGGGCAGCCGAGCCGGGACGGATCGACGGGACGTCCATCAGCGCAGCCCGAGGCCTCTTTCCCGTCAGAAACGGACATCCGTGTGCTGAGCTGGCGATACAGCTCGCCAGGGAACCCGCAAGCCAGCACTAAGGCAATACAGATCGCCAGGTCAGCGGGAATCCAGCGTGACGGTTCTCCGGCTCCCCGGCAAGCCGTCCGGCTGGGCACCCGGGCCGCTGTCAGGACAGGCCGATGGCTATCCTGTCAGCCGGCCAGCTGTCGATACCGCCCGCTGGCCATGCGAATCCCCTGGGAGGCATCGATGCGCGAGGCGTCCCTCCCCCAACTCGCCGCGTGCCCGCTTGACGAGATCCGGCCCGTGGACGGCACGGACCATCCGCCGTGGTGGCTGACGACCGATCACACGCAACGGGCGCCCCGTCGCCAGCTGTGGGACGGGTTCATCGCCCAGCGCGAGGCGCACGGAGGGGACGGGTGCTCGGACAGGGAGGCCCACAGTCAGGCCTTCGAGGACTTCAGAGCCCGCCGCTACGGCTGACTGACGGCAAGCAGCCCCTTCGTTTCCAGCAACGACTCGATGGCTCGGCGATCGGCCCCGACCACGGTCATGCCGTCGACGTCCAGGACCGGCACGGACGTCTGGTGCGTCTTGTTGACGAGCTCCTGCATCACGTCCACGCTCGCCGCGATGTCGCGCTCCTCGTAGTCAATCCCGTTCTGCTCCAGAATGTCACGAACGGTTCCGCAATGGGTGCACGTCGGACTCGTGTACAGCGTCGCCTGCATGGATGGGACACGCTCCTGTTGAGAATCTCGCGGCAAATCGGAATCAAGGCCGCCAGAGGTCGCCGAACGGCTTATCGGATCGTTCGATTCCCCCTCACCCCTCGCCCCATGTGTGTAACGCAACCGTGACACGGATGTCCAGCGGGCGACAGAGCCGCTGGCCTCCATGACTCCCGTCTTGTCGACTACACTGCCGTGAGAGGGGGGAGGGAAGAGGCGCCGAATCCTCTCCCCTCCGTTTGGGATGCTTGGGCATGGCCCAAGGGGATTACTGCTCGGCAGCCACCTCGGCCTCAGCGGCCTCGCCGGAGGCGGCGTCCGCCTTGTCCTCGGCGTCCTCATCGCCGCCATGGTGGCCGTTGGTCGCCGGCTGCGTGGCCACCAGCCCCGCCCGTTCCTTGATCTCGTTCTCCAGTTGATCGGCCAAATCGGCGTTCTCCTCGAGATACGCCGTCGCGTTGGTCAGCCCTTGGCCGAGCTGGGTGCCGTCGTAGGCATACCAAGCGCCCTTCTTGGCCACGAGGTCATAGCGCTCGCCCAGGCGCACGAGTTCGCGCTCGCGCAAAATCCCTTTGCCGTAGATGATGTCGGTCTCGACCTCGCGGAACGGCGGCGCCAGCTTGTTCTTGACGACCCGAATCTTCGTCTCGTTGCCGATCTTCTCCTTGTTGGCCGAGCCCTCCTCGATGCTGCCGATCCGGCGGATGTCCAGGCGGACGGAGGCGTAGAACTTGAGCGCCATGCCGCCCGAGGTCGTCTGCGAGGGGCCCCAAGGCCCGCCGGCGTTGATGTTGGACCGCACCTGGTTGATGAAGACGACCGTCGTCTTGGACTGCCCGACGGCGCTGGTCAGCTTGCGCATCGCCTGGCTCATCAGCCGAGCTTGGAGGCCGACCTGCTGTTCGCCCATGGCCCCGGTGATCTCGGCCTCGGGCACGAGCGCCGCCACCGAGTCGACGACGACGAGATCGAGGCTGCCGCTGCGGACCAGCTGCTCGGTGATCTCCAGGGCCTGTTCGCCGGAGTTCGGCTGGCTGACCAGGACCTGATCCAAGTCGACCCCGATCGCCTCGGCGTAGGTCGGATCGAGCGCGTGCTCGGCGTCGATGAAGCCAGCCGTCCCCTCCTGCTTCTGGGCCTCGGCGATGAAGTGCAGCGCCAGCGTCGTCTTGCCGGACGACTCGGGCCCGTAGACCTCGACGACGCGGCCGCGCGGGATGCCGCCGATCCCGAGCGCCACGTCGAGCGAGAGCGACCCCGACGGGATGACGGGGATGTTCTGGCGCCCGGACTCGCCCAGCCACATGATGGCGCCCTCGCCGTAGCGCTTCCGAATATCCGCCAATACCGTGTCGAGCACGTCCTGCTTGCCCATCGCGGTCCCTCCCTCAATCAGGTGTTGAACAGCCGCCGCGTGTGCCAGGCGTTGAAGCGGCGCACCACGCCGAGCGCCACGCCGACGATGCGCACGTTATCGGCCACGATCGGCTGATAGTTCGGGTTGGCCGGCTCCAGCACGATCTGATCGCCGCGACGGTTGAAGTGCTTGATCGTCCCCTCCGCCTCGCCGTCCTCGACGATGGCGGCGACGATCTGGCCGAACTCGGCCGTCGGCTGGGGCCGCAGGATGACGAGATCGTCCTCGAGGATGCCGGCCCCGACCATGCTGTCGCCCTGCACGCGCAGGGCGAAGAGCTGATCGTCGTGCGGGAAGAGGTCCTTCAGATCGAGAACTTCCTCGATGTTGGCCTCGGCCAAGATCGGCTCGCCGGCGGCAACCCGGCCGACGACGGGCACGCCCATGCGCCGCCAGAAGACGCGCCGGACGCTCTCCCAGATCGGCTCGATGCCCCGGGCCGCGCCCTCGCGCCGACGGATGTAGCGCTTCTTCTCCAAGGCGTCGAGATGGCGCTGCACCGACCCAGGGGAGGCGTACCCAAACCGATCGGCGATCTCGCGAATGGTCGGCGCCGTGCCCCGGTCGTCAAGGCAGTCCAGGATGAATTCCAGCATCTGTTCCTGCTTGGCCGTCAGTCTCTCTTCCATGGCGATCTCCCGCGTACTTATTTATGCCATACATTTGTTCGCCTGTCAAGCCGTCCCGAGGTCAGGGCTTTCTGGCCCGTCCAGAACGACAAAACGGCCCTCGCTGTGGGGGCGAGGGCCAACGGTCGAGGTGGACTCGCCGTTCGGCCCCGATCGGCCCCGGCGCTCGGCTCCGTCTCCGTGCCCCGCCGCCACTTGACAGCCCACGCCAAATGTGCTGAAGTTACGGACGTTCGGTCGATGCCACGAACTCGGAGGGCCTGGACCAGCGACGGTTGCCGCATCGAGGTCAGGACTGAGCTCGACGACATGCCCCTGGTCATTTCCCTCTCACCCCAAATCGCCAGGGCAAGGAGGTCGAACCGTTCCCTGGCCAGGCCCCTCTGGGTCGACCGCGCTCGGGCAAGCCGCCCTTCGATCGCGCCCTTCCGTATGGCCCGCCGAGGGCCGACCATGGACATCGCACAGGGCGGCTCCCCACTGCGCCCGGGAGGCCAACCGTACGGCCTCGCGTAAACCGACGGTGGCCCGCAGCAACCGCACGAGACGACGCCGTTCGGCATCGCGATCGGCTGCGGCTCAAGATCGGGCGTGGGCGGCGCATCCGCCATGGCTCATCCGGCCATCGCGGCCAGTGGACCATGGCGGCCGGGGAAGGCGGGGGGGCTCATGGGGAGCTCGCCCGCCGGAGTCGCCCGCGGACATACCCCCGAGCGTGGGCGAAGACCAGCGGCTTCAGGTAGCGGGCGTCGACCTCCGTCATGTCGGCGTGGGCATCCCGCGCGTCGCGGAGCGCTTCGTCGATCACGCGCTCGAAGGCCTCATCGGGCGGCGGGTCGGCGGTTTCGAACAGGGTCCACAGGTCCGCTCGGACGTCCTCGATCAGCGTGTCGAGCTCGGCCGGCTCCATGGCGCTCACTCCGACCCATTCGGTTCCTTAAGCCCAGTCGACCGTCAGACCCCGATCTTCGGACAAAGGTCGCCCGGCACACAGCCGGAGCACGCCGGCCGATTCGGGGTGCAGACGGCGCGGCCGTGGCCCTTCATCAGCCAGTTGACGCGCTTCCAGACCTCCTCGGGAAGACAAGCCTTCAGATCCGCTTCGATCCGGATCGTCCGAGGCAGTGCCCCCGAGCCGCCGACTGAGCCGAAACGTCGGCCTCCCGACCGGCGAATCGCGGACTTCCTCGCCCAGTGAGCTGGCGCACGGGCGAGCTCGAGCGTCCGCGATCGTCATGGTCGCCCTCAGCTGGATGCGGCGTGGCGTGGCGAGCCATACCGATCACCGCCCCCTCATCTTCGGAGACGTCGACGATCGAAGGCAACCCGCGGCGCGGCGATGCCTTGGCGGACCGAGCTCCGATCCCGACGCCGAACGCAGCGGAGCCGAGCCGATCTCGGAAACACGCCGTCTCTTCGGCCCCCGCGGACGTGGCCGCGGGGACGGATTCCTGCTCAGGCAGCTGCCGAATGCCGGTCGCCCCTAGGCCGACGATCGCTGGGCGTCAACGGCCATTCGTCCGCCCGCAGGGCGCGTTCGGAACGAGCCGCCGAGGACTCCAACAGCTCCAAAGCCCGCCCGATTTGCGCCCACAGGCGTTCGCGCTCGGCGCGGAGCTCTCCCAGCTCGCGCTCCATCCGGCGATACACCCCCCGCTCGACCGTTCCCTCCGGAAGCTGGGGCGCCTTGCCCAGATAACGCCGACGCACCCGGCCGTCTCCGTCGCGGAAGGAGGCATAGGCGTACGGCCCGTGGCCACGGCCGTCGTTGCAGCGGCAGCGGGCGGAACACCGATTGTAGCGGTAGTAGACCTTGGCATGGGGCTCCATGCGCTCCAAGCAGGCTCGCGTATCCGAGATCCGTCGGTCCAGGCTCGCCATGTGGGCCGACAACGCCTCAATGGCCTGGTCGGCCCGTTCGCGAATCGCGGCAAACCGAATGTCCTGGCCCATCGACGACCTCCTTGGTCCACCCGTTGTGTCTTGACGCGGGGCGTGGCACAAGGACATCGGGCAGCGCTCGGCCGAACGTGTGCCGGTCGCCGGCGCCTGTGGCCTGGCTCCCGAGGGGACTTTCCGCACGACGGGCGGCGAGACAGCCGGGATGGAGGGCCCCGAGCGCGGGGCGACTGGCAACGCGCCGTGGCTCAACCGGCCATCCTCAACCGTCGAACGTCGAGCGTTCCCGCCGGACGAGCCCCGTCGAGGCGCGGGCCAGGGAAGAAACAGGGACCCCAGACGCCCAGTCTGAGACCGGCGTATTCAGGGTGAAGTCTTCCGGGGCCCCTGCCTTCCCGCGCTCAACTTAGCGACGGCCGCCCAAGCTGTGGATGACGGACGCCATCCCGGCCGGGTTCGAGAGCTCCCCGTGCCCGTCGGCCGATAGGCCCCCTGGCGAGCCCACGGACGACGCCCGGCCGACCGTCCCATCGGCCGGCAGCGCAGGTTGTGGGGCGATTGGGAC
Organism: Candidatus Bipolaricaulota bacterium; assembly: GCA_018609825.1. The sequence continues at coordinate 3,022 of JAHEOA010000229.1, read as the reverse complement.
ACGGAGATCACGGAAAAGGTAAGCCCGGGAAGCGAGGGAGGCGGGCTTACCGTCGGCGCCAGGGTGCAGCTGGGGAAAGCTCCACGAGGCCAGCACGCTCGCGCGGCATCGCCTGTCCTCGGCACCGCGGCCACGCCCCACGCCGGCGCGGCCCGGTCCACTGGCCTCGGAGGCAACTCCTCACGTGGACCTCCTTAAGCCCCTAGAAGGGAACCGGGACCTGAGGCGATAGGCGCAGTCGTCCGTCACATGAAGATCATGGCGAACGGTCACGTTTGACAACCCTGACATATATTGTCAGTCTCATCACGCATGACCCTGCGAAACCCCTTCACGCCGGGAAGTAGCCTCGCCCCGCCCCACCTTGCCGACCGCGATGCGGAGACCAAGCTGTTCCGGGAATGCCTCCGGTCCACGCTCGATGGGGCGCCGCGCCACATGGCCGTGTTGGGCGAGTGGGCTTTGGGCAAGACGTCCTTGTTGCTGCAATGCCAACGGTTGGCCGACGCCGAAGGCGCTCTGACCGTATTGAAGGTGGCCAACCCCGAATCTCCGGCGGCCTGCATCGACTCGCTCGGCCGCCACCTGGGGCTGCGGGTCGACGCCACGTACGGGGCATCGCGACCGCCACGGTCGGCGCAACCGCACGATCGGCCCCGATATCCGCCCCCCGAACCGGAGCTCACCCTCCACGGCCCCCTCCCCGCGGCGGGCGAGGCACAGGCCGATCTCCGCAACCGCCTCCGCCACGTCTGGGGCCGCGGTCAGCAGCGCCCAACCGGCCTCCTCCTGCTGATCGATGACCTCGATCGGGTCAAGGACGTGCCGCGGACGACGGCGCTGCTGCGGGGCGCGCTCGCGGAGCTGGGCCCGGCGGAGGCCAGGGTGATGCTCGTCGTCTCCGGCGCTCCCGACCCGCTCAGCTCCCTCACCTCAACCGGATCCCCGTCGGCGCCCTTTTCCCAGACGGTGGAGCTGCGGCGCCTCACCGAGCCGGCCATGCGCGCCGCCGTGACGCGGCCGATCGCGGACACCCCCATGCGCTTTGACGACGAGGTCGTCAGCCGCATCGCCGAGCTCGCGGCCGGCCACCCCTATTACCTCCAGGAGTTGGCCTACCACACCTTCGAGCTCGCACGCCGCGAGAACCGCGCCACCCGCCACACGTTCGAGCTGGCCCTGGAGCAGACGTTCTACCGCATCTCGCTGACGATCTTCGAGCCCCAGATCGCCTCGCTCAGCGCGGGCGAACAGCGGCTGCTGGCGGTGCTGGTGGACCTCGCACGCCCGGCGTCGCACGGCAATGTCGTCCAGGCGGCCACCGAGGCGGGGCTGAACGCCGCGTCGGTGCCCAAGCTCCTGCGTCGCCTCAAGGCGAAGGGGTGCGTCGCCCAGCCCCCCCACGGCCCGGACAAGCGCCGCTACTCCGTGCCCGACCCGCTGTTCCGCGAGTACGTCCGCCGCCACGTCCACTCGGTCAACTGAGTTCGCCCGAGGACGGGCCCATCCCGGATCGGGAAGCCGGCACATGGCGAATCGAGGCCGCCCAAGCGGTGGTGGCGTCGGCCCCGACTCGTCACGGAAACAAGAAGTCCGGTCGTATTGTCCGACGCGGGCCGCAACGCGCCAGGACACCGCTCACCCATCCGCGGGGACACGCTGGGGCGGGCGTGGGAAGGGCCGCTCGGCCCTCTACGCGATCACTCCATGCATCCAGCGCCACTTGTTGCGGAGGCGCTCTTGCTCCGCCCCGTCGAGGACGGCGCGATCCTGCTCCACCATGCGCAGCTCCTCGGCGTCGATGGACGGGCTGATCCGGTAGGCCAGGTCGTCGTAGTCGCCCAGCGTGTTGCCCAGTTCGTAGTACGCCCGCAACTGCCGCACCATCTCCGCCGGCGTCGTCTCGGGGACGTCGAAGCCGATATCCGGATCGACTTCCTCCTCCTCAATCGTTTGTTCTTCGGCCTGGCTCGGACCTGTCATCGTATCGCCTTCGTCCTGTGTGGCTTGTGGGGTGGCTTCCGGTGGCTTCTCTATTTGAAGCCGCTTAACGTGTTGGAGTTCCTCTAGACTTATGCCTTTGTCCTGACAGATTTCCTGTGCCTTTGTCCACGATAACACTTTCTTTGTTCCGACGTAAGCCACATAGACTTGCTTTTGCCGTTTCTGGTCCTTGTCCCAGACGGCTTTCTTCAGAACCCATGCGGGATAGCGCTTCCCGTTGACGGTCTTCCACGTCTTCGCCAGGAACATGCCTCCGTATTCATAGCACATAGTGCTCGATAAGCCAACCCCATATTGTCGCTCCATCAGGAGACATACGCGACATTATGCCGATCCGCTCCTGACGATCGTGTCTTCATAGCACCATGTGCTCTGAATACGTTATGCCCCGAGGATCGTTCGCTTCGGCTGGCGAATGCTCGCGATCACCCCCGAGCGCCCCGGCCACGGCCAGCGAGAGGGATCCACGTCACAACGCCCGGGCGGGCGATGACGCCCGCCGTCTTCGAGCGAGGTCGTGCATGTCCGATCGGGAGAGCACAGCGGCGGTCCGTCGACGAGACGACGGACGCCGCGACGTTGTGAGCGGAAATTGGTCCAAACCGGTTGCATGACGCTCGGCGGCGGGTCTATACTCGGATCCACGATGGCGCTGTTCCTCACGAAGGGATCCAAGAAGCCCAAGGGGAAGGCCGATACCACGCACACGTTCTACGTCCTTCGTGAGAACCGCTGGGACCGCAAGGCCAAAGCGCAACGACAGCGCCACGTCGCATACATCGGCGTGACGCCTGAAATCACCCAAGCCAAGGCCGAACGGATATGCCGGGAGAAGGGGATCACGATGGACCAGCTTCGCCGAGTGAGACGGCTCCGTATCGTTGAGGCTGGCGCATCTGCCCAGTAGGGCAGGCGATTTCACCGCTCCGATGTCCCTTGATCGAGATCTAGACCGGCCGAAGCATCAGCCGAGGGGGTGAGCGACACGACGGCAACCGGGCCAGGCCGCGCCGAGCCG
>JAHEOA010000228.1 GCA_018609825.1 Candidatus Bipolaricaulota bacterium | reverse complement strand
TACCTGCTCTGCCAGTTGGGCGATCCCATCTGGGCAGCGGAACGCATCAAGCGAGAGGTTCGTGAACGCCTGGGGGTATGGATGACGGTCTCGATCGGGGTCGGCCCCAGCAAAGTCATCGCCAAGCTGGCCGGCGAACAAAAGAAACCCGATGGCCTCGTTCAGATTCGTAATCATGAGCTCCAGGACTGGCTGGAGACGCTGGCGGTCGACGAGGCGTGCGGCATCGCGGGGCGGACCAAGGCCCGGCTTGCGGCGATGGGCATCCGAACCCTGGCCGACCTGGGCCGTGCCGACGTCATGAAGCTCCGGCAGGCCTTCGGGATCAACGGCTACTTCCTCCACCTGATCGGCCAAGGGAAAGATCCCGTGCCGTTCCAGGCGGGCGGCGCCCCTCCGCGGCAGGGATTCGACCACGGCCGCGTCCTGCCCTGGCCGTGGCCCGACTTCGCGGGGGCCCAAGATTGGCTCCAGGTCCTGTGCCACATGGTCACGCGCCGCATGCGCTCGCACGGCAACGCGGCCCGGGTCGTCCACCTGAGCGTCGAATCCGCCGACGGCTGGGGCAGCTCCAAACAGCGTTGTCTCCCCGTCGCCACGGACGACGAGAAGGTCGTCTTCGAGGCCTGCCGGCGGATCGCCGAGGCGCTCGATCGGCAAGCTCGACTGCCCCAGGAGATCCAGTACATCGGGGTCTCCGTCTCCAAGTTGTATGATCGGTCCCGCCAGCCGTTGCCCTTGTTTGAGCAGAGCCGGGCCCGCCACCGGCTCATCGACGCCATGGACACGATCAACGATCGCTTCGGCGACCTGTCGGTCTATTTCGGCGGGCTCCACGAGGGACAACGGAAGGTGACGGTGCACGCGGCCAACCGCGGGATGTACCGCGACCTGCAGCCCGCCTGACGAGCCCACTTCGCTTCTGTCAAGCGTTCCCGAAGAGGGCCACGGGCATGGTGACGACGTCCGACACCTCACAGCCGGACGTAGCGGGCCGTTCATATCGGACACCCGTCCTCGGGCAAGCCCCCATGTGGCCGTACCGTAGAAGACGCTGATCGCGCCCGGGCGATCATGTCCCATGACCCGGGGTCCGTCCAGCGAGGCCGACACGGCTGCGGGGTTGCAAGCTCCCACGGCCGGACGCCGCTGGCTAACCCGAACCCGGAATGATCGCCCAGGAAGACGCCAAACATTCCCCGGCAGGCGGGGTAGGCACCCCGCCTGCCGCCTACCTTGCCCTCCAGCGCCATACGTCGATCGCCGACCCCGAGCGGGCCCGGATGGCCATCCCGGCCCCTGCATGATTGCCCTCCTCCGCGCCCCGCCCGGACGCTTGCCAACCCCAACACCGGGTATTTGACGTCACATCCAGACTGGGCCTACGCTTGGGGTCGTCGCTGCCGCCGTTGCACCGCGGAGAATGGAGGCACCCCGCTCCCCACCATGGCCCCCGAGCCCCCATCCGAGGCCGACCCCCGCATCGGCACGCTGAACGAGAAGCCGCTCCACGCGGCCCTGAAGGCCTGGTACGCCCGAGACGGCGATCGCCCGGAAGCGCGCGTCGACGGCTTCGTCGTCGACCTCCTCCGGCCCCGGCCCGAACCCTCCTCCGATGCCCTGCTCATCGAGATCCAGACCGGACGGCTCGGCACCATCCGGCCCAAGCTGGAGCGCCTGTTGGCCCACCATTCCGTCCGCGTGGTCACGCCGATCCCCGCGGAGAAATGGCTGGTGAAGCTGGCCCCGCGCAACGGCCCCCCGCAGAAACGCCGGAAGTCGCCCAAGCGGGGCACGCGCATCGACGCGTTCCGCGAGTGGGTCAGCATCGCCCCCCTGATCGGCCACCCGAACCTCAGCCTGGACATCCTGTTGATCCAGGAAGAGGAAGTCCGCCGCTTCGACGGGCGGCGTGGCTGGCGCCGCCGAGGCTGGGTGATCGAGGAGCGTCGGCTGTTGGGCGTTCGGGAGCGCCATCCCATCGACACGCTCGCTTCCTTGCGCGAGCTGCTCCCCGAGACGCTGCCCCGCCGGTTCACGACGGCCGATCTGGCCAGTGGCCTGGCCGTTTCCCGAGGGCTGGCTCAAAAGATGGCTTACGTGATGCGTGAATGCGGGGCCATTGACGCATTGAGCCGTAACCGATCCGGCATTCTCTACGGTTGGCCCCACGACTGAACGCCGAGCCTGCCCAGCTCTCGAGTGATCGCGGCCGGCATCTGGCCAGGTGATCAATATGACCTCAGCGCCGCACGCCGGAACCCATGCCTCAACGCCCACTGGCCCCACCCCTCCACCTCCGTCAACGGCACCCGCTCAATCGCGATAAATCGCATCGATTGGGCCCATGCTGCGTTGTCCATCGGCGGCCGCCTCCCCCAAATCGAGATTTCTCGGATCCGGTGCCGCACAACCGTCGTCAGGGCTGGGGAGGTCGCAGATGTCATCACCGCGTTTCAGAGCACCATGTTTTACGATGGGGCCCTTTACCAGCCGACGTGCCTAAGTGAGTGAGAGGAGTGAGAGGGATGCTGGAACGCCGGACGGTCATCTTGGCTGCCTACAACAAAATAAACGGCTTTGCACGCAACATTCGACCGGAGCACGTTCGCGGCCGACACGCCGAGGAGGTCGTGGCCGCCAAGCGCTCCATCTACCAGCTCTTCCTCCAAGAGCTGAACCGCGAGCTCAACGATCCGGAGACCGCCGACGAATTGATCTACGACGCGACAACGGCCGACGTCTTCGACCGTCTGATGGCCGAGATCTCAGCCCAACACGAAGCGCTGCACGACATCAGTCGAGCCTTGTTGAACTCCCATACCCGGGTCGACCCCGCCCATCCGACGGAAGATTTGCCCGAAGAGGCGACCACGGCGGTCGCCTGAGCAACGACCGAGACAGCGCATCAAGCACGGGCGTGTTCCCCCTGGCTTCCCCCGAGAGAGGTCCCGATCTCTCTCGGGGGCCCCAATGGCATGGGGCACGCCCCGCCCGCGGGGCCCCAAGACGACAGCGCCCGGACGGACGCATCCCGTCGGACTGCGTAGGCCCGTCGCTTGTCCGCGAGGTCGGGCAAGGTATCCTGGGGGCGGGTGCCGCCCGAAAGCGAGGCCATCCCCATGAGTGCGCTCTCGGCCAAGCAGGCGATCCGCGAGCACGTTTGGCAGAGCCTCCGGGACCAAGGCCAGCAGGCGTTCCCGTTCAAGGAGCGCGACTTCATCCCCAACTTCGTCGGCTCCGACGCGGCCGCGGATCGGCTCCGCACCACCCCCGAATGGCAGAGCGCTCGCGTCGCCTACGCCAACCCGGACTACGCCCAACGGCGGGCGCGCCAGTACGCGCTGGAGGACGGCAAGGTGCTCCTCATGGCCGCCCCGCGCCAACCCGACACGTTCCTGCGGCTCGATCCCGCCCGCCTCAAGGGCCACGCGCGCGAGGCGACGACGATCAAGGGGATGTCCCGGTTCGGTCAGCCCGTCGACGCCGGCGACCTGCCGGCAGCCGATCTGGTGATCAAGGGCTCGGTGGCGGTCGATGAGTGGGGCGGTCGGCTCGGCAAGGGGCACGGCTACGGCGACCGGGAGCTGGAGCTGCTGGCCAGCCGCGGGCTGCTCGGCGCCGCGACCCCGATCGTCACCACGATCCACGAGCTCCAACTGGTCGACGCGGTGCCCACTGAGCCCCACGATCGCCGCGTGTCACTGGTCGTGACGCCGGAGCGCGTGATCCGCGTCGCCCCCGAGTCCCGATGAGTCACGCCAGCGTCCGCACCCGCCGCAGCCGGAACCGACGGCTGGGACGTCCCCCGTTGTGCCGATCGCAGCAGACCCGACAGGCCCAGGATCCCCGAATCCGCGTCCGCGTGCGGCGGCCGCAGTGGGGGCACGCCCACTCGTACTTGAGGGGCCGGTGCATGCCGGGATAGCGCCTGCAGTGGCGTGGAGCGCCCACGCGCTCGGCCTCGCGCCGAAACTCGGGGCCGTGGTGCGGCCCGCCCGGCCGCAGTCGTCCGTGGATGTGCTGCCAGACGTGGACCATCTCGTGTTTGAGCGTGTCAAGCGCCTCATCCGGGAAGTGCCGGTGATAGGGCACGGAGAGCACGATCTCCCAGCCCCGCACGCGCGAGCGCCAGTACTTGCCGGCCACGGCGTGCATGCGCCGGCTCCACCGGACCGGTCGCTCGGGGAGTTCGCCGTTCCACCAGCAGCTGTTGAGATGATCGTAGAGGGCCCGAACGTGATCCGGATCCTCGATCGTCAGTGAGGTCTGCACCGATGGGCCTCCTGGAGAATCAGGGATGCCAACGTGATCTGAACCACGCGGCAAGCGTAGCGTACATCACGCCGAGAGCTCACGTCGACACACCGTTCACAACGTCGCAAGACATACTTCCAGGCCGGGCTGGACGCCTCCCCTCTACGACGTCGTGACCGGCCGATTACTCTGTCGTTACCATGTACACAATCAAAGCCCTTGCGAAGATGTACGGATTGAGCCCGAAGCAGGCCCGGGATCGCGTGACCGCGTTGAAACCGCTGATCGATGCCTACACGCATGACGGCAAGGAGAACGCGACCCGGTACACGGAACAGGGACGGGCGATGCTCGATCGCCTGCTCCAGGTCGAACGCGAGAACAGCGTCACGATCAAGGCGGCCGGCGACCAGGTCAAAGAGGAGTTCCAGTCCCATGTCCCCGGATCAAACGGCCAGGTGGACGAGGACCTCTTGGACCGGATTCAGGAACTGGAGACCGAACTCGAGGAACAGTCAGAAACCTATGAGAAGCGACTAGCGGATCTGCAACGAACGATCTCCAAGCACGACGGGCGCTTGGCGGAAGTGGAAGAACAGGTCCAATACATGCTTGAAGCCCCCAAGGAAGAGACGGGGTCGCAGGAAGCACAGACCGACGGGCGGCATGCGGATCAGGGCCGCATGGGTATCGACTCAACCGCCGAGCGGAACGCGCACGATGCGGACGGCCACACGTCCGAGCACGGCTCCCCCGCGCAGGACGTTCCCGTCGAAGTCGCCGTCGACGGAAACCTCCCACGTTGGCGTCAAGCCTTGGCCAACGTCCCCCAACTGATCAGCCGCATGTTCTCGTGACACGATCCGGATCGGACGAACCTGCAGGGTCTGTGGCATCTTCACAAGGGAATGAATCCAGCAGGTCTTGCCAACCGCCGTGATCGGGGCGGCCTATGCCCCAACCGACAGCCGGCATAGGCCGCCCTTCACTCCCGCTTCTCGAACATCGGATGTCCCAACCCTCCAGCAGAGCTGGATCTGAAGCCTGGGGCGTGTCACATCTCAACCGTTTCCACGCTTCCCCTACATCATCCCATCGGGATTGACGTAGAAGAAGCGCAGGGCAAAGCCCCATTCGGAGCCTCTGCGCTCCTTGCTGGGCCTGCAGGAAGGGGGCTTGTCCCGCGCAAGATCCCCATCCTCGGACGCTATCGAGCAAGGGCCCGGCTCCTTTCGGGCCGGCCCGATCGCGATGGAGAATAGGCCCCATCAGGCGCCACGGAGGGGCTCCTGACGACGGGATCTGAGTCGTGCTCCCGAACGTCGGTTCCGCAACCTCTCCCGTCCACTCCTCAGGTGTCAAACGACCCCTGTCGACGTCGTTGGAGGCATCGTCGGGTTTTCCGTTCTCCTTTAGGGTTTAATCACTATGAACACGCCAACTTACGCGATCAAGCCGCGCGCTTCGCCGTGACCGTTGCCGAGGCAACGCTCGACGCCAACGTTGGCAAAGTCGTGACGATTGCCCCCGGCTCACCCGGCCGGCGGGCCCAGCCATGCCGGCTCCCCCGTTCCGCCTCCATGGCAGGGGCGATGAACGGCCGGAGGGCCTCGGCATGGGAGTTGTCGAACGGGCTCACGCGGTTCCCGACTGAGGAGGCACCGCCGATCCATCAGGCCGAGCAAGCAACGACCCGCGAGGGAAGGAGGTCACCCATGGTCGCATGGGGCCCCAGACAGCCTGGAGGCAGCTGAGCCGACAAGCGACGACGGACGACCTCAACGGTTTTGACGAAGGAAGGAGGCACGTCCGATGACGGGCAGCGCCAACCGTCACCCGACTTAGCCGAAACGAGGGTGCCGAACGAACGCAACGCGAACGTGTATGTGCATACGGAATGCCGACTGTGTGAAGGATGCAACGAATTCAGCATGTGATGTTGAGGAGAACGCCAGAACATGGATGCCCGTTTCAAGTATGCGCTATCCGACGATGAATACGGACGATGAATGCGACCGTATGTTGGATGAGATGGGGCGCCCCAATGATCACGGCTGCCCTGGACCAACAGGGCATCCTGATCGTATCGAGTCAGGCACTCAGGCAGTCAAGCGCTCGACATGACCCAAGCGGAACTTGAGGCCACCGAAAGGATGCCGAGCATGGACGTCTACGGCGATCACCCCGGCCTTGCCGAAGAGCTTCATCCCACGTAGCCGGGCAACGCGACGACCCGAGGGCGCGCGCCGCGGCTCAGCCCGCGGGCCAGTCGGCCCCGTCGTAGTAACGGGTGCCTTGATGGCCCTTGCGCGGGATGGGCGTGACGAGTCGCTCGCCGGGGGCCTCGACCAGCACCAACGTGCGCGGCTTGCCCGACTCGGGATGGGCGGCGCCGGGAACCAGTTGCTTGATCCGCAGCCGCCCGATCAGCTGGTCGTCGAAGATGGTGTAGACGTAATCCCCCTCGGCCAATCGGGTGGGCGTGCCGGCCATGTGGAACTCGTATTCGCTCACTGAGCCGTCATAAAGCGACTCCACGGCCTTCCATCCGGCCTGTTTCGGGATGGTCTTGGTGATGCCCCAGCCCATCGATCCTCCTTGGCGGGTGATCGGGGCCCGCCGCTGAGTTCATCATAGGACGGCGAGGCCCGTCAGCGCACGCCAGTGGGGAGGGGCGCCGGCCCCATGGCGTCAATAGGGACGGCGCAAAGCCCGACTCGGCACGCGATCGGCGGTCGCGACGCCGGGCCCTTGCTGCGCTCGGACGTGGCTGCGACAACCTCGGAGAACCGGGCAAGCCCCCAGAGCCCTTCTCGGGATCTATCCCTTGAGGGACATTTTCCTCCGGATTGCGTCGAGGATATCGGCGGAAGAGTTCCGCGTGGCGTGTTGTGACCGACGCCGTCTGAGGTGATGAATTTCCCTTATGGACACCCTGCCCGTCCTGTACGTCCCTTACTCCCTCCCATGGGGCCAGATGCCCCGATTGGCCGGTTGAGCAGGACGACAACGGGTACTCGCCTCGCGAAACCCTCAACAAAGGCGAGTTTGCTCCCCGGATGCGGAGAAGCTCACATTGATTCCGCGAATCCGTTTGCCCTATGCTTGCCCCCTCAAGTGGCGAAAACCCACTTGCGGACGTGCATTTCTGCTTTCCCGGGATGCCATGGGTGAGAGGGAGAGCCCACGGATCGTTGGCAAGGAGCATCCGGTGACCACGGCGACACCTGCAGCGCAGGGCAACGCGCAGCATCAGCGTGAGGCGTTCACGTTTGACCGCTTCATCAAGGGCGAGGGGAATCAACTGGCCTGCTCCGTCTGCAAGGCCGTGGCCGATCGCCCCGGGGACACCTACAACCCGCTCTTCATCCATGGCCACGTCGGCTTGGGAAAGACGCACCTGTTGCACGCCATCGCGCACGCCGCCCGGGCCGGTCAAGCCAACCGGGCGATCTACCTCCCCTCGGAGCGATTCGCCATCGATCTGGTGCAGGCCATTCGGCAGAGTCGCACCGCCGAGTTTCGGCAGGTCTATCGTCACGCCGGCATCCTGCTCATCGACGACGTCCACTTCCTGGAGAACAAGGACGGGATCGAGGAAGAGCTCGTCCACACCTTCAACGCGCTCTACGAGCAGGGGAAACAGATTGTGCTCTCCAGCGATCGGCCGCCCGAGGAGCTGCACAACATGCAGAGCCGCCTGGTCTCTCGCTTCCAAGGCGGGATGGTCGTGGACATCCAGCCGCCGACCTACGACGTGCGCCTGGCCATCCTGCAGGCGAAAGCCGCAGCCAACGGGGTCGAGGTGGCGGACGGCGTGCTGGAGACGATCGCCCACCGCGTGACCGCCAACGTCCGCGTTCTGGAGGGGGCGCTCGTGCGCGTGGCGGCCTACGCCGACCTCTGTGACGAGCATCTCACTGCCGATCGGGTCGAAGCGCTCATCGCCGACGACGGCCATACGCCGCAGCCGCTCAGCCTCGACCTCATCAAGGCCGAGGTGGCCAAGCACTACCGCCTGGATCCCGGCCGACTCGACGGCGAGGCGCGGGACAAGCGGACGACCCAGGTCCGACAGATCGCCATGTATCTGGCGCGGGAGCTCACGGGCAGCTCCTACCCCGCCATCGGGCAGGCCTTCGGCGGGCGCGATCACTCCACGGCCATGCACGCCTGCCATCGAGCCGAGACCCTGCTCAAGGCGGAGCTTTTCCGCAGCGACATCGGCCAGTTGAAGGCCCGGCTTCGCTCGCTTGAGCTCGGCGGGCACGCCGTCGCCTGACGCCCGAGACGGCCCCGAGCGCGCGCTGGAGGCTCAGATGTCGATTCGGTCTTCGACGGGTCGTCGAGGCGGCCGTGCTCGTGGAAGTGGACCAATGTCGTCCGGATGGAGCGGTGCCGAGCCGCCGCCTGAGCCTCCATGAGCGTCGCGCCCCCCCTTCGATCGCCAGCGTAACAAAGCTATGGCGCAGTGAGTGGACCGAGGTCCGATCGGACTTGACGCTGGCCTGCTCAAAGTAACGGGTGATGTGCCGGCGGATGTGGCGCGTGCCCAACTCCGTGGAGGTGTCGATGGCCTCAAAGACCGCCCGAAGCTCGCCCTGCGTCAGATCCCACCGCAAGTGCCCGCGCGGGCGCCTCTCCTCCGAGTCCCGACAGCCCTCGTCCGCCAGCGATGGTCGGCCATGCAGGCACCGTTCCGGGGAGGGGCGGGACGGCCCCCTCTGTTTCACAGCGGCCCCGACGTCCGGTAGCATCCCCCGTGGGCACCCCCAGAAGGGGCCAGCAACCGTCAACGCCAACGTCACTGAGGAGGGCCAGAAGACGACCATGAAGAATCGCCAGGTGAGCGTCCGTCTCGATGCCAGGGACCATCAACGGTTGAAGGAATACGTCCACCGGGCCCGGGACGACCTGTCCATGGCCGACCTCTGCCGGGCCGGCATTGGCCAGATCCTCGAACGCCTGGAGCAACGCCCGCTGGAACGGCATCTGGAGCGCTACGTCCGAGAGGTGAGCGACGACGTGCCGTTCTCGGTCGACGGCCTGACGCCGCGCGAGTTCCCGATCGTGCTGGAACAGATGCGCCAGGCGGTGCCGGGCGCGAAGCTGGACCTCTCGATCACCTGGAACGAGGATGAGACGCTGCGCATCGACGTCCACGCGGTCCACAACGTCTGAACGGATCGTCGGCAAGACGCTGGCCATCGGAGGCCCAATGGCCTAGCGCCGCGCCCTAGACCGTCGCCCGGGGTCGTGGACGACGCCCCCTGGAACCGACGGTTCCCATGGCAGCGGCGGGATCGGAAATCCCCGTCACGAACCGCCCGCCCGGTTGATCATCCCGAGGACTTCGCCCTCAGCCCACGGGCGCGGCAACCGCTTCACGCGGAACGCCCCGTCCACCTGAGCCGGCGGCAGGAACTTCCAGCGGACGCCGCCGTCGCAGATGGACTGCTGGGTCCTGACGTCGTGGCCGTCAAAGCAGTCGCTGTCGACGGCCACCGGGTTGCCACACCCCTTGTGTTTGCCCTTCTCGACGTCGTCCCAATCGAGATGGGTGTCGACGGCGTCACGCGTTGCCTCGTCAAAGCAGACGAGCTGGCCGAGCGAGTCCGGCATGGTGCTTCTCCTCCCTTCCGCTCTCACCGATGGCCCCATCGCCGCGCACGGCTGGGCTCGTCCCCGGGATGCACGATGGCCACAACGGTGACGGACGTCCCCCAGCAACGTTGGACTCGCGGGCGATTGACGGCATGATGGGCGTTCTGCCCCATCGCGGACCTCAGGGGACCGCAGTCGGGATTGTCGCCCCGCCGGAGGTGGCCGATAAAGGATACCTGTATCCATAATCGGCAAAAGGGCCAGGCGTATACGCGGCGATGCCCTCTCACCATGGCACCGGCACCTGGCCCTTCTGCCGTTCCCAGCTCGGAGAAACGAGATCCCATCGTGCGGCACTGCGGGCATCTTTGCCTCAAACCTTCTCCCTTCTAGCATATCCCGTGCGATCGACAAAGCCCGTCATCCGTGACCTGGAGCAAGGACACACGACCGGACGCCGTCGCCCCGTTCGTCGGCGCTGCGGCCGGCCGCCTCACGAACGCGGCCCCGACGATGGCCCCAATCGGCGCCCGACCGGCCTGTGGCAGGGCGGCCTTGGGCCACAGCGACATCGTCGGGCGGAACGTGTGGCCCCAGCCTTGGCCGGGCGTTCGCATGCGCCGTCGCAGTGAGCCCTTGACCCAGTAGACCGACCCAAGCGAACAACCGCCGGACGGCCCGCGCCGTGGCGTCGTGGCGAGCGATCAGGCCGCAACGCTCGACCTCGCCGCACGGGCATCGACAACCGCCCGGCGCCCTTGGTATAGGTGGAGGCGCGAGATGAGCGCTCTATACGTCGGCACATCGGGCTGGAACCACAAGGAATGGAAGGGGACCTTCTACCCCGACGACGTGGCCCAGCGGCGCTTTCTCGACTATTACGCGACGCAGTTCGACGCCACCGAGCTGAACGCCAGCTTCTATCGGCTGCCGACCGCCAAGATGGTCCACGGCTGGCGGGAGCGAACGCCGGCAACGTTCCGCTTCTGCCCCAAGATGAGCCGTTACCTCACCCACCAGAAGAAGTTGAACGATCCCCTCGAGCCGCTCCAAACCTTCATGGAACGGTTCGAGCCGCTCCGCGATCGGCTGGGCCCCGTGCTCGTCCAACTCCCCCAGAACGTGCCGTTTGACCACGCCAAGGCCGAGGCCTTCCTCGACGCGACGAGCACGTTTGAGGGGTGCCAGTTCGCCGTGGAAGCGCGGGACGACTCGTGGTTCGCCGACGAGGCCCTGGCCCTGTTGGAGACCCACGGCGTGGCCTTGGTGATCGCCCATTCGGGCGGGCAGTTCCCCTACGCCGAGCACGTCACGGCTCCGTTCGTCTACTTGCGGTTCCACGGACCGGATGATCTCTACGCCTCGGCCTACGACGAGGCGGCGCTGGCCGAATACGCGGCGAAGATCACGGCCTGGCTCGACGAGGGCCGCGACGTCTGGGCGTTTTTCAACAACACCGCCGGCGACTTCGCGCCGCAGAACGCCGAGCGCCTACGAGCGCTCGTCCAAGCGGCCCCGACCTAGCCAGCGGACGCGGCCCCCTCCGAAGCGCAAAGCCTCGCCAGCGTCTGGCCATCGGGAGGACCGGAGTGATCTCGGCCAGCAGCCTCGATCAATGTCAGAATGAGGGCTCGGGAGTGCTGGGCCGGCTGATCGCCACAACGGTCGCGGTCAAGCGATTCTGCGGTTGGCCACCCCACGGCGGCCGCAGCACTCTCGAGTGAGAGTTTGCACCAATTGGGACGGTCAATCAATCGGGCCTAGTGGAGTTGGCATACGTAGCCGACCGCTCACCGCCTTCCGGCCCGTTCTCAGGCTGAGGTCACCGGACGGACGGCGATCGGGCGGAGCGAAGCATCGGCCTGACCATATGTCTGCCGCATTCGTCAAAGACGTCATTCGATATGAGGACAGCGCCCATGGACGTGGACCCGCGCAACCCTAGCGTAAGGGCATGAGACCTTGTCCCGTTTGCGGTCGACCCGTCGAGGAACTGGGAACGGCGCAGGACGGTCGGGTGCACGGCTTCATCGTGCACATCTCCGAGACCACCTACGTCGTTCACAACCAATGCCTCTCGGACTTCATCCAGGCACTTAAGGCCTCAGCGGCCTCGTGGAGCCTCGCGCCCGTCGGGTGAACGCGGCTCGGCTGGGCTCGGGACGCAGTCGACGGATCGGCCCGTCTCATAAATCATTGTGGCGTTCGTCGTCTGCCCGACATTGGGCCCTGCCCCCTCTCAGCGAGCCCGGGGATCGGCATAGCCGTCCAGGGACCGGACAACGATCGATCGCGCCCGCAGGTGGAGAGAGGCCTTGGCATCGGGCAAGGCCGAGATCGAGCACCGCATTCGCCAACGAGCGTTGGCCACGATCTCCGGCGTACGTGGGTTGTACACGCGGCATTGACTCGTCATGGCAAGGCTGGGCTACATCACGCTGCTGGTGGATGACGTGAACGCCGTCGAGCACTGGTACGTCCGGCATTTGCGACTGACCGTGAGTTGGGAATCGGCCGACTTTGTGCTGCTGACGAGCGATGGAGCTGACCTGGGCCTACACCGCGGCCCACCCCTTAGCGAACCGGAGAGGGTCCAGCTTCACTTTGAGGTGGCGGACGTCGATGCCAAATACGATCAACTTGCTGCAGAAGGGCTCACGTTCCACAAAGGTCCTGAGACGATGCCCTGGGGCTACCGGACGGCCTATCTGAGCGATCCCGTCGGGCACACAGTCGAGCTCTACACGCCGGTTCCATGACCTCCGAGGGGCGCACCGCGACGTTTCACAT
>JAHEOA010000227.1 GCA_018609825.1 Candidatus Bipolaricaulota bacterium | reverse complement strand
TTCGGTGCGTTCCCCCTCAGGCCCCACGATCCGGACGTCGGCGTTGAGCGCGATCAGCGCGGGCGCCAGGTCGGACGGATGGACGGCGATGCAGCCGCTGCCGCCGAAGATGGCGTGATGGCTGTTGTCGCCGTTCCAAGCGAAGCACTTCTCCCCGCCCTTGAGCCAGCAGTCAACGTCGCGATGACGGTAATAGCCGCAGCGCACCTGTTGGCAGAGGTTGCCGCCGACCGTGCCCGCGTTTCTCAGTTGGAGCGTGGCCGCCTGCGACGCGGCTTGGACCAATATGGGAATCCGCGATTCGATGAGCGGATGCGTCTCCAACTCGGCGAGCGGGGTGAGCGCGCCGATACGGATCGCCTCGTCCGACTCGTCGACGCCCTTCAGCTCGCGCAGCGTCTTCAGGTTGACCAATCGTTCGGGGGCAGCAATCCGCGCCTTCATCTCGGTCAACAGGTCCGTTCCGCCGGCGATCGGCCGCACCTGGGGCGAGCCCAGCAGCTCCACCGCCGTCTGCAGATCCGGCGCGTCCACGTGCTCGAAGTTCTTCATGCAAAGCTCACGTCCCTTGGGGGTCTTGGAGGATATCGAGGATCCGGGCTGTGGTCATGGGCAGCTCGGTCGGCCGCACGCGGAGGGCGTCCGCCACGGCGTTGGCGATCGCGGCCGGCGTGGGGATGATCGGCGGCTCGCCGACGCCCTTGACGCCGAGGTTGTTGGCTTGCGTATCGGGCATGTCGATCATCTCCGCGTGGATCTCGGGGACGTCGGCCACGGTCGGCACCTTGTAGCTTTCCAGATGATCGCTGAGAACCAACCCGGCCCGACCATCCTCGGTCCGTTCCTCGCTGAGCGCGAACCCGAGCCCCTGGATGATGCCGCCTTCCAACTGGCTGCGAATCGTGAGCGGGTTGATCACGCGGCCCGACTCGTGGACGGCCACGAGCTTGTCGACATAGACGCGGCCCGTCTCGGTATCGACGCTGACTTGCGCGAACTGGGCGCCGAACGTGTTGACGCTCACGTCGTCGGGATTGGGGCCGCGCGCGCCCTTGCCCGTGATCATGAAGTCGCCCAGTTTGCCGAGCACGTCGGCAATCGGCGTGCGCTCGCCTTTGTGAACGAGCTCCCCGTGTTGGACGTCGATCGCCTCGACGTCGGTCTCCAGCACTTGGGCCCCGACCTCCCGGAGCTGTTGACGGGCGTCTTCCGCCGCCCCGCGCACGGCCGGCCCGACCGCGGCGAGCGTCATGCTGCCCGCGCTCAGCGGCGAATAGAGGCCGTGCTGGGTGTCGCCAAGTTCGACGCGAACAGAATCCATGGGAAGCCCGAGCGTCTCCGCCGCGACCTGGGCGAACGCCGTCTTCGTCCCCGTGCCAATATCTTGCGTTCCGGTGATGACCACGGCCGTGCCGTCGGGGTTGACCTTGACCCAGGCATACGCCGGCGGGCCGCCGTTGCCGCCCCAGACCTGGCTCGCCATCCCGAACCCGACGCGTTTTGCATCTCCAGAGCGAGCGGTTTTGATCTGCTCGCGCTCGGCCCAGTCGATGAGCCGGGCGCCCTGTTCGTAGGCCAGCTTGAGCCCCTTGGTCGAGTAGGGTTTATCCGTCAGCGGGTCGATCTCGGCGTAGTTTTTCAAACGCAGCTCAAGCGGGTCGATGCCGAGCTTTTTAGCCAATTCGTCCATGGCCGACTCCAGCGCGAACGTCCCCTCCACGTAGCCGGGCGCGCGGAAGGCGCTGAACGGCCCCGTGTTCGTGAAGACGACGTGATCCTCGGCCCGCACGTTCGGGCACGCATAGAGCCGCCGCGTGGGCCCGGCCGGACTGGGCCCGCCGCCGGCATAGGCGCCCACGTTGATGATCGAACGATGCTCCATGGCCGTCAGCGTCCCGTCGCGCTGGGCGCCGACCTTGATCGTCTGGACGCTGGCCGGTCGATTGCCCGTCGCCAGGTTCTCCTCGCGTCGATCCAGGAGGATTTTGACGGGTCGGCCCAAGCGCCGGGACGCCAGTGCCGCCAACAGGGTCTGTTTGCCCAGGTTGTTCTTGCTGCCGAAGCCGCCGCCCATGTAGTGCTTAAGCACGCGCACCTTGTGGCTGGGCAGATCGAGCGCCTTCGCCAGGGCATCGCGCACCCCGTGCACGTTCTGCGTCGAGTCCCAGACCGTCAGCGTCTCGCCCTCCCAATGGGCCACGCTGCCGTGGGTCTCCATGCAGTTGTGCAGGGCAGTCTGCGTGCGCAGCGTCAGCTCGACGACCTCGTCGGCCTCCTCGAATCCCTTCTCGAGATCGCCGCGTTCATCCACGTTCGGCTGGCCGCCGAGCAAGTTGCCGGAATCGTGGACCTGCGGCGCGTCGGCCTCCAGCGCCCGCCCCGGGTCGAGGACGTGCGGGAGCGGCTCATAATCGACGTGGACGAGCTCGAGCGCGTCCTCGCAGTCGGCCTCGGAATCGCCAACCACGCAGGCGACTTCCTCCCCCGCGTAGCGCAGCGTCGTGTCGAACAGCCTCGTCTGCCCGCCCTTCCATGGAATCTCGGGGACGTTGGCATGCGTCAGAATGGCCCGTACGCCGGGCAGCGCCTCGGCTTGGGACGGGTCGATGCGCTGGATCCGCGCATGGGGATGCGGACAACGCAGGATCTTGCCCACCAGCATGCCGGTCAATTGGATATCGTGGGTGAACGCGGCGTTGCCCGTGACGCGCTCGCGGCCGTCGACCCGCGTCTGCGGCTTCCCGATGACCTCGAAGGACCGGTCGCTCGACCAGGGCGTGACGTCCTCGCCCTCGATGACCACGTACTTGTCATAGAACTGGCCTTCGAACTCCACCTGCGTTTTGACGACGCGTGGCATGGGAACCTCGCTCCGTGGTAATGGATGAATTACGTGTTGAGCCGGTGTGCGGCGTCGAGCGCCGCCTCGACGATCTTGGGATAGGCCCCGCATCGACAAAGATTGCCGGCCACCGCGCGCTCCACGTCGGCCTCGGTCGGATTGGGATGCTCGTCCAAAAGCCCCTTGAGGCTCATGATCTGGCCGGGCGTGCAGAAGC
>JAHEOA010000226.1 GCA_018609825.1 Candidatus Bipolaricaulota bacterium | reverse complement strand
GTACCACACGACAGACGACATCGCGTCGTCGACGTCGCGGACGTTCGAGATGGTCGGTGTTGGCGTGGGCCGGCGGCGCGACGCTGGAAGTTGGCATCGGGACGGGTCGAAGTCTGCCCCACTATCCGCGAGACTGTCAGGTCACGGGCATCGACCTCTCGGAGGCGATGCTGAAGCGCGCCCATCGGCGCGCCAAGCGACTGGACCGAGAGATCGGGCTCCTGAAGATGGATGCCCAGGAGATGGACTTCCCGGACGGGCAGTTCGACACGGTCGTGAGCAACCTGACCGTCTGCACCTTCATTGATCCCATCCAGGCGCTGGCGGAGATGGCGCGGGTGACCAAGCCCCAGGGCCGAATTCTCCTGTTGGAGCACGGGCGCAGTCGCCACCGTGCGCTCGCTTGGGTTCTGGATCGTCTCGAGGCTGCCTCGGTCCAGCGACACGGCTGCCACCCCAATCGCAACATCGTCGCGCTCGCGCAGGCCGCCGGCCTGATCGTGCTCCGAGCCGATCGTCACGCCGGCGGCCTCATCCAAGTGGTCCGCGCGCGGCCCCCGGCCCCGATGCACGCCCTCCGCTGACGTCGCCCCGTCGGACCGTTGGATCGCAAGGTCGCTCAACCCGCCGTCCGAGGGCGTCAGGGAATCATCACACGGGCGCCAAGGCGGGCGCGGCTGACGTTTGGGGGGTGAGGCGATCTCCGCTCTCGCTAGAAGCGAGGCGCCATCTGGACGAAGATCTCCGGCGAGTCCGTGTCGAAGCGGTAGGCGAGGCCGGCCCGAAGCGTGGCGTCGGCGATCCCGTAGCCCAGCGAGACCCCCAGTTGGAACTCCACGCCGGCGCTCAGCTTGGCGTCGGCGGGGTCCAGCGCGTCGCCCGCCGTGCCGATGTCCACGAAGAGGCTGCTGGAGAGCGTGTCCAGAAAGACCGGCCAAGGTGTCGCCCCGCAGCAGGCCCATTGGAGCCGCCAGACGGGAAACCGATAGTCGAGGCTGGCCCGGGCCAGTTGGTGCCCGACGACGACGCCACGGGATGCCCCGCGAAGCGGATAGGGGCCGTTGATCCCCCCGAGCCGGAACTCGTCCGCGTCGCTCCAGGCCGTCTGGACGTCGAACGCCAGGTGATGCGCGCCGGCCTTGCCCGACAGCGGCAGTCGGATCTGCTCCCGCCAGCGGAGCTCCAGACGATGGCTGGGCGACTGCGGCGTGCCGATCAGCCCGCCGTTGACGCTGACGTGGGATGTCCGCTCAAAACGGGCCAGTCCGCCGGTGTCCGTAAGCGCGCCCTGGAGGAAGAACATGTTGTCGCCGCCCGCGTGGCGCCATCCCAACGACAGCGAGCGCGTCGACCCCCGGTCGATCCGCAGCGGAAACGTGAACCGGACCGACTCGGCGGCTCCGCCGGGCGTTCCGCGCAGCTCGACGTTCAGCTCCGGATAGATGTGGGCGTTGGTGTAGTTGAACGCGTAGAGGAAATCGAAGGGGGCAAATTGAAGTCCCAGGGAGACGTCATAGGCGTGGCGGCGAATGGGATCGGCGTTGTGGGTAAACACCCCGAGGTTGCTCGGTCCGAGCAAGGGCAGCCAGTAACTCGGAATCAGGTCAGTCCCCGGTCGATAAGGCGAGACGGTGATGTCCGCCGTGGGGACCGGCGTCAGCCCGGCCGGCGCGTCGTCGCGTGGCCCGTCGTCACGTTCGGGGTCAACGCGCGGCCATCCGGTCGGATCGTACGGCATGGTACGGACCGTGTAGCCGTCCGTGCTGTAGCCGACCAACGCCAATCGGTCGCCCGCGGGCGACACGGCCGGATCGAAGGCCCCGGCTGCCGCGTTCGTGACTTGAGCGATCTGCCCGGATTCCCGGTTGCGCGCGTAGATTTGGGGGACCCCGCTCCGGTCATCGGCGTAGAGCAGCCAGGTTCCCTCGGGCGAGAACGTTGGATCGCGGGTCTCCGCGGGGCCTGTCACGAGCGGCGTCATTCTTTTCCCCCACCGATCGAGCAGGACAAGATCGGCGCCCTGGCCCTGCCGCCAGACGCTCAGGGCGAACGTCTGGCCGTCAGGAGCCACGTCCATGTCCAGCACGCGGGTGCGTGAATCGAACGTGCGCACGATGCGGCGGACGATGTCTTCGACCTGCCCTTGCGCATTGCGAATCAGCGCCAAGACGACCAGCGACTGGCCCAGGCCGGGCTCGCTTCGCGTGACGAGCAGGCGGCTCGGATCGTTCGGGAAGGCCACGACGTCGTCGATGCGCTCGTCGGTGGTCAGGCGACGTTCGTCCTTGGAGCTCAGTCGGTACTCGACCAGATCCATGACGCGCCGTCCGTTCGGGCGGTGGCGGGCCTTTGGGTAAACGAGGGTCGCGGTCTGGGCCGGCCCGCTCTGTACGCGACTCCATGTGGGCGGCCCGACGCGGCCGTCAATCAACGGACGGTCGGTTGCTCCGTCCGCGGTCGCCAGGCGAAGGCCGGATCGACGATCGGCGTGTTGGTGGCGATAGACGAGCGCGCTGCCGTCGAGCGCCCAAGCTGGATCGAGACTCAACCCGGACGGACTGACGGTTTGGCCGATTCGTTGGGTGGTCGCGGTCTGGGGCGAGCCCTCGATCACGACTTGATAGTAACGCCCGGATGATCGGCCCGCCGTGGCGAACAGCGGATCGGCCATCAGCGGGACGAGGGGACGCTCGGCATAGAGTCGACTGAGGGCTCGACGGACGGGGGCGTCGCGCGCTTGCGCAATCGCATCGAGCCACGCCGCGCCCAGGGCCCCCGCTTGCGGCATCGCCGATAGTCCGTGGGAGCGCACGTGCGGCGCGCTCATCTCAGCCAGCGTCGGCCACGCCTCTGCGCTGTGCCAGGCCCGGGTGGCCATCTCGGGCAAGGCCGTCCGAGCGGTCGGATCGTTCATCACCGTCAGGCCCTCGCGCAGATAGAGCGGCTTCGCCAAGCCCGGGACGGCGACCGCGCCGATGACCGCCCGGAGGTCCTCGGCGAACTCGCCGACGCGCGTCCGGTCGACGATCTTCCCGTAGGCGGCGATCACTTGGTCGACGAGCCCTGATCCGTGAAGCGACGTCCAGCCGTCGGAGCTCTGCGGCACGGGATGGTCGAGATAGATC
>JAHEOA010000225.1 GCA_018609825.1 Candidatus Bipolaricaulota bacterium | reverse complement strand
GCTCGCAAACGCCCGCCGCGCGAGCTCGTCACGGGTCCGGTTGGTGAGCTGGGCGTAGACCATCGTATTCTGAATGTTCTTGTGGCCGAGCCAGTCCTTGACGAACATGACGTCCATCTCGGCATCCAAGAGGTGCACAGCGATTGAGTGCTTCAGCGCGTGGAACTTCCGCTTCTCCTTCGGTAAGCCGGCCTTCTCCCCGTACTTGCCCATCATGGCGTAGAGCGTCTTGCGATGGATCGGCAGGCCCTGGTTCGACGGGAACAGAATGGGCGAGGTGTCGGTCCGCGAGCGCAGGTAGCGCTTCAGGTCGCGCTGGGCCTCCTTGGTGAGCGGGTACTCGCTGGAGATCGATCCCTTTAATCGACGGATGCGGATCTTGAGCCGGTCAAAGTCCACGTCCTCTCGTTCGAGCAATCCGATCTCGCTGGCCCGCAGCCCGTAGGTGTAGGCGACGCGGACGATGGCCTGATCGCGCTTGGACTCGATGACGCCGAAGAGGCGTTTCAATTCATCTTGCGTGAGGTAGTGGATGGTGTCGGTGTTCATTGATCGTTTGAGCCTTGTCGCCTTTGAATCCTAGAGGGATACTCGTAAAGTGTCTTTAGAATCATTTCCATGAACAATATTAGCTCTTGTGCATCATCTTCATGCATAATTACGATTTCATGATTTGCCTCATTACCTTTCTCGCGAATGTGATCGACCCAATCCTTGGTATCGGTTGCAATGTGATTGTTGTCAGCAAGATAATCTACGTATTGTCGAAAACTTTGGTTTTCAGGAGCTCCTTTTGATACAGCAATGTGCATAAGCAATTTTCTGCAGGATAGTACCGCTGACGTATAGCATCGTTCCTTTGTTGCACGACGAGCTTCGTTATATAGAACAGTCATTTGTTCGTCTGGAAGATCAGCTACATCCTCTCCGAAAGCTACCCCTGGAATCTGCGTGCCATTATGTTCAACGAATGTGGGGCGCTGGCAGCGATGGCAAATACAGACAAAGAAGTGTGCGCTAGAAGATCCGGGACGATTTCCACTCCAGCCCTTGTCGGAGGCCAGTGTAGTCCCACAATTCCAGCAGGTGAATTCCTGGGACGGTATATCTTGAAGACTATTCCATTTGATGTTTTCCATTGTATCCCGAGCGCCAGACATAATATTTGTAATGACTCACATCCTAAACCCCTCGCGCCAAGGGGTCAAGGTTTTCTGCTGCCGCCGACGGAGTCAACGGCTATTGTAATGTCTAACTTGTCGACTTGGCCGCGAGCGCCCGACAACGGCTCAGCTGAGTCAGTCATTCGGGGTGACGTGGTCGATGTGGCCGTTGCCGTAGGAATCGAGCACCTGCGCAATGACGACATGGAAGCCATCGTACCATTCGGCGTAGCGCCGCTTGGCCTCCACATGGCGCGGGTGCGCGGCGAACGTCTGCAGGGCCTCCAGCGTCTCCCAGTAGTAGACCGCGTTGACCCGCGTCCCCGCGTCGTTGGTCCACGTCTCGCTGCCGAGAAACCCCGGCGTCGCTTCGGCCGCCTCGGCGATCTCGCCGTTGAGCCGATGGAACGTGTCGTCGTACTGGCCCGGTTCGAAGATGAACGCCGCGCTATACATGCCTTCCCCTTCAAGTAGACAAGTCGCTGAAGTTGATCCATCGCCCTCGGCTGGCCCAGGCACGCCTCGATTATCCGCACTGCCAGTCAATCTGGCGTTTCCACAAGCAGGCGCTCAACGGGCACCTCAAGCGCCTCGGCCAGGGCGGCAAGCGTCCGGTACCGCGGGAGCTGCTCGCCCGACTCGATCCGAGCGATCGTGACGCGGTTGATCCCGGCACGCGCGGCGAGCGACGCCTGGGTCAGGCCGTTTGCCGAGCGCAGGGCCTTGAGCCGTTCGCCGAAGACGTCCCGTCCGCGCTGGGCGACGGCTTCGGAGCGCGCTCGATACCCGTCGTCGGCGTAGTGGCGGGCGACGTCCCAGGGGACCTCTTCAACGCGGCCGTCGGCCAGATGAATCTCAATAACGTGGGGGCGCGGAAGCGAGACGTGATCCGCTTCGCCGGGGAGGTTGAGGTCGCGGAACGGAATGACGCCCTCGCGCTCGTCGGCGAACCGGACGTAGAGCCCCTTCGAGGTGAGCCGGGCGGCGGTCACCATGCGGTCCGCCCCATGCACGTAGGTCGTGGCCGTCGTCATGGATCACCCCTCCTCCAGGGAGCCATGGATCGCTTCCCAAGCTCGTCGGATCTCGTCTGCGTGCCGCTCATAGGCCGCCAAGATGGCCCGTCGCTTCCCTTCGGGCGGGTCCTCCATGAAGAGGGCGGCGCCGAGCTCGATGCGAACCTCGTCGCCCCCGAAGGCGACGTGGACGTGGGGCGGCTCGAAGGGCAGCTCCCGCGTGTGCACGATGAAGGCGAACTCGCCGTCTCGGGCTACGGTCGGCACGGGTTGTCACGGACCGAGTGTAGCGTTTTTGCTACATCGCGACAAACGGGTTCCGTTCCACCCTGCATCGGCTCACAACAGCTCCGCATACGCCACCGCGCCCTTCGGGACCCAGTAGCGCTTGCCGCCCTCGGCCGCAAAGATCAGGTTGTAGCGATCGAAGAGCGCGATCGTGCCCGTCAACGACTCGCCGTTCTCCAGGTGCAGCGACAGCCTCTGTCCGTCGACCTTCAGGTCGCGGACGATGTCGATGGGCGCTTTCTTCGGCTCGGTCGGTTTCTCCTCAGCCATGGGATCACCTCGCCCGACCAAGGTCGCAGGTCTGCGCGCCAGAAACCCGCCGATCGGGTCCCGCCGTGCGGTTCCCGATTTAGGAAGTTGCCGCGCCGCCGGAACCCGGCAACGCCGAGAACAACAGCCCCAGAATCACCGCTTGGATCACCCAGCCGATGGCGACCACGCCCACCGCCCGCGGCGTGCTCTCGTAGTCCAGCGCCTGGCGGACGGCGACGACCATCGCGGCCAGCATCCAGAGCCCGCCCACGACGTACGCCAACTGCGTCAAGCCGGGCACGATGCCAACAATGCGAACCACGCCGGGCGAGCTGGAGAAGCCGATGGTGCGCAGCAACTGCCCCGGATCGGCATGGGTCTCCGACTCGGGCAGAAACCGTGTCCCGATCCAGTAGGTCACGTACGCCCAGATGACCCAGCTGACGAGGGCCCCGACCGCGCCGATCACCAGGCCGAGGAGGCCGCCCTGCGCGGCCGTGCCGATCCCGGCGGCGACGCTGGCGACCACGACCACGGCGATCGCCTGCCCGAAGGCCGCCTCGTTCGCCTCGACCTCCTCGTACAGCCGGCGGTCCAGCTTGGCCGCGCGGATCATCCGTTGGATCAAGACGCTCGTGTCCATGCCGGAATACCTCCCTGCCTCACCTTGGCTACTCCTCCGCCTTATCCAGATACTCCTCGATCGCCTGCACCGCCAGATAGTTGACCGAGTGATCCTTCCGCTGGGCCAGCTTCTTGAGGCGATCGATGACGTCTGCGTCCTGGTGCTTCTGCGGGAAGTAGATGGTCACCGTCTGCCGATTGTCGGTCTGCTTAGCTGCCATTCATGTACCTCTCCGCTAACGTGGGCGTCCGCAGCGGCGAGAGCACCACGTAGCCCGACTTGGTCACGATCACCGAGCGTCGTTTCCGCCCGCGCGTCAGGTCGATGAGGTGGCCGTTCTTCTCGGCCGCGCTCACCAGCTGCTTGACCGGCAGCGAGTCCGGCCGCGCCAGCGCCACGACCTCGTCCGTGCTGATCATGTTGTCCAGGCCGACGTTCAGTAGTCCGTTGCTCATCTGAAATCCCCTCTCCCCGGAATGGATTCAGTCTCTTAATGACGAATGGTAAGGGAAAGGGGCCAGTAAGTCCAGTTTAGTGGCGAAAGATATCGATGACGGGCACGTATCGGCGCTGGTCCGCGTTGATCAACCGACGGTCGAGTTAGTTCTCTTCCGCGCGCTCGACGAACTCCAGCAGCGCCTGCGTGGCGAGGTAGTTCACCGATCGGTCCCGATCCTTCGCCAGCTGTTCCAGCCGCTCCAGTGGTCTTTGCTCGCGCTTGTCCTGGGGCACGTAGATGCTGGGCTTGTCCACCGCGGTCACGCTCCTGTCGTTCATGACGAGTAAGGGCAGGGTAAGATATCCGGTTTAGGCCGGCAAGGGAGCAACGCAAAAAGCGGATGCCGCCATCCTACACCGCGCGGCTGGGCGAGTGCATCCGGATGCTCCCGGATGGGGAGGGCTGAGGGGACAGAGGCAGGGATGGTCAGCGCACCCCGCATGGGCGAGAATGACGGTGGAGCTGGGGAGACGGAAGGGCCAGGCGTTGATCGCGGCGATGCCCTCTCACCATCGGCCCATGGCGTCTGTCCCCATGGGCCGCGACACCGGCGGCTGGCCCTTCTGTCTTGGCCCGTCTGCCGAGAGGATAACATATCTGCCGGATCTGACGGGCTGTATCGGACGTAGCCCTCGGATGCATCCCTT
>JAHEOA010000224.1 GCA_018609825.1 Candidatus Bipolaricaulota bacterium | reverse complement strand
GAGGTCCGTTGCCGTGTTGACCTGTGGAGCGACCCGATCCCGCATCGGCCCCGAAAGCTGAACGCGGAGGACGCCAATAATTTCCGCTTTCGTCGCGCCCCCTTGCTCGGCTTCAATCGCGGCTTGGAGGGCGCGTTGCGTTTGCACCGACCATCCCGCAAGCAGTATCCCTGCGAGCGCCTGGGCTACCTCTTCGGTGTCGGCCCGGTCAAGGGCCGCCGCCAGTTCCTCTAAGGTCGGCTCCTCATCAGTTTCGGCCATGACCTAAACGTAATACCCTTCGCAAAGACGGGGCCAACACAGTTGGCCCTATCACTTGGTCAACCTCAATGTCGGACGGCAACCGACCAACGTGAGTCCGTGATTGGCGGTCATGCTCGTCACAAAAAAGGTACGTCTCATCATAATCCATCCGACCAGACTCGATATAGAGAACCAGATCCGCCACTAGATGGTCGGCAGGAGCGTCGCACACGCCACACATCTCGGCCATATCTCTCTTCGGATACGGGTTGTTTTTTATAGTTCAAGAGCGCCGTTTTCGCCTTGCTGCTCGCGGAAGCGGCGGAGCAGGCTTTCTCGCCCGCTCTGGGCTTGCACCTCGTCTACGACCTCCCCTTCGAGCACGTCGATCCCGAGTTCGTCGGCAAACTTCATCGCCGCGTTCTTGCGCCCTTCCGGCCCGAGAGGGACCTTGCTTTCAAAGGCGCTCTCGGCGATGTTTTGCAGCCGCTCCCCGACGTTGACGTGGCTAAAGTCGGTGGACCGCTCGACAGATGCCTGTCGCCACAGGTCTGGCCCGCCGCCGGGCGCGTGGACCTGGGCGATGCGCCAGAGCGCGTCGTTCTCCCACTCGTCGAGGCTCTGCGTCTGGAGGGTGAGGTACGCGCCCACGGACTGGGCGACCTGCTGGTTGATCTCGGTCGCGGTCCGCTCCCGTGCCACGTCGCCAAAGGACTGGAAGAAGACCGAATAGAAGTTGTCGGTCTCCTGCTCTAGCGTCTCGTTGCGAGCGGAGGCCCCGTCCATCGGGGGCGCGGCGTAGCCGACCTCTTTCGGAAAAAACGAAGACCCCTCTTTGAGCAGGTCCTGAAACTTGGTGAACGTGTCCTCGTCAAAGCGGTCGTTCGAGTCGGTCGCGTCGGTATACATCCGCGCCAGGGCCGAGGACCAGAGGTGGAAGTTGCGCACGTTGCGGAAGTTGAAGAGCCACTCGGCATACTTCGCCATCATGTACCCGACCGGGGAGCGCACCGGCACCTTGGTCCGGTAGATGGGAAGTGTGGGCCTGCCGTCGCGCCCCTGATACTGAAAGCCATTCGGGCCGTAGGGCCGCCGCTCTTCCATCGTCGGCTCCCCATCGGCCTCGCGCCATATCTCGACGCCATCGAGCGTAAAGACGTGGTAGATGTCCTCCGGCTCGCTGCTTTCCCGAACGGAGGTTCGCGTATTGCGCTTTGAGTGGACCTTGACCTCTACGACGCGCCCCGTCTCGTCGGTGGCCCAGTCGTAGACGCTCATCGGGTCGATGAGCCGGATCTTGCCGTGGTCCACCGCGTCGGCAAGGGTGGGGCTGTCCCCGTCGCTCCCGCGCCGCCCGACCCCCTCGATGAGCGTCCAGACCTGCTGGTAGCCGACCTGATCGACCAGCGACTGGGTGCGGAGCACCTCCCAATCGGTCCCTTTCCCGTCCACGTCGCGCCACAGGCGGCTCATCACGGAGCCCTCTGTCGAGGGGCTGCCAAGCACCGAGTCGTCGGGCCACCACTGGCGCGACATCTCCGACTCGTTCTGGATGATCATGCCCGCCAGGGCGAGCACGGCCCTCGTATAGTGGGGCACGTAGGAGGCGATCTCCTTGCGGGCCTGATACGCCTCCCGCGCCTCGCCCTGGCCCTTCTCGACCAGGTGGCTGCCTAGCTCCTGGAGGATCGTCCCCCGCAGGTGGGCGCGGACCGTCTTCCACTGGTCGCCCTTGTACTTCGGATGCTTTTGGTCGAGCCAGGTCGTAGGCATATCAGTTGAAGTATCCGGTTACATATCCGAGATGGCTCGATGTTGTCATCCATTGCGCCGATTGCCAAGGCACATTTGGCCCGTCGATCACGATGACAGCCCCATTAGGCACGTCGTAGGTGATCCACTGCGCTTTCTCAAACGCGTCGTGTCCGATGCTGACGCGATGGAGCTTTTTCATAAGCCGGTCGATGGCGCCCATAAACGCGTGTCAGTTGACGTTGGCCTGGATCGATTCGGCGGCCTCAAAGCCTGCGGTGGCCGGCTCGGCAAAGGCGTACATAAGCGATTCGGCCTCGTCCGGGCTGGAGGTGCCCTGCCCAAACTTGTCAATCTTGATCCGCCCCGCCGCCGTCTTTGCGTAGGTCGGTTGCGAAAGCTCCTGGATCAGCTGGGACCGGTCCGGGATGGATATACACGCAGTCGGGGGATGAGTTTTCTCGCCCTTCAGCGCCTCGTAGGTCGCAAGGAAGCGAAGGCGCAGCGCCCACCACATCTCGGCGGCAAAGTTCTTAAACCGCTCGTCGGCGGTCACCTCGGGGCGATCCCGAAATTTGCGGTTGGACGGCACGTCCGAGTTGGTAATCCCGTCGACGGCGAACGGCAGATCGCGCTCCCGCTTTTTGAGCGTCGAGGTGATCCCGGTCCCGACGCCCATGCGGTCGTAGGTCACCCGCTCGACGCCCGCGTCCCGGCAGAGATGCTCCACCTCCTCGTCTTGGTTGCGGTGCCCCGCCTCGACAGTTTTGACCGTGGTCACGACCGGCCCGGCGCGGAGCGTCAGGACGGTGTTGTCGCTAGAGCCCCCTACGTCTAATCCAGCCGTCCGAACCGTCCCGCTTGGCAACGTCATCTCGACCGCTGCGCGGACCCACTCGGACGGAATCACCACGTTCTCAGCGGCGGCCCCATACGAAATATCAACCTCCTGGGCGATGGTAACAGGGTCCTTTTGGCTTTTTTGCTTCTCGTACCACGGGTAGATGGTCTGAACGGACCCGTCCTCCTCGCGGACGCCTGCGGTATAGTTTTTCGTCGGGTTGT
>JAHEOA010000223.1 GCA_018609825.1 Candidatus Bipolaricaulota bacterium | reverse complement strand
TCGGGACGAGGCGTCTCACCATGGATCAGCGGTTGGTGGCCGCCAACGGCAACGAGCGACGGGAGCGCGGCGGTATCAGGTAGTTGGCGCGGCGCCGCGCGACGAAGAAGTCCTTGATGCCGTTGTGGGCCCGCGATTCGATCGAGTCATGCTTCATGGCGACCTCCGCGGCGTTCATGGCGACCCGCGTGTCGACGAAGTCCTGGATGTCGCGCTGCAGCGAGACGAAGTGCAAGCCCGCGTGGTCCTCGTCCGTGGTGTTGAAGTCGCGGCGCAGCATGATCGGCTTCCCATCGCGACGGGCCTGGGCGCTGGCCTGCAGATGGCCGATCCGCCCGTGATCTCGGGCGGTCTGCCCGATCTGGTCCACGAACGTCGGGGCCTCGTCCTGGAGCGCGTCGACGTCGGCTTGTTGCATCTGGGGGGCGAACATCAGATCGACGCGGTCCGCTTGGTCCAGGTCGACGTACCAGCCGTCCAACCGATAGCGCAGCTCGCTCACCTGCATCGTCGTCCCCTCGGCGAACGGGCCGTCGGGGATGGCCACGGCCTCCTCGGTGGCCTGATTCTTGCGAAATCCGGACTTGAAGCCCATAAACAGCGGGGCACTCTGATGAACGGGACAGCACGACGGCAGACCGTCCACGCCCTCCTGGCGTTGGGCGGGCAGCCCCTCGCCGGTGAAGCCGGTCCGCGTGCCGCGATGGGCCAGGACGCCGTCGAGCGCGTCGACGACCTGCGCTTCGACGGCGTTGAGGCGCCCTTCATGATCGCCAGGCAAATGGAGACAGGCGTCTAAGTCGTCCAACGCCGGCGACTCGTAGGTGGCCAGCGGCCGTGGGCGCGGGACGGGCGATCGCTCGGCGCTGTAGCGCCGGAAGTAGCCCTCCGAATAGCCGATGACAAACAGCAGCCCGTCGGGGGCCCAGTCGTGCTCGCGCTCCAGCGCCCGCAGCGTCTCCTCCAGGCGATTGACGCCCTCGGTCGTGGGCGAGCCCGCAAGGTCGAACATCACCAGCCGATCGAACCGGGGCGCGACGGGGTTGTCGAACGCGTCGCGGCCCAGCACCGCGTTCCAGGCGAACTGCCGCTCGGGAAGCGAGCCCGACGCCTGGGCGCGACCGAAGGGTGACGTCCCGATCAACACGGCGCCCGTGGCGGCGAACCCGGACAGGAAACGACGGCGGGAGAGAGTCATGGATTCCTCCTCGGCCTCAGTGTAGCGGACGGTCGAGGCGCTGCAACACCCCCAGCAGATCGCCCATGGGCCGTCGTCGGGGCAGCAAGCGGAATCTGGACCATGCACTCCGCATTCGGCCGTCGCCAGCAACCGCCATGGGCGCGGGTGACGGGTGACGGGTGACGGACGGTGGGCCCCACGGGACCGATCAGGACGAGGAGGACGAGGAGGCGTTCCGCTTGGCCTCGACGGCCTCGGCCATGGCGTCGAGCGTCGTCGTCTTGAGGTAGGCGATGATCTCGTCGCGCAGCGGCTCGAAGTCGTCGTGCAGGGCGCACGGACTCTGGGCGGTGCAGTCCTCGTAGCCGACGGCGCAGTCGAAGAGGTCCTGGTTGCCGTCGATCGCCGCGCGGATGTCGTAGAGGGTGATCTGCTCGGCGGGCTGGGCCAGCCCAAAGCCGCCGCCGGGTCCCTTGATGGAGGAGACCAGGTCGTGCTTGGCGAGCGTCTGGAGGATCTTGCCGAGGAAGTAGTGCGGCACGCCCTCTTCGTCGGAGATGTCACGAACCACCGATCGCTCGTCCGGGTGACGGGCCAAGTACGTGAGCGCTCGAATGCCGTATTCGCATGCCTTGGAGTAGATCATGACGTTGGCCTCGATATGAGAGCGGCGAATCTCCTATCGGGTACGCTCGTTTATATCGAACGTCGTGACCCGCGTCAAGGCCGCTCGGCGAAGGGCATCTCCCCTGAGCGGACAGCCTGCGCTCCGCGAGTGGACTCAGCGTCCGCTCGCCCGTGACAGGCATCCTTACGCCAGCCGACATCGGCCTCCAAGATGGGCTACGTGCGACAGAGCGCGCATCCGACGATGAGCATCCAGACAATCCGCAGACGGAGGCAGCCCCGGATCGGGGCGTGGGGCCGAGCCCTTCTCTGGACGTCGGCGCTGGCCATCCTGTTCTCGGTTCCCGCGCTGGCGGATGCCGATCTCGGCATCACCAAGGCCGATGCGACCGATCCCGTCCAGGTGAGCCAAGTGCTCGTTTATACGATCGCCGTCGAGAACACGGGGCCCGATCCGGCCAATGACGTATTGGTCGAAGACGCGCTTCCCACGGCCGTCACCTACGTTAACGCCAGCGCGGGCCAGGGAAGCTGCTTCCTTACCCCCAGCGACGTCGTGCAATGCGATTTGGGCAACGTGGCGAATGGCGCCACCGTGACCGTCGACGTCGAGGTCGTGCCGACCCAAGCGGGCGCCATCACGAACGCCGCGAGCGTATCGGCCTCGACGAATGACCCCAATGCGCTCAACGACACCGCCTCGGAGACCACGCTGGTCGCCGCGGCCGACTTCCGCGCGCTCAAGCGCGTGGTCCAGACCGTCCAGGATCCGGTCGTCCGCTACGAGGTCGAGCTGCTGAACGACGGCAACCTCGATCAGCCGGACAACCCGGGCCCCGAGTTCATCGACGTCATTCCCGAACAGACGGACATCGTGCCGCACACGCTGCAGGCCAGCTCCGGCACGATCGCCTACGAGGCCGTCAACCACCGCGTGACCTGGAACGGAGAGATTCCCGCCAACGATCGGGTGACGCTGGCGTTCGCCGTCGGCACCGGGACCGGCCTGATCGTGGCGTCGTCGGCGGACGAACGGCGCGCTCTGGCGCTGCCCATCATCGGAATGGCGGTCCTGGGCACGGCGCTGGTCACGCGGCGGCGCAAACTGGGCGTCCTGGCGGTTCTGGTTCTGGTGTCGCTGAACGCCATGGGCTGCGCGGGCTTCTGGACGACGCCGACGTCGGTGGACAGCCCTACGTCACTGTGCAATCAGGGCGAGCTCCGATTCGACTCCGACGCCGACGGCACGAACGACGCGGTCCAGCTGACCGACGATCCGGACACGACGACGTCGCCGGATCCCACCTGCGTGATCTTCATCCCGTGATGCCATGAACGCGCTCATGAACTCGACGACCCGACGCTGGCAAGCCGCGGTAGCCGGAGGGGTGCTGGCGATCGTGCTGGTGGCCGTCACGCCCGCGGCGTTCGGCGACGTCACGGGCCACGTCGCCTTCCACGTCGGCGCGGTTCCGCAGACGACGACGAACGAGATCGGCTCGTTGCACTTCGATTTGCAGAGCGACGTGACGACGACGCTCACCATCAGCGGTCTGAGCGCCTCGCTGCACACGCACTTCGGGCTGGCCGGCATCGAGGACGCGATGCTGTCCTTCAACGCGACGCTCGGCGCCTTCGACATTCTCAGTCAGTTCGCCTTCGCCCGCTTCCCGGCCGCCACGTTTGCCCCAGCTGATCTGCGCTTCGTCAACAAGCAGTTCGGCGTCGAGGCGTCCCTGGGCGGGTTCACCATGGGCAACACGCTCTGGATCGAGGACACCGGTTGGCCGCAGAGCCCGGCCATCGGCATCGGCGACTTGATCACGCTCCAGGGTCAGACGCCCAGCGGCGTCACCATCACCTCCAAGACCGGCATCTGCCTCGATCCGGCCCACAACAAGATCAAAAAACACCTCCTGGGCGACGTCACCGTCAGCCCGGACTGCGCCGCGCAGCCGCTGCCGAATCCGTTGTTGGGCTTCGAGCGCTTCCGCGTCGAGGGCATCCCGTGGGCGCCCGGGATCACGAGCAGCGTCTTCGTGGAATGCTTGGCGGTGACCAGCTGCGAGTTCAGCAAGGCACTGAGCGTCAACCGGGGATTCATCCCGTTTTCGGTGCGCAGCGACTGGAACGGGCTGTTCCAGTTGGAGGACGTGACGCTCCAGTTCGCGCCCGGCCTGGCGGAGCTGACCATGCGGCTGCAGCCCGACGGCACGCTCGGCTGGACGATCTTTCGCGTCTACGGGACGCTCAACCCGGATCAGAACCCGGCGTCGTTCTCCACGCGGGCGTTCCTGGTGCCCGGCCAGGGGTTGAAGTCGGTCACGAGCGACGTCCAGATCATCCGCAACAACTTGGAGATGAACATGACGACGGTGTTCTCGCAGGGACCGCCGATCGGCTTCGACGCCGTCGTCTTCGACGTGACCGCCAGCGTGAGCGCGCTCGAGGTCCGCGCCCGTTCGACGTTCACCCCGAGCGGGCTGGAGCAGGCCGACGTCTGGACGACCGTTCGGTTCTGACCGCCTGCCCGCGAAATGCTGAGAATTCTGGGATAATTCGGGATATCGACGATATCGGGCGACGAGCCGACCGCGACGCGTGGACGTCCGCTACGGGGGTTGATAAGCTTCGCCTCCCATGGGACATGTCCAGCGAGTCGGACTGCTGGCGCTGGCCCTTGCCGTGGTGATCGCGGTCGGGGTGGCCGCCTGGACGTTGCTGCCCT
>JAHEOA010000222.1 GCA_018609825.1 Candidatus Bipolaricaulota bacterium | reverse complement strand
GGGAGATCAGCTGCCCGACCCGCCGATGCGGATGGGGTCGTAGCAGACGCCGGACGGGGTCTCCGTCTCCTCGCCGGGGGCTTGCTCTTCGTCACAGCCGTCTTCCGGGTTCTGGGCTTGCCCGTCGGCGTTCCCGGCGCTGGCCAACGCGATCGTGATATCGAAGGAATCGGACGCCTGGAACGCGTACGCGTCGCCTCCGGCAATGAGCCGGGCCTGACCGGTGCTGGCCAACAGCCCGACGGTCAGCGCGATCGCGAACGCGGCAATGAGAAGCTTCTTGGTCATGGGTCCCTCCTTGCTCAACGTTGAGTAGGGGCAATCTAACATATCGTCATCATGATGCCAAGTATTGCCGAACACGATAAACGGGGATACACCCTCCCTTCAATTAACAGGGTGCCGGCATCTGCTGCCCAAGCCCGTTTCGGCGCGCACGTCCTCCAGGTGCAACGCCAGCTTCCGTCCGTCAGCTTTCAGGTCCCGGACGATGCCCTCGACAGCCACTCGCGCATCGATGGTGTCAAGGCCGATTTCCACGCGTCTATAGTGGAGTTTAAGGTCGTGGAATCACTGAGCGTGCTATGATGCCGCGCGGGAGTCCGACGATGCCTTCCCATTGGGGAGGTGCAGGATGAGGCCGGGCGGCCATCGAGCATTCGCTGCAGGCAGACTGTTCTCCACACCCGACAGTCCTTGCTGACAACTCCCTGCAGAGAGCGCGTGCGAGCTGGCTGCCTGGCCTCTGTTCGTGGGGAACGCGACATCCCGTAGCCCCGACCGGCCAGCCATCGGGGCGCGGGCAGAGGGACAAGAAAGCATCCTCGCGCGGTTGAGACACCGGCAGCCGGCTATTGCCCTACGTCTTCTCGCCATCCTTCTGCTCTTCGCGTTCGACGAAGGTCAGGATGGCCTGCACAACCAGATAGTTCACCGACCGATCGCGAGCCTTCGCCAGCCTCTGGAGCCGCTCCAACGGTCGGTTCTCACGCTGGTGTTGCGGAACATAGATGCTGAGCTTGTCCATGTGGGGGCAGCGCCCTCCTTAATGTCGAGTGTATGGAGCGAGGCTATATTAGACGGTTCCCAGCGGCGATGATGCAAGTCAAGATAGGCGGGATCTCCATGTCCCCGATCATCAATCGCACCGGGGAGGACGGCCTTCGTCGTTCAGCTGACGCCAAAAAGAAAGGACCTGGCCGTGGGCCAGGTCTCATACAAGCGGACGGAACTGCTGACGGTGGCTTACTGGACGTCGATCTCCACGCCCCGGTTGAGCACCGGCTCGCGAAGCGGCACCTGGACCTTCAGGATGCCGTCCTCGAAGTGGGCCTCCACCTTGTTCACGTCCTCGA
The DNA here is from genome assembly GCA_018609825.1 of Candidatus Bipolaricaulota bacterium. Next base: position 3,421 of record JAHEOA010000222.1, on the reverse strand, counting down.
CCTGCTCGGGCAGGGGGAACGTCGTCTCAAACTGCCCGCCGGGGCGGCCGCGATAGAGGAAGTTCTCCTCGGGCACGTGCTCGTCCGGGGAATAGGTGCCGCGGACGATCAGCTGGTTGTCCTTGATCCGAACCTGGATGTCCTCGCGCCTCAACCCGGGCAGCGCCGTCTCGATCCAGAGCGTGCCCTCCAGCTCGTAGATGTCGGTGGCGCCCAGGTCGAAGCGGTTCCACGGGCTGCGGCTGAAGAAGTCCTGGAACAGGTCGTCCATCAGGCTGTGGAGCCGATCGCCGGCCATCGGGCTGTTCCCGTCGTTGCCGCGCATCAATCGCGCCATGGAACACACCTCCTGTTGGCCATTAGCAGTCGTATACAAAGACTGCTAATGGCATTATAGGCCAACCGCCCGCGGCTGTCAAGAGGCGGTCACCGGCGGAATGATGGAGCATGCGACACGGGCGTGGGCTCGGCAATCCAGCGGAACGGCGGGAGAGGAGAACTCCTGACCAGCGCGATCGTCACCACGGTGCGAACGAGCTGATGCGGCCGATCCACGACCGCATGTCCGTGTCGCGACTTGGTTCCCTGGCCTACCGTCTGCTATTGTCAGGCAAACAAGTCCACGCCACACTCGCGAGATCGGCGCCTCAAAATCCCGAAGGACGGCCCCATGCCGTCGAACACGAACGCTTCCGACGAGCTGACCCGAACACTGTTCCACCTCAGCCACGAGATCCTGGCCAGTCAAGATCTCCAGGCGACGCTCGATGCCATCCTGCAGGCTATCGCCGAGCACACGCCGTTCCGGCGCGGCGCGCTGACGCTCTATGACCGGGTCATCCCGCCGGTGTCGGTCGATGAGGTAGGGGCGATGCGTATGGCGTTCGTCGGGTTCAGTGAGGCGGACATCGAGGCGATCCGCGCCGACGCCATGACGCCGGAGGAGCGGCGCAAGATCTTCCAGGAACGCTTCCGCGTCGGCCGCTCCTACTACATCCCCCACGAGCTGGATCCGTGGTGCGCTGACACCGCGCGGGCCGCGGAGGATGAGCCAATTAGCCGCGACGAGTGGCACCCCGAGGACATGCTCTTCATCCCGCTGTGGCTCGGCGACGGCGAGCTGATCGGGCTGATCTCGGTCGACGATCCGGACGACGAGCGCGCCCCCACCGCCGAGCGCCTCGAGCCGATGGAGACGTTTGCCAACCTGGCCGCGCTCGCCATCACCAAGGCGCGCGACATCGAGGCGCTGCGGGCGTCGCAGCGCCGCCTGCGTGGGGTCTATGCGCTCAGCGCCGAGCTGGCCGGCGTCGACGACCTGAAGACGCTGGTGGAGCGGGCGATGGCCGTCATCGTCGGGGGCTTCGAGTATGACTACGGCGCGCTGCTGCTGGTCGAGCGGGAGGCGCTCGTGCTGCGCGGGGTCCACACGACGCTGCCCGCGGACGAGATCGCCCTCGATCGGGGCACGACGATCCCGCTCGGCGAGGGGGTCACCGGCTGGGTCGCGGAACGGCAAAAGACGGCCTGGATCCGCGACGCCGGCGCCGACCCCCGCTTCATCGCGGCCCACCCCGACCTGCGCTCCGAGCTGGCGGTGCCGATCGCCAGCGGCGGGACGACGCTCGGGGTGCTCAACATCGAGAGCACGGCCGTCGACGCGTTCGGGGAGCTCGACCGCGAGCTGCTGGAGGCGCTGGCCGACCAGCTCGCCGTGGCGATCGAGAGCGTCCGGCGGCGCCAGGAGCTGGGGGAGATGGCGACCCGCGACCCGCTCACCGGCGCCTACAACCGCCACTTCTTCGCCGAGCTGATGGACCGGGAGCGGGCCCGCTCGGAGCGGACCGGGCGGCCGATCTCGCTGATCATGCTCGACCTGGACGGGTTCCACCTCGTCAACGAGCGGCACGGCCACCTGACGGGCGACGCGGTGCTGCGCGAGGTGGCCCGGGTTCTCATGGCCAACGTGCGCGAGATGGACGCGGTGATCCGTTACGGCGGCGACGAGTTCCTCGTCGTGATGCCGGAGACGAACGCGGAGGCGGCGACGGCGGCCTGCCGCCGGGTCGAGGCCCGACTACATGAGCTCGACGTTGGGCTGGAGGAGCCTCTGCGTGCCAGCTTCGGGACCTCGACGTGGTACCCGGCCGAGGACCGGAGCCTCGACGAGGTGATCGAGGAGGCGGACCGCTGGATGTATCGGCGCAAGGCGCGGATCCGGCCGGACTGACGGGCGCTCGTCCGACGTCGTCTTGGTCGGGCGCCGGCGGCATCGTGAAGGGCTTAATGGGCAACTTGCGAGAGGCTCCCCCACGCTCGCTACCCTGTCCTGCGGAAGACGCCTCGGACGAGTCTTCGGGAGGCGACGGCGATGATCCGAGAGTTCCGGGAGTTTGCCCTGCGCGGCAACCTGGTCGACATGGCGGTCGGCATCATCATCGGCTCGGCCTTCGGAACGATCGTCACGTCGTTCGTGAACGACGTGATCATGCCGCCGATCGGGCTGTTGCTCGGCAGCGTCGACGTCTCCAACCTGTTCGTCGTGCTCCAAGAGGGGCCAACCGGCGGCCCCTACGCCACCCTCGCCGAGGCGCAACAGGCCGGCGCCGTGACCATCAACTATGGGGCGTTCGTCAACACGGTCATCAGCTTCCTGATCGTGGCGTTGGCGGTCTTCTTGCTGATCCGCAGCCTGAACCGGCTGAGGCGCGCCCAACAGGAGATCCCGCCGGCGGCGCCCACGGTCAAGAGCTGCCCCTACTGTTACATGACCATCCCCATCCAGGCCACGCGCTGCCCCGAGTGCACCTCGGACCTCGACGCGGGCTAGGCGTCAACATCTGCCACGCGCTGGAGGAAGGTCGCGGCGACCTCGGGGTCGACCTCAATCGCCGAGTATCGAGCTCAAGAATCGCCAGAAGACGATCATGAAGATGGCGAAAAACAGCGTCGATGTGGGTCGCGTTAGGCCTCGGCCTGGTCCAGGTACTCCTCGATCGCCTTTACCGCCAGGTAGTTGACCGACCGATCCTTCGCCTTGGCCAGCTTCTTCAGCCGCCCGATGACGTCCTTGTCCTGGTGCTTCTGCGGGAAGTAGATGGTGATCGTGTTGCGCGTGGCTTGCCCTTGCCTCGCCGCCATGGGGAACTCCTTTCCCTTCACTCGCTGTTCATGTAGCGCTCGGCCAGCGTCGGCGTGCGCAAGGGCGAGAGCACCACGTAGCCCGACTTGGTCACGATCACCGAGCGCCGCTTCCGGCCGCGCGTCAGGTCGATCAATCGATTTTCCTCCTCGGCCGCGCCCACCAGCTGCTTGATCGGCAGCGAGTCCGGCCGCGCCAGCGCCACGACCTCGTCCGTGCTGATCATGTTGTCCAGGCCGACGTTCAAGAGTCCGTTGCTCATAGACCCTCCCCTATCCT
>JAHEOA010000221.1 GCA_018609825.1 Candidatus Bipolaricaulota bacterium | reverse complement strand
TCTATGAGCACTATCAGCCCAAGAGCGCCGCGGATCCGTCGCCCGAGACGCCCGTGGGCATCGTCGTCAGCCTCGCCGACAAACTGGACACGGTCGTCGGCTCGCTGCTGTTGGGCGAGGCGCCGACGGGCTCGCGCGACCCGCTCGGCATCCGGCGCAAGACGAACGGCATCGCCCGCATCCTCATGGAGCGGGATCTCGACCTCGATTTGGACGCCGTTCTCAAGGACATTGAACCGCTCTATGCGTTCCTGCCCGATCGCGAGCCGTTGGAGCGCGTCCGCTCGTTTGTGCGCGAGCGCCTGAGCCGCGAGCTGCGCGAGCGGCATGAGATTCCCTACGACGTCGTCGACGCGGTGGTCGCCGTTCCGCAACTGAACCCCCTGCGAACGCTGCAACGGGCTCGAGCCATCCAGGCCGTCCGCGAGGACGAACGTTTCCGGACGCTCGTGCACGCCTTCGAGCGCGTCGCCAACATCACGCGCGATCGCACGGCCAAGAACTTCCACCCGCAATACTTCACCGAGGACGCGGAACAGGCCCTGTGGCGGGCCGCGCTCAAGGCCGAGGGCCAGATCGAGCAGCTGAAGGACTCGGGCGACTTCGCCGGCATGGTCGATCGGCTGTTGGCGTTGCAGGAGCCGATCGACGCGTACTTCGAGGACGTGCTCGTCATGGCGAACGATCACCTGGTGCGCGAAAATCGCCTGGCGTTTCTCGCGTGGATCCGCGGGCTGTTCCACGCCGTGGGCGATCTCTCCCGACTCGTCGTCGAAGGCGAGCGCAATGCCCCAGGTTGAGGTCCGCGGCCAACCCGTTGCCTTCGCTCAAGTTGGGGACGGCCCGGCCTTGCTCCTCGTGCACGGCTCCGGGGGCGACCACACCGTCTGGGGGCATCAGCTCCAGGGGCTCAAGGACCGCTTCACCGTCACAGCGCTCGACTTGAACGGGCACGGCAGGAGCACCCGCCGCAACGGCGATGCGCTGCCCGAATACGCCGCCGACGTCCGGGCCGTCATGGAGCATCTGGATCAGCCGACCGTCGTCATGGGCCACTCGCTCGGCGGTGCCGTCGCCCAGACGCTCGCGCTGGAGCGCCCATCCCATCTCCGAGGCATCGGCCTTATCGGAACGGGCGGCAAGCTGCGCGTCCATCCCGATCTGTTGGCCACCATTGACCGCGACCTGGACGAGGCCGCCGACGTGCTCGCCGAGTGGCTGTTCTCCGAATCCGCAACCGATGACCTCCGGGAGAAAGCGCGCAAGCAGATGACGGCGAACGGCCAGGCTGAACTGGCCCGCGACTTCCGCGCCTGCGACGCGTTCGACGTTCTGGATCGGCTGGATCAGATGGCGGTCCCGACGCTCGTGGCCGTCGGCGAGCAGGATCGGATGACGCCCGTGAAGTACAGCGAGCGTTTGCGAGAGGCGATGCCCAACGCGTACCTTAAGGTGATTGAGAACGCGGGTCATATGGTGATGCTCGAACGACCCGAGGCGCTGAACGACGCCATCGCCGAGTTCATGACCCAGCTTGAGGCGGATGCTTAGATCCACGTCTGCACGGGAACGAGCGCCCACAAAGCCGCCCTGGCTGGCGCCGACTGACGATCTTCTGAGGTGATTGACTCATGTCCTTCGTGATCACGCAAGCCTGCATCGGCACCAAGGCCACCGAGTGCGAAAAGGTCTGCCCCGTCGACTGCATCCACCCGAAGGAGGGCGAGGCCCACTTCGACGACGTCGAGCAGCTCTACATCGACCCGCAGACGTGCATCAACTGCGGCGCCTGCATGGCCGTCTGCCCCGTTCGCGCGGTCTATCCCGAGGAAGACGTGCCGGGCCCGTTCCAGCTGTTCACCGACAAGAACCTCGACTACTTCCGCATGAGCGTCGAGGCGTTCCACGAGAAGTATCCCATCGGCGAGAGTCGTGCGCTGATCAAGCAGGCGACCCAGGCCCAACAACAGCAGGCGGCCGCGTCCGGGGCTGGCGACGGCACGGTCTGACGCCTCAGTTCATCGCGCCCTTCCGACGCAACGCCCGCGGATCTCCGTCATTGACGCGTGGCGACGCTCCCAGTACGCTTCGTTGCCGCTGCCATCGAGCGGAAGAATCGACGCCATGAACATCCACATCCGGCCGTTTGACGAGCAGGACTACGAGGCGATGGTCGAGGTCGGCAATCGGCTCTTCCCCGAGTATCCGGAGACGGTGGCAGAGGCCGAGTATCGCGACGGGCAACGCGATCCCAACTGTCGCTTCCGGCGGTTCGTCGCCGATCGGTTCGGCCAAGTCGTCGGGTACGCGGAGTACGACCAGTCGCCGTCGATGCACCATCCGCAGAAGTTCGAGATCGGCGTCTATGTCGACCCCAATCAGCAGCGCAAGGGCATCGGCACAGCGCTGTTCGACTACCTCATGATGGACCTCGACCCGTTCGACCCGATCACGCTCCGGTCGTTCGCGCGCGAGGACTACGACGCCAGCGTGCGCTTTCTGACCCGGCGCGGCTTCGCGGAAGTCATGCGCTCCTGGGAGTCGCGCCTGGACGTGCCGTCCTTCGATTTTTCCCCGTACGCCGATCTCTGGGAGAAGGTCGCGGAGCGCGGCATCACGCTGACGACGCTCGGGGCATTGTCCAAGGACCCCGATCGCGACCGAAAGCTCTACGAGCTCGACATGGAGCTGCTGGAGGACGTGCCCTTCCCCGACGAGCGAACCCAGATGAGCTTCGCGCACTTCAAGCGACGGTTCCTGCACAACCCGGATCTCTTGCCGGATGCCTACTGCGTCGCCATGGACGGGGATCGCTACGTCGGCGTCAGCTCGCTCTGGGCCTCGCAAGCGTCGCCAGACGAGCTCTACACGGGCCTGACGGGCGTCCGTCGGGATTATCGTCGCCAGGGCCTCGCGCTGGCGCTCAAGCTCAAGACGATCCGGTACGCCGCTGAGCAGCAATATCGAACCATCAAGACCTGGAACGCGAGCGCCAACCGACCCATGCTGGCGATCAACGAGCAGCTCGGCTACGCCAAACAGCCCGCCTGGATCACCTTTGCCAAAGCGCTCCAGCCGGACGGAGGCGACCGCGCATGATCCCGATGCTTGAGCTGGCGGGAACGGCACGCGAGCAGGGCCGCCAACACGGCGAGGGCGCCCGCGAGCGGATCGCACGCAATCTGGACGTCTACTTCGATCGGTTCGAGCGCGAAGGGCGCGTCACGCGGGGCGAAGTCCTCCGACGAGCGGAGCTGTACTGGGACGTCATCCGGACGCTCAACGTCGAGTATGCCGATGGCGTTCGCGGCGTGGCGGAGGGGGCCGACGCGGACCTGCCGGAGATCGTCGCGCTCAACGTGCGCTACGAGATCCTCTATCATCAGTTCACGGAGACGGCGCTGGCGTCCGACGGCTGCACCGGCATGGCCATCGCGCCGGAGAACACGACCGAGCGCCACACGCTGATGGGCGAGAACTGGGACTGGATTCCGCAGGCCCAGACCGTGATGCTCAAGGTTCAGGATGGAGACTCGTCGCTCGTCTGTCTCACAGAAGCCGGGATCGTGGGCGGCAAGATCGGACTGAACGCGCACGGGCTCGGGCTTGCCATCAATGGGCTCATATCGACGGACGACGACTGGTCTCGGTTGACGAAGCCGTTCCACGTGCGATGCCACGAGATCCTGCGGCAACGCTCGCTTGACGAGGCGGTGGGGATCGTGACCGAGGGCGACCGCGCCTGCTCAGCCAACTTCTTGCTGGCACAGGCGGACACGGGGATTGTCAACGTCGAATCGGCCCCGCTCGCGACGCGTCAGCTCCAGCCGGAGACCGGCTGGATCGCTCACACCAACCACTTCGTTGATCCCAACGCGCTCGACGTCATCGAACCCCCGAGTGACAAGCGCCCCCATTCGCAACATCGTCTCCGCAAGGCCAACGAGCTGCTCGATCAACGCGCACCGATCGGCCTTGACGATCTCACGGCCATCCTGCTCGACCACGACGGCCAGCCCTACGCCATCTGTCGCCACATCGACGACGATGAGCCTCCTGAAGCGCACTACCAGACCGTCGTCTCGGTCGTCATGGATCTCGACGAGCGTACGATGTGGGCCAGGGAGGGGCCGCCGTGCGAGCATGCGGCGCGGGCGATCCGCCTCGGCTGAGAGGGGTTGAAGCAACAGCGGTTGGACAGCGGCGGAGCGACCCGTTGCCCTCGACGGGCCGCTCCGCGGTCGAGCCGAAAGAGGTTGAGCGTCACTTGACGTCGATCTCGACGGCTTGATCGCCGCCCTGGAGGGACGCCTCCAGCGGCACGTCGATCTTCAGGATGCCGTCGTCGTACCGGGCCTCGATCCTGTTGGGGTCCTCAACTTCGGCCGGCAGCGGGAAGGCGCGGCGGAAGCGGCCAACGCTTCGACCCATCCGGACGAAGTTCCCCTCCTCGACGTTCGTCTCGCGCTTGGTCTCGCCGGTGACGACCAACTGATCGCCTTCGACGCGGACGTGGATGTCCTCGCGATCGACACCGGGCAGCTCGGTCTCGATCTTCAGGTGGCCGTCCTCCTCGTAGATATCCGTGCGATCGGACAGCATCCGGGTCGGCGCGTGGTCCTCAAACAGGTTGTCCAGGTTGCGCAGCAGGTTCATCGGCTCGTCCCAGAGCGTCGGAAGGCGGGCCATGTTCGTCACCTCCTTCGCGCAGCGTTTCGTTGGGATCCTTGCCGGATCTCAGTGCGGTTAGCAGTCTTGTGATCTCACTGCTAAATGTAGCGACCACCGGCCGGGTTGTCAACCGATAAGCCCGGTCGCAGTTCGGTCGAAGCCCCGCTGGGGACGAGCCAGGCCAGCCGGGGAAGGCGGTCGACGCTGTCCGCCTCCCCCTCGATGAACGACAAGAGCAGCGAGATCAGAATCGAGACGAATCCTGCGCTGCGCAGCAGCATCAGGACCATGCCGATCCCGCCACGGAGCGGATGGTCGACGACCTTTTCGGTCTCCGACGTCGTGTAGCCGGTGCCGGTCAGCGCCGAGCGCGCCTGAAACCGCGCGGCCTCTGCGGATAGGCCCGTCAACGTCAGCGCCACGGTCGCCCCGCGGGTGATCACCAGCGAGAGCCCCAGGACCGTCAGCGCCGCGATGATTCACATGATGCCGAGTATGAGCGCCTCCAGCGTAGGATCCAGGCCGAGGGTTGCCTGCGTGGGCCCCTTGGAGTTGTGCTGGTCCATGAGCCGACCGATGAGGTGCCGCTCGTTCGAGCGCTCCCGCTGAGCGCTCTCGACGGCGTCGCCGTCGTGAAGCCGTTGGCGCGTGGGGTGGATCAGCGAGTTGGCCTCCGTGGCGACCTGCTTCGGCCGCGCCACGTTCAGGTAACAGCTGACGATCGGGTGATCGGGATTGCGGTACTCGATCAGGCTTCCACGTCGTGGCGATCAATGGCCATGGCATCACCTGGACCGAGCAGAGTCGACGTCGCGCCATTATCAGATCGCTGGATCTCTTGCACGTAGCAGGTTAGCGAGCAGGCGCGGCCAGCTACAACCCGCATGCTTTGGCCCCATATTTGGCTAATGAGGCGGATTCAATCCTGGGGACTGCCCCGCGCTGCCCGCAGGAAGGCCTCCACCCACCAATGGATGTCGTGGCGGCGAATGATGGAGCGCAAGCGCCGCATGCGACGGTTCTGCTCGTCCCAGTCCATGTGGCAGGCCTCGTAGATGGCCTCGGCCGTTCCGGCCCGATCGTAGGGGTTGACCGCGAGCGCGTTGTGCTGGAGCTGGGACGCCGAGCCGGCGAACTCGCTCAGGATCAACACGCCGTCATCGTTGACGCGGGAGGTGCAGTACTCCTTGGAGATCAAGTTCATGCCGTCCTTCAGGGACGTAATCAGGGCGACATCCGACGCCCGATACGTCGCGATGAGGTCCTCTCGATCCAGTTGGCGAAAGAGGTAGTGGATCGGCACCCAGCCGGTGCGCGTGAACTGGCCGTTGATCTCGCTCACCAGTCGGGCGATCTCGGCGCGCAGCTCCCGATACTCGGAGATGCCTTCGCGGCTGGGCACGGCGATCTGGATCAGCGAGACGTTGCCTTGCAGGTTGGGATAGCGTTCCAGCGCTTCGCGGAACGCTCGCAGCCGTTCGGGGATGCCTTTGGTGTAGTCGAGTCGGTCGGCGCCGAGGATCAGCGTCCGGTCGGGATACTCGCGGCGCAGCCCGTCCATCTTGGACTCGACGCTGGCGGTCCGGGCCAACCGCTCGAAGTGCTCCACGTCGATGCTGATGGGAAAGACGCCCAGTTTGACGTCGTGGTCGCCGTCGGCAGGGGTCGCCGCCTTGACGCGACTGCGATCCTCCTCTTCCACGGCGACTTCATCGAGAAGATCGTAGAGACAGGCCTCAAAGTTGCGCCGATCGCGGATCGTCTGGAAGCCGACGACGTCGTGGGCCAGCATAGCTTGCAGCAGCTCCCGGCGCCACGGCAGCTTGTGATAGATTTCGGAGGCCGCAAACGGCGTGTGCAGGAAAAACCCGACCTTGTTGGTCACACCGAGCTCGCGCAGCTCCCGGCCGAGGCACATCAACTGATAGTCGTGCACCCAAATGAAGTCGCCCGGTTCGGCATGCTCGGCCACGGCCCGGGCAAACTTGCGGTTGACGGCCTGATACGTCTGCCAGTAATCGGGCTCGAAGACGCAGCGCGTCTGCAGGTCGTGGAACAGCGGCCACAGGACCTTGTTGGCGAAGCCCTCGTAGTAGCCCTTCTTCTCCGTCTCGCTGAGCGGCACGGGGACGACGGTGTAGTTGGCGTCCTCCGTCGCCTTGGGGATCTCGTCCCGAAGCTCTTGGGCCTCGGATTCGGTCGTGCCGGGCCAGCCGATCCAGATGCCGCCCCGTTTCTCCAACACTGGCACCATGGCGGTCACGAGTCCCCCAGCGCCGGGCTCAGCCGTCCACTGCCCGTTCTCCCGTCGGAACGCAAACGGGAGTCGGTTGGACACAACAACAAGCTGCTGGTCGTCGGTTTGCGGGGCCATCGGTGCGACTATGGTATCAACTCAGGCGTCCGATGCATCGGTGTCAGGTGGGGCGCCTTCTCGATTCGGTCGATCAGCTGGTTGGTGTGGTGCGTCCGATGCATCGGCGTCAGATGGGGTGGGGGCCTCTGCGGGCGAGCTCTCGTGGCGCAGGTACAGCGTTTGGGTCGGAAAGGCAAATTCGATGGCTTCGTCTTCAAACCGACGATGGATCCCCAAATTGATCGCGTGCTGGATGTCCATGTATGCGTTGTAATCGGCGCTGAGCACGTAGTAGACCGTCTCGAAAAGCAGGGCAAAGTCTCCAAATGCCTTGAAATGGGAGCGATCGAAGCGGGTCAGTTCTTGGGACTCGACGACCTCGCGGATCATCGTCGGGATGCGCTCCAGTTTCTCCGAGGGCGTATCGTAGGTGACGCCGACGGTGAACAGGATGCGGCGCTCTTCCATGCTTTTGTAGTTGCGGATGCGGCTGTTGAGCATGTCGTTGTTGCTGAACACAAGCTGTTCGCCCGACAGACTCCGCACGCGGGTTGTCTTGAGCCCGATGTGCTCGATGTTGCCCATGTACTCCCCGACGATGACGAAGTCGCCGATAACGAACGGCTTGTCCATGACGATCGATAGCGAGGCAAACAGGTCCGTCAGTAAGCCCTGAAGCGCCAGGGCGACAGCAATGCCGGCGACCCCCAATCCCGCAATCAGGGCGCTGATGTCGATGCCGAGGTTGGCGAGCGCCAAGAGGAAGACGACCGTCCAGATGACCATTTTGCCGAGGAAATGCAGGGCGGACAGTGTCGTCGCGGTCGCGGCGTCGTCCTCCACGCGCTTCTCAATCTGTCGGTCGATCCAGAACGAGAGGAACTCGCTGCCCCAAATCGCCAACTGCACAAGCAGCGCGATGACCACCAACGAGGCGATGAGCGACTCGACGTCGGCCGGCAGTGCCAGCGCCAGCGAGCCGCCGTAGATCGCCACGGCGAGCAGCACCAGCCACTTGGTGCGGTCGATCAGCTTGACGACGAGGTCATCGACGTCGGTCTCGCTGCGGCTGGCGAGGGCACTGAGCCGCCGGATGACCTGCCCG
>JAHEOA010000220.1 GCA_018609825.1 Candidatus Bipolaricaulota bacterium | reverse complement strand
AGGGCCAGCCTCAGGCCGTTCCCGCTGAGCCCTCGCCCGGCTATTGGGACGAGGTCGTGATCGCCTTGGCCGCGCTCATCTCCAGTGCCGTGATCGCGCTGATCGGCTCGCAGATCGCTGCGGCGATCGGGGTGGCGGCCGCCGCCCGCGGAGCGGCCCAGCTCGTGGCCGGGGCGTTTATCGCCTTCATCGCCGAGCAGGAGGCGCAGGGCGCCTCGCCCCAGGAAACGGCGGAGGCCCTCAAGGAGCGCGACGAGACGGCCGAGCAGGTTCAACAACTCTCCTGCCGGGAGCTGGCCGATCAGGCGCGCGACTGGGCCGCCTCCGTGGAGAGCGCGCCCGACCCCTGTAGCCGTGAGCTGGGAGGCAACCTCACCTTCGATGCCGTCATTCCTGCTCTGGAGGAGGCCACCGCCAACGTGGACTGCCCCGATGCCGAGGCGGCGTTGGAGCGGCTGAAGGAGGTCTGGAACGAGGCGTGCCAAGCCGACGACTGCGAGGAGATCCGGCGCACGGCCGACGAGGTCAAGGCGGAGTTCAGTTCGACGGACAACTGCAAGCTCCTCGCCGACGCCATTCCGAACTTAGAGGATCGGCTGGCGCAGGCGAGCGGCGACTGCGACGAGGCCCGGGAAAAGGTCGATCACCTGAAACGGGTCCGCGAGCGGGAGTGCCAGCAGCAGGAGGCCCGCCTTACGGCCCAGTCGAGCGACTCGGCCAACCCATGCCAGCGCGAGGAGCGCTGTCAGACGCGCCAGTGCTGTGGCGCCGGCTGCGTGGAGGACCTGCGCGCCACGGTGGCCCGCAACATCAACCGCAAGGTCCGCGACCTTCAAGAGATCTCCGCGGAGCTGCCCACCCAGCCGCTTGACGCCATCGAGGAGATTGCCGCCGAGGCGAAGCGGCGCCTGGAAGAGCGGGTCGAGGCGGAGGTGGCGAGCGCCGATCCCTCGCTCTGGCGTGACTGCGCCGAGCAGAAGCTGGAGCAGTGGATCGCCGATGAGGCGACTCGCATGGAGGAGCGGCTGCGCGAGATCGACGAGCAGCGCCAAGCGAGCGACGAGGCCCATCCGGTGACCTTCACGCCGCTGTTGTTCAACCCGCGGTGGCAGAACCTGCGCGACAACTGGTCGACGGACTTCAACATCGAAACGCGCCGGTTCCGCTCGCTCGTCAACCAGGGACTGCGCCGGCTCTATGGCCGGGTCAACCGGCTCGTCGGGGAGACGTTCGAGTCTCAAGCGGAGCTGGAGGAGCGCCTGGATTCCCTCTACAACGCCGAGCGCGAGGCGACCCGGGATGCGATTGAGGCGGCCCGCAACGAGCAGGGCGAGCTCGAGATTGATTTGGACCGCATCGAGCAGCGCGTGGAGGGCGAGATCGGCTGCGAGGACCTGGGCGAGCTGCTCAACACCCTCCACGAGGCGGCGCCCGACGTCCCCGCCGGCCGCCGCAAGCGGTTCGAGCGCGTCGTCTCGCTGGCGGAGGAGAAGTTCCTCAACGGTTGCGAAGGGTCGGGGTCGCGGACGTTCCTGCAGGGCCGGGTGCTCGTGGAGATCACCCGCCGAGTGGAGGAGATGATCCGCGCCGAGTTGGAGGCGCCCTTCGCCACGGTCCGCCAACAAGTGCCCGGCTTCGATCGCCTGATCGACGGGGTCCGCGAGACGGTCCGGACCATGATCGACGAGCGGGTCGGCCAAGTGGTCACCGACGCCTGGCGCGGCGACCTCTTCGACGTCATCCACGACGTCCACGACCAGTTGACGGAGGCCCAGAAGCGCCTGCAGGGCTTCCGCGACCAGGCGGCGGAGTGGCGCGAGCGCATTCGCGAGAGCGACGAGGTCTGCAAGACGGCGCAGGTGGCCGTGCAGAAGCTGGAAGGCCAGCGTGACCGCCTGCCCACCCAGCCTGTCGACATTGCGGGCAGCGCCCCGGTTGAGGAGGCGTTGGCGGCGGTGCAGCGCCGCAAGCGCGATGCCTGTACGGGCCGACAGACGGAGCAGTCCGTCGGCCCCGGCCCGCCGGGCAACCCGGAGGGGCCGCTCTACGAGGTGCCGCTCGACGAGCCCTGCCGTGCGCTGCAGAACATCGCCGGCGACATCTTCGACGACCTCGAGGCCGGGCGGCTGGACGACTGTGGCCTGCTGCGCAACGCGCAGATTCGCCTCGAGAACGAGATCCGTGAGCTGGAGGACCTGATCGACCAGGGCGAGTGCCCCGAGGAGATGGAAGAGGTGGGCACGGAGGCGAACGAGAACTCCTTCAAGTTCGCCGGCCAGGTCCTGACGCGCATCGGGGAGAAGATGGGCGAGTTGGACTGCTTCTAGACTTAACCGCGCCCCTTACCTTTACGACGGGAGGGATCACCTTGGCAGAGACATCGCGCCGCTTGAGCGAGGCGCTGGATCAGCTGGAGCATCGGATCGACACGGAAGGGGCGCCCTTTTCGTATGTGCTGCGGCAGACGGCCCGACGGTTCGTCGAGGACCAGGTCGCCCGGCTCGACCGTGACGACCCCGAGTTCAAGGATCGGCTCATCGTCGACAGCGCCGTCGGCATCGTCCGCGACGGCCTGCGTGAACAGGCGGGTGGTCTGCCGCCCTTTGAGGTAGACAAGGCGGGCTGGTGCATCACCGACGACACGGAATCGGGGCGCTCCGGGCGGCTGTTCAACCTGGGCGTCGATCAGCTGGAGCAAGAGCGCTCCCGGTTGCTCAACTTCGGCACGGAGCAGCGCGTGGACGAGCTGATTGAACAGGCGAAGGTCGATCTGCGCAACCAGATCCAGACCTGGAACGCCAAGGAGGACAACCAAGAGACCTGCTTTTTCAGCACGGCGGATGAGGCGGAGGCCGCTGTCAAAGACTGGGTCGACAAGCGAGTGCAGGAGATCGAGAGCCAGCTGCGCGAGGAGGGCGAGTCGAGCGACGAGGGCGGCTATTGCGTCACGGCCGAGCGCGTCGAGGCGTTGCAGCAGTCGGCGTCGGAGCGCGTGGCCGAGTACCGCACGGAGGTGCTGTTCGAGGCGCGCCACCGGGAGTTTCCCGAAGCCGAGGCCCAAGACCGCATTGAGACGATCGAGGCGGAGGTCCGCGAGCTGATCGACGGTTGGCAACAGCCGGCGGACGCCGATTGCCGCTTCAACTCCAGTGCCGAGGCGCTCGCCGTCGTCCGCTCCGAGGTTCGCGAGCGCATGGCGTCGCTCTTGGACGAGATTCGCAACACGCCAAGGCTTGAGAGCGAGGGCGGCGGCTGGTGCATGGGCAGCGGCCGCAAGGACAGCCTCAAAGAGCGCGGGCGCAACAGCATCGCCAACCGGCGCGCCGATCTGATGGCCCGGGCGGAGAACTTCCAGATCTCGCGCAGCGACGTGGACCGGCTCATCGAGCAGGCGAAGCAGGCGGTCAACGAGCGGGTGGAGCGCTGGAACGAGCGCGAGGACGCCCTGACCGACACCTGCTTCTTCAACTCGCAGGACGCGGCCTTCGCTGCCGTAAGCGACCTCGTGGATAGCCTTATCGCCGACATCGAGGCCGTCATCCAGTCCCACCCCGAAGCCGGCGGCGCGGAAGGCTTCACCTTTGATGAGGGCATGGTCCCCGAATGGACCGAGTTCGCCCTGCGCCTTTTCGATCGCGAGGTGGAGCGAGAGCGCAAGAAGCTGGAGGAGAAAGGCCAAAGCGCCCTGATCAAGGCGTTCGACAGCTTCGTCGAGCGCCAGCGGGCCAAGCTGCGGGAGGAGATCGAGGGGCTGGTCGGCCGGCAGTTCCGGAATGAGGCTCAGCTGGAGGAGGTTATTGCCTCCATCGTGCAGTCCGTTGTCGAGGGCTTTCGTGACTATGGCGGGGGCGTGGGCGACGCCGACCCAGCCGAGGTCACTGAGTCGAGCCCGGACGTGCTTGAGGAGATGCTCGCCGCCGCCCCCGGCCTCTCCGAGGCGAAAAAGGCGGAGATCCGGGAGGCGTTCCGCGGCCCCGGCGGATGCAGCTGCCCGCAGAAAATCGCCCGCGCCATTGAGGACGCCCTTGAGCACGACCGCGGAACCGGCAGGATCCGCTTCGTTTAGTTATGCCGATTCGCTTCGTCGACGAGCGGCGCTTGCGGGAGAAGGACCCGGACTCCAGCCGCACCGTGCGCAACCGCGCGCCGAAGGAGGAGTACCCGGACGAGGCAGCGCGCCAGGACGTGCCCGCTCGCTACTTCCTCGACGAGTCGAACCGGAAGTACCCTTTCCGCAACCGCGACGGGACCTACAACTGCCGCATGCTCAAGTCGGCGATCCGCCTGGCCGGGATGCACGGCGACGACGAAGTACAGAGCCGCGCCCAGCGCTTCCACGAGCGCATCTGCCAGGCCGATGAGGACGACGGCGGGGCCTAAGCCCTGCCCCCTACCCTCCCCGACGATATGGGATTGGCAAGCCCCGACGTCCGCCACGAGGTTGT
>JAHEOA010000219.1 GCA_018609825.1 Candidatus Bipolaricaulota bacterium | reverse complement strand
GTCGGCAGACGGGATGCGTAGACTGGTGTCAATCACGGCTTGACACGGAGCAACCGAGAGCCCCGACCCCCATCGGGGCTTTTTCAATTGGGCGGCTCGGCGCGGCCTGGCCCGGTTGCCGTCGTGTTGTAAACGTCGCTCGTAAAGTATCCGAAATGGTCGCTCGAAAAGGACCCACCCTCCCCGAGAGTGGAGTTGCTGAAGCCGAGCAACTTAGGGTTCTGCCATCCGTTACGCGATGGCAGGTGAACCGCCGTGATCATCTGGGAGGAGTGGATGGATCTTTTAACGCTGCACCACCGCGGATTGAGCATCAGCGAGATCGCCCGGCGCACCGGGCATACCCGCAAGACGGTGCGCAAGTACGTGCGGACCAAGGCGACGCCCGGTTACACGCCGCGGCCGCGGGCGCCGAGCATCCTCGATCCCTACAAGCCCTATCTGCGCAAGCGCATGGCCGAAGGGGTCTTCAACTGTGCCAAGCTCTGGGATGAGATTCGCAGCCAGGGCTACCCGGGCAAGCAGACGATCCTCAAGGAGTTCGTCAAGCCCTACCGCGACGCCGAGCGAGAGCGGGCGACGGTCCGGTTTGAGACCGATCCCGGCCGGCAGGTCCAGATCGACTGGGCCCATTTCGGCCGGATCTGGCACGGGGAGCAGTGGCGCAAGCTGTACGCCTTCCTGATGACGCTGGGCTACTCGCGAGCGATCTACCTGGAGTTCACGGTCTCGCAAGATGCCGAGCACTTCCTCCAAGCCCAGATGAACGGCTTCCGCTACTTCGGCGGCGTGCCCGAGGAGGTGTTGTTGGACAACCTGAAGAGCGCGGTGAGCTGGCGAGACGGCCCGCGAGTGGGCTGGAACGCGCGCTACTTGGATTTCGCCGCGCATTATGGGTTCGTGCCGCGCGCCTGCTGGCCCTACCGG
Organism: Candidatus Bipolaricaulota bacterium; assembly: GCA_018609825.1. The sequence continues at coordinate 3,013 of JAHEOA010000219.1, read as the reverse complement.
CCCCAGACGAAGGGGAAGGTGGAGAACACCGTCGGCTACGTGCGGGGCAACTTCTGGGTCGGGATCGACTTCACCGGCCTGGCCGACCTGAACGGGCAGGCCCGCGCCTGGATCGATGAGGTGGCCAACCGGCGGGTCCATCAGACGACGCGGGCGGTGCCGTTTGAACGGCTCGCCGAGGAGCGAGGGAGGCTGACGCCGATCGAGGCGGCGGCGCCCTACGATCCGTCGTACCTGAGCTACCGGAAGGTGACCAAGGATTGCCTGATCAGCTACCGCGGCGTGCGCTATTCGGTGCCGCATCCCTACGTGGGGAAGGTGGTCGCCGTTCGCGAGCCCCTGGAGGGCGGGCGGATCCACGTCTGCTTCGGCGGCCGGCGCATCGCCACCCATCCCCAGGGCGGGGAGAAAGGCGCGCTGGTCATCCAGGAGCGCCATTACGCGGGTCTGCGATCCCGCCGCAGGCGCCGAGGAGATAACGGCGCCCCGCAGGCGGGCGTGGAACTGCCGGCGGGGCCGGGCTTGACCGGGGCACAGCGGATCGTGCCCGAGGTCCAGCGGCGCCCGCTGGCGAGCTACGAGGAGGTCGCCTGATGGGATCGGTACAGCAAGAGCGGATTGGAAGCCTGATGGAACGCTTGAAGCTGCGGGAGATGGCGGGGCGTTACGAGCCGTTGGCGGAGGAGGCGAGCGAGGCCGACTGGACCTACCCAGATTACTTGGAGCGGTTGCTCGAAGCCGAGGCGGCGGCCAAGCAGGAGCGGACGGTGGCGATCAAGACGCGCATGGCCCACTTCCCGTTCCTCAAGACCTTGGACCAGTTCGACTTTGCGTTCCAGCCCTCGATCGACCGTAAGGCGATCAAGCGACTGAGCGCGCTGACGTTTGCCGAGGAGGGCGAGAACGTCATCTTCCTTGGGCCACCGGGCGTGGGCAAGACCCATCTGGCGATCGCGCTCGGCTTGGAGGCGATCCAGGCGGGCCACAGCGTCTACTTCGCCACGGTCCAGGAGATGATGGGGGCATTGGCCCAGGCCCAGGCCGAGGGGCAGCTGGCGGCGAAGCTGAAGCAATACTTGAAGCCGAAGGTGCTGATCGTGGACGAGATCGGTTACCTGACCTTGAGCGACTGGGAGGCGACGCAGTTCTTCCAACTGGTCAGTGCCCGCTACGAGAAGGGCGCCATGATCCTCACCAGCAACAAGAGCTACGGCGACTGGGGCGAGGTCTTCCCCGACCAGGTGATGGCGGCCGCGATCCTGGACCGGCTGTTGCACCATTCGACGACGGTGAACATTAAGGGCGAGAGCTACCGGCTCAAGGAGAAGAAGAAGGCCGGGTTGGTCGGGACGTCGTCCGAGGACGAGAACGGGAAGAGGGCCGAGTGATGGCCGAGGAGATCGGCGCCGAGGGTGGGGAATTTTAAACCGCCGAAATTGGGGAATTCCTCACCGCCCTTGACATTTCCCCAGAAGCACCAGGACAAGAAGGTTCTGGAACGCCTGCAGAAGCTGGCCTAGGCGAAGGATCGGAGCGTCAACTATCTGGCGGTGCGGGCGATCGAGGAGTACCTAGATAAGGCGGAGGACAAGGGCTGACCTCTGTTCCAACCGCGTCTGGATGCCCGCTGACTCGCCATCTGATCGCCCCATTGCACGGCCCACTCACTCCCAACCATCGGAGTGCAAGACTGGCCGAGAATCGTTCATGGCTGGGCATGCCGTCCAGATAACTCCGATGGACCGCTCCCGCGTATGAACGCGGCTCCCTTGGTCGTCCCCCAAGGTTCCTATCCAGACACGCAACCCCAACGTCTCCGTGGACGAGCAGCTTGCCGCGATGGCCGCGCCCCCTGTTCCGCGGCGGTGTCAACCGAGCAGCTCGCCGAACCGTCGCTGAATCAGGCTTCCTGACCTGAAACTCATGATATTCTGAATTTACAACCGAATCTGAGGAAAGGGCTCAAAAATACCTACCGGCGGCCATGGGATCCGACCGACCACGGGCGCTATGTCGAGGAGGAGGTCTATGTCATCTCGAGGCGTACTGCGACTCTTGGGCTTGATCGGGCTGCTGACGTTCGCGCTGGTGTCCCCATCACTTGCTCACCATGGGATGACTCCGCGCGCCTCGTCAGGGCAGGACGCCATTGAACCGGGAATTCCGAAGACCTGGCACACCGAAACGAGCACAGTCCCGCATCGCCAGTCGGCGGAGAGCGTCGATTGCGATGTCACGCGGAGCGGCGATCTCAAGCTGCGGAACCATCGGACGCTCCGGATCGAGGACCAGACGTACTGCCAACAGGGAAAGATTGTCCTTCGTGACCAATCCAAGCTTATTGTGCGGAACGCCACCTTGAGGGTGGCTAGAGTCCATGCTGGACACGAAAGTGAGCTAACAATCGCTCAATCATCCCTCATCATGACTCAGCATGGGCTTGGAGTGGCTAATCGCGCATCAGCCCACATCCGGTCCTCGACGATTCGATCACCCGGCCCCGGTGGCTTGATATTTTTCCACCATGACTCAACATTGCACATGGAAGACTCCGAGGTCGAAGGGGTGTCCATCAATGATGCGGCCCAACTTCACATCCAGGGGTCTCACGCCGGATCACTGAACCTCGTGTTCAACAGTATCCAGGCGGCCTCGAAAGCCCATCTCGACGGGATCGAGCCGAAGACGTTCGCGGATTGGAACCTCCATCGGGACGAGGACGTATCCGGTGTCCCCTTCGACGTGACGCTCGAGAATACGACGATCGATCGCTGGTCTTTCGAACCGGATGAGCAGACCGACCTGGTGCTTGTGGATTCGCAAGCGAATATCTTCCTGCAACTGCACTCCGCCAATGCCCAGGTCGACCACCTCGCGCCTCGGGCCTATGGACAGTTCCGCGTCACGGAGAAGATCGACGCGCAGCCCCGACAGCCGTCGGTCGAGTTGGTCAATACGCGCATTACGTCTTGGGGCATCCGCTTCTGGGGCACATCGACCGCGGAGATCGAGC
>JAHEOA010000218.1 GCA_018609825.1 Candidatus Bipolaricaulota bacterium | reverse complement strand
GCGGTGATGTTGTCCGCCGGCAGGAGCTGCAGGACGCTCAGGTTGCGCGTCAGGTCCATGATTCGACTGCCCATAGTGGGATCCTCCTGTTCGTTCGTACCTAGATACGATTCACGGCCGGGCTTACGACGTGGTGAACGGGCCCAGCACCGCGACCGCGTCCTCGTTCTGGACCACGAGGTCGTCCTCGAGGATGGCCCGGAAGACGACGGTGTTGGTCCGGAACCCGATCGACTCGTCGCTGGCGATCTCCAACGCCGCGCCGCGGCCGATGGTCACCTGGCTCCAGTCGGCGATGAAGAACTCGCTCTCGCCGCCGCCGTTGATGTCGGTGTCGATGAAGTTGGACTCGAACACGGGGCGGCCGCGCAGCCGGCCCGCCGGCCCCTGCTCCATGGACTGGAACTCCTGGAACAGGTACGGTCCGACCGACTCAAACTGGTTGGCGTCGGAGTCGAACTCCTGGGCCCGGAAGGAGCGGATCATGTCCATCGGGCGCGGAGCGACCAGGTACGGGCCGATCCGGCGCACGTTCGCTTCCTTGAGCACCGTCTGCGGCTCGAGCGTGTCCGCGGGCGCGAGCAGGTTGTTGGCCCCGTTGGCGGGGGTGACCTCGTGGATGTTCCAGTTGCGGAAGCCCCGAGGCTCGTCCGTGGTGCCGTGGCCGTAGATGAAGTCCTGCTCCTCGCGCTCGGCGATGGCGATCGCCATGTCCTCGCGGACCATCTGCTCCACGTCCATCGAGGCACGGGAGAGCAGCTCGTTCGTGGTCTCCACGAACGCGTAGACCTGCTTGGCCTGCAGCGAGATGACGCCCAGGTTCAGGTCCTGCTGCTCGTTCATCTGCTCCTGCTCGCGGCGGCGGGTGGCCGTCGTGCCCTGGGTCTTCTTGGGCAGCTCCAGCCGACCGCTGGGCGGCAGCGTCAGCTCGCGCATCCCGAGTTCCTGCAACACGAGCTCGGCGCGCAGCAGGTCGATGACCTCGTTGCGCTTCTGCGTGTCGAGCAGGAAGCCGCCGCGGTCGTCCTCGTCGCTGACCAGCGACTTGACCGTCTCGGAGTTGATCCCCTTCTGGCGCGCATGGGCCAGGCTGGACTCCATGTACGAGGAGGGGTGATACCCCTCGGTCATGGCGTCCCGCAGCCAGCCCTTGAAGATGTTCGGGTACGAGACCTCGAGATAGGCCGCGTTGAACGGCACCAGCGTGCCGCCGGATCGGGCCTGGAAGCCGGCCTCCTCCAGCTTGTGGTGCATCTCCAACTCGACCTTGGCCCGGTTGAACTTCTTCGCGTCGCGGGTGGCCGCGATCAGGTTGGCGTACTTGAACGGTCGCGAGGTCATGGGGTCCTCGCCCTCGCGCACGCCCGGCGCGCCGCCCGGCATCGGCGGCTCCGGCTCACGGGCGGCCCCGTTCGGCTCGGGCTCGCGCACGCCCTGAGTGGCGGCCTGTCCCTTGCTGATCGTGGAGATCGCATCGGGGTCCTTCTCGGCGATCTCGCTGAGAATGGCCTGCGTCTGCTCCTCCGTCAGGCTCTCCACGTCGATCGGCGCCTCGGACGAGGCGGCCTGGCCGCCCTCGCCCTGATCCTGGCTCGGAAGCTCGACGCCCGCCTGCTGCATGGCCTTGACGAGCTCCTCTCGATCCTCCGGGCTCAGGTTCTTAATCCGTTCGGCAAACTTACTCTGTGGCATGGGTCAGTCCCTCCAAATCCGCGATGAGTCGCTCAGCTTCGGTGGCGGTATCGACGTCCCCCTCGGGCGTCTCGGCCTCGGCGTCGGCGTCGCCCTCATCGCCCTCGCCGTCGTCGGCATCGGCATCGGTCAATAGCTCATCCAGCGGATCGGCCTCGTCGACGTTGGCCTCGGCGTCTCCCCTTGCCTCGGTCTGCCGCGTGCGTTCGATGTCGTCGAGCAACTGCATGATGTCCTCCTCGTCGGAGACGAGCTGAGCGAGATCGGCGAACGCGTCGCCGGCGCTCATCACGGCGTCGGCGAAGCCGACGTCGACGGCCTCCTCGCCGTGGAATTTCCCGGCCTCGGTCGCCCGAACGGCCTCCTCGCTCAGGCCTCGGTTCGCGGCCACCGTCGGCACGAAGATGTTGTGGATGCGATCGACATCGTCCTGCATCTCCCGCTCAGCCCGCTCGGAGAGCGGTTCGTGTGGGTTGCCGTCTACCTTCTTCTCGCCGGCGTGGATGAACGTGATCTCCAGCCCCGCCTCCTCGTCAGCCCCGGACTGGTCGACGTGCGTGGCCACGACGCCGACGCTGCCCAGCCCGGCCGTGCGCGGGAGCACGATCCGGTCGGCGGCGCTCGCCAGGGCGTAGCCGGCGGAGTAGGCCATCTCGTTGACGATGGCCCAGATCGGCTTCTCCCCGCGGGCCTCGGCGATGGCGTCCACCGTGTCGAAGGCGCCATTGACCTCGCCGCCGCTGGAGTCGATCTCCAGGGCGATCGCCTTGACTCGATCGTCCTCAACGGCCTTGAGGACCTTCTCCTGCACGTCGGCATACGAGGTCAGCCCGGACAGGGCCATCACGCCGAAGGCCCGATGGACCAGGGTGCCCACGATCGGGATGACGGCGATCCCTTGTTCGGTGACGTGGAAGGGGGGCGGATCGGGCTCGTCGTCGACCTGGAACTCCTCCTGCATCGCCTCCGGGTTCACCGGCAGAGGCCAGCCGCTCTCGCCGGCCAGCACGCTCACGATGGTCTCCAGCCGGTCCGGCTCGATCATGAGCGGTTCGTTGAAGATCTTGGTCGCGATGTGGGGCAGCGCCCGCATCGACTTCCGGCGGGCGCGGGGGCTTTGCGCCAGGCGCTCTCCGTCCGTCGACGGCTCCACGCCGCGCCACTTCGTCGCCTTCACGCCGGCCGGGCCATCGCTCTTGGCCACGGTATCCCCCGGCCAGAGCGAGGCATGGGCTCCGTCGCCCTCGTCGCCGTCCTCGTGGTCCGCCTCGCCGTGGTAGAACCGCAGGGCCTGGGTCTCGCTGCCGCGGTCCTCGTCGTCGACGAAGCCGAACTGGAAGAGGATGGGGCGATCGTCGTCGTCGAAGTCCTCGTCCTCGGGCTTCGTCGCCCGACCCTGCCACTTGGTCCGGAAGCGGTCGTACTGGTCCGGATCCCGAACGCGGATGTCGTGGAAGTTCTCCGTCTTCTCTTCCTTCAGGACCTCAAACTCGTCGTGGTCCTCGACCCACTGGCGAGCCTCGTCGCCATCCCAGGAGTACCACTTGTAGTCGCCAACCGGGTTGTCGATGACTTGCCCCTTGTAGGTGGGGAGCGGGCCATGCTGGCCGGTTCCGGCGTCGTGCGCGTCCGAGGTCCCTACATCACAGGTGAGCGGGTCGTAGACGTGCGCCTCGTCCTGAGCCTCGTCGTCCTCCTCGATCGGATCGAGATCGTCGAAGCGTTCCCGCTCCTTGTTCAGGTGCCCGCGCACGCCGGCCACGTCGCCCTCGGGGATGTCCGGCTCAGAGCGCGCCCCCTGAATCGCGTTGGAGGCGGCGATGACGCCGCTGCGCAGCACGCGGAACTCGCCGTCGATGATGTCGTGGTGGGGAAACTTGTAGCTCCCGAACTCCTCCGGCTCGTCGGCGTCGTACCAGGCGAACCCGCGCCGGTACTTCGCCCAGTCGATCGTGTCCTTCTCGCCGGATCCGTCCGAGGAGGCCCACTCGGCCAGGTTGTCCCTCGCTCGGGAGCCGTCCCAGTCGGTCTCCGTGTCCTTGGGCACCGACTCAAACTTGACCACGGCCTTCTGCATGGCCTCGCGCATCAGGCGCGTCACGCCCTCTTGGGCCGTCCCCGTAATCTCTCGCATCATCCGCTCAAGGCTGTCGTGGTCCTGCGACGCGACGCCCTTCCAGACCGGCCCCTCGTCGACGAGGCGCTCGGCCGCGCTGAGCAGGCCCCCGGATCCGGCCTCGGGCTTGCCCTTCGCCGATCCGTTCTGGGCGGGCTCCGTCCCCTCTACCCCGTCGGGAAGGTCACAGGCACAGGAGGTCACCGGATGCTGCTGGTCGTCGGTCAGGTAAAACTCCTGGAGGTTGGCATAGACCGGATGGCCGCCGTCGGTCTCGCCCACGTACTGGGCGAGCACGGTGAGCTGGATCCCGTGGACCCGCCCCCGAGACAGCGCCGTCTGGGCGGCCCCCTCGGCGTCGGAGCGCGTGCGCGCCTGCAAGTGACGCACGGAGCGGGTCGTGAGGAAGTCCTCGATGACGGCGTAGGCGTTGCCCTGGCGGTTGCGCAGCTCCGTCAAATCGGTCTGCTCGCTGATGTCGTAGATGCGCCCGCCCTCCACGATGAACAGGGGCGCATAGACGGGCGAACAATCCGTCAGGGCCTTGTACGCCTGCTGGAATCCCTTGGACCGCTTCCCGATCGCCTTCGGGTTGATCGGGATGCCGACCGGCCCGAACTCCCAGAGCGTCCAATCGGTGACGTGGAGCCCGGTCTGCCCGCGCATTACGGGCTTCTCCGACCAACGGTTCGGCCAGAAGCTCTGTGAGACGCCGTTGACGTCGCCGTCGCTCCAGAGCTGGAATATCATCTCGGCCTTCGGGTTGGCCTCGGGGCGGGAGAACCGCCAACTGGCGGCCACCTTCTCCCGACTCGGCTCGATCTGGGTCGCCTGCCCGATGGGGAGGTCGGCCAGCTCGCCCTGGCCGAACCCATGGTTCCAGAAGACGATGGGGTTGTCCCAATACTCCTCAAAGCGGCCGCCCATCGGCTCCACCACGTCGCCGTCGCGGTCGACCATCCGGACCGTCAACGCCGCATGGCCTTCGCGCTTGGCGGTGTCGACGTCCTGTTCGTCGGCCACGTAGGCCTTGCGCAGAAACAGGTCCTCACCCAGGCCGGCCGTGACGCCGGCCTCCGGGGTATCGATTGGATCGGTCACAAGAGCCTCCTAACGCATCGTCCAGTCCTTGCAGTCATGCGAGATCGTCGCCGGGAACCTAGCACAGCCCCAACCCCCATTAAGCGCTACTTGATCATGGGGCCACGCGGTCCGGTTGCCGGGTTGCGGGGATGGCGGATCAACGGAACGTGGCACCGGCGGCAGTGCGGGTCCAGGGGCGCGGTCACGAACTGATACACCCGATCACATTGAGGACAGACGAGCGCGACCCGACCTGGCTTAAACATTGGCTCCCTCCTCAGTCCCGTTCTCGCTCGGTTCGGACACGGCGTCCTCCTCCGAGGCGCCGACGAAGTTCTGGACGGGCTGCAGGTCCACCGAGGCCCAGCGCATGTCGCCGCCCTCAAGCCCGGACGCGTCGATCTCGGGGAATACCATGCGGAAAATCTCCTTGTCGGGGACGCCGGCCTGACGCAGCGCCAACGCCGCCTGGCCGCGCGCCTTCTGGTCCTCCTGCAGGGCCTCCACGGCGCTGAAGTTGAAGCGGACCTCGAAGTTGGGGGCCTCGCCGAAGTCTTGCCGCAGGTTGTGGTTGAAGACGTTCTCCACGATGCGCAGCTTCGGATGGAGGTTCTGCCAGTAGAAGTTCTGAATCTGGAGCGTGGCGTTGTTATAGCTGGCTTCTGAGAAATCTTTTTGGAATATAGGAGGCAGCCCGAAGACCGCGCCGATCTGCTTGCGCACGAACTGGCGCATCGCCAGGAACTCCATGTCCTTCTGCGGGATGGAGATGGGCTGGAAGCTGGCGTTGTTGTCCAGGATGGCCACGCGCCGGGCGTTGGCTGCCCCCTTATGGGAGCGCT
>JAHEOA010000217.1 GCA_018609825.1 Candidatus Bipolaricaulota bacterium | reverse complement strand
GTGCATCGACGAGTGGTCGACCACGCGGAGGCTCATGCGCACGCCGCACTGGGCGAGCTGCGACTGGATGTTCTGCATCGGGCGCAGATAGGAGGCCCGCTCGGAGACGACGACCTCGAACGACAACGCCGTGGCGCCGGCCTGTTCGAGCAACCCCTGGCCGCGCTCGCGGTCCGCCTCGTAGAGCAGCCCCGCTTCGGTCGCCTCATCTTGGGCCATGCCGCCGGCCAGCACGGGCGGCACCGGGGAATAGATCGGATCCGCGACGGCCGATCCGATGGTGGTCAGGACTTCCTGTCGGTCGATGCAGTACGCCAGGCCCTTGCGGACGTCGATGTCGTCGAACGGCTCGCGGCTCATGTTGAAGTGGAGCGTCGCCGTCTCGCCGGGGCCGAAGACCTCCACCGCGGAGCCTTCCTGCGGTTCCATCTTCTCCACCCACGGCTGCTCCGGCGGGCCCTCGATGACGTCGAGCTCGCCGGTGTCCAGACCGGCCTCGCGGGCGGAAATGTTCGGCATGAAGCGGACGACGACGTCGTCCAGCTTCGGTTCCCCTCGGAAGTACTCGCCGTTGCGGACCAGCGTCACGTTCTCTTGGGGATTGTACCCGTCGAACATGAACGGGCCGGTCCCGACCGGATTCGTCTGGAACGCCTCGTCACCCAGGTCCTCGACGGCCCGCTTGCAGACGATGAAGCCCCCCGAATAGTCGGAGACCTTGGGAAGGAACAGGGCCTTGGACAGCGGCTCGTCCAGCGTAACCTGAACGGAATAGGGCCCCGTCGCCTCAACGCTCATGTTGGCGTACTCGCCCGCGTAGGCCGATCGTTCGGAGTTCGCCGCCTTCTGGAGCGAGTAGACGACGTCCTCGGAGGTGAGTTCGTAGCCGTCGTTGTCGCCCCACGGGTGGCACATGACGCCCTGGCGCAGGTTGAACGTCCAGACGGTGCCGTCCTCGCTCTGGGACCAATCGGTCGCCAGGTCGGGCTGGAACTCGGTGATGTCGCCGGGCTTGTAGCGGACCAGCCCGTTGAAGACCATGTCCGCGACGGCCCGGTCCTGCGTGGCCGCGGCGAAGTGCGGATCTCCCGTGGTCCAGTCCGCCGCGTCAAACGCGATCGTCAACGACTGCCCCTGCTGCGAGTGCGCCGCCGGACCGACGGCCAACCCGATCAACAGGGCTCCCAACACGACAAGCGACAGCAGCTTGCCCTTAACCATATTGGCAGACCCCCTTGTCTTTTCTTGAGTGGCTAAGCGTAGCATGGCGTATGACATCAAGTCAACAGTCGATGGATGGGGACGAGTGATGCGCATGCGGCCTCATCCAACGGCCTCGACAATACAGAACACAGACGGACACGGAGCAGGGCTTACATGATCAAGCGTTTCGTGGCGAGATCGAGCTTCGATCGGGCGCTATTCCCAGCGGAACAGCCGGGCGGAGAGCATCGTGAACAGCCCGAACATGCCAATCAGGATCAGCAGATCGAGCCAGCTCGCGAGGAGTTGGTGACCGACGAAGACGTCATGGATCAGCTCGACGGCATACGTCAGCGGGACGATGTGGGCAATCGTCTGCATGAACGGCGGGATCAGCTCGGGGTCGAACAGCGCGCCCCCGAGCGGGATGATGGCGAAGGGGATCATGGAGAAAAAGAGCGTCGAACAGACGGCGTAGGTGACCCGGCTCGTCTTGAACAGGCTCCCCACGAGAAACCCCAACGCGAACAGCCCGAGTGCCCCGACGGTGAACGCCAGAAACAGCTCGGTCATCTGGCCCGCGAGGCGCAGGTTGAAGAACAGCTTCGACACGCCGAGGATCATCGCCGTGCTGGCCAGCGTCATGAGATAGGCGACGAAGACGAGCGCCGCCAGTACCACGGCGGGACGTAAGGGCGTCGCCTCGAAGCGGCGCAGGATGCCGCGCTCCCGATAGCTTGCCAGCAGCCCGCCGATGGTGAACAGCCCGTTGTTCAGAATGCCGATCCCGATGAACGCCGGCACCAACAGATCGACGAGGCCGAAGCGGCCCTCGACGAGCCCGGGGTCGTTCTGCGCGATCGCCCCGACGATGAACAGCAGCATGGGCCAGAAGATGAACGTGAAGAAGATGGCCATCCACTCGCGAACGAACAGCTTGGCCTCGATCCAGGTGAGATGGAGGAAGCCGCGCAGCCAACGGGTCATTCGCGCATCTCCCGTCCCGTGAGCGCCAGGAAGACGTCCTCCAGCGACGACCGCTCCACGTGGAGATCGCGCAGCCGCCAGCCGTTCTTGTCCGCCTGGCGCAGCAGCTGGCGCAGCACCGACGTGACCGAGTCCGGCTCGCTGTAGAGCACGGCCCGGCCGTCCAGGTGCTCCACGCGGCGGACGTCCGCGATCTCCTCCAGGCCCGTCAGGGCCTTGGGGTCGGTCAGCGTGATGAACACGCGCGTGTCGCCCCCGACCTCCGCGACGAGCGCCTCCGGGGTGTCGAGCGCCAGGATCCGCCCATGGTCGAGGATCGCCACGCGATCGCAGAGCGCCTCGGCCTCTTCCATGTAATGGGTCGTGAGGAAGACCGTCGTCCCCTGCTCGCGGATGCGCTCGATGAGTTCCCACATGGCCCGACGGGCCTGGGGGTCCAAGCCCGTGGTCAGCTCGTCGAGGAAGACGATCTCGGGGTCATGGATGATCGCCAGGGCGATGTGGAGGCGTTGCTTCTGCCCCCCGGACAGGGTCACGTAGTAGCTGTCCATCTTGTCGCTGAGGCCGAGCGGCCCGACGAGGGCTTCCCAGTCATCCGCGTACGGGCTTCCGTGCCGATAGAAGCTGGCGAACAGCTCCAGCGCCTCGCGGACCCGCATGCGCTCGTACAGCGCCGTCGTCTGCAGTTGCACGCCGATCCGCTCGCGCAGCTCGTAGCGCTCCCGTGCGGGGTCGAGCCCCAGCACGTCGAGCGTTCCCCCTGTCGGAACGCGCAGCCCTTCGAGGCACTCGATGGTGGTGGTCTTGCCCGCGCCGTTGGGGCCGAGCATCCCGAAGATCTCGCCCCGTTCGACGTCGAAGCTGACGCCGTCGACGGCCCGCAGGCCGGGGTAGTCCTTGATCAGGTGTTCGACGTGAATGGCTTTCATGCTTCCGTCCCCTCAGGCGGGTCGGCCCCATTATGGACAACACAGCCGACGTCGCAACTCCGCTCATTCCGGGGGGCCGTCGTCGACGGTGTAGACCTCGGAGCCGTCCTGCCAGGCGACCGGATCCTCCCAGGGCTCGATGTGGATCGTGATGCTGGCCTCGCCCAGTTGCCGGCGAATGTCGGCCTCGATCTCCTCGCAGAGGTCGTGGGTCCGTTGGACGCTGCGCTCGCCCGGCACCAGCAGATGGAAGTCGATGAAGCGCTGCGTGCCGGAGCGCCGCGTGCGCAGTCGATGGTAGGTCGCCCCGCGCTCGGCGTAGGCGGTCAAGATCGTCTCGATCCGCTGCACTTCGTCGTCGGGGAGGGTGTAGTCCATGAGCCCGTGCGTGGAGCGACGCACGAGGCGGGCTCCGGACACGACGATGTTGAGCGCCACGGCGAACGCGATCGCCGGATCGAGCCAGGCCCAGTCCGTCCCCCAGACCGCCGCGAGGCCGACGACGACGCCGCCGGTGGTCCAGACGTCGGTCAACAGATGCTTGGCGTGGGCCTCCAGCGTGATCGACTCCTGGCGGCGCGCGACCTGCAACAGCACCCGAGCCACGCCGAAGTTGGCCAGCGCCGCCAGGGCCGCGATGCCCAACCCCAACGGGAGGGATCCCAACACCGCCGGGTTCCAGATCCGCTGCCAGGCCTCCAGGGAGATCCCGACGGCAGCCCCGAGAATGAGCACGCCCTCCACGCCGCTGGAGAAGTACTCGGCCTTCTCGTGTCCATAGGGATGGGTGGCATCGGCGGGGCGGGCCGCGACCTCGAGCGCCACCAGCGCCATGATGGCCGACAAAAGGTTGATCAGCGACTCGGCGGCGTCGGAGAGGATCGCAACCGATCCCGTCACAAGGAAGGCCCACAGCTTGAGGCCGAGCGTGATCAGCGCCGCGCCGATGGGCAACGCCATGACGCGCCGGCGTCGCGTCGCTTGCATAGCCGCCCTCGTCCTACGGGATTCGGAGCAACAAGTCAAGATTGCAGCCGGCCCCCGCGTCGTCTATAGTGGCTCGGTTGATTCCCCATGAGCATGAGCGATCTGAGCATTCGTGAACTGAGCCAGAAGTTCGCTGAACCGACCGCCACGCCCGGGGCCGGGAGCGCGTCAGCGTTGTCGGCGTCCTTGGCCGCGTCACTGGTCTCCATGGTCGCCCGCATCACCTCGGAGAAGCGCCACGAACAGGACCCCGATCGGGCCTCGTTTATGGCCGAGATCGCCGACGAGGCGGACCAGCTGCGTCAAGAGCTGTTGGAGCTCGCCGACCGCGACAGCGAGGCCTACGATCAGGTCGAGGCCGCCAAGCGCATGCCCAAGGACAGCGACGACGACGAACAGACCCGGCATGAGGCCATTCAGGCGGCGTTCAAGACGGCCACCGAGATTCCCCATCGCATCGCCCAGGTCTGTTCCAAGGTTCTGGAGCTGGCGGAGCGGGCCGTGCAGCGCGGCATCCGCGCCGGGTTGAGCGACGCCGCCACGGCGGCGGAGCTGGCGGAAGCGTCGCTGCACTCGGCGCTGCTGGTGATGGACATCAACCTCAAGTCGGTCGAGGACGAGCGCTACCGCAACGTCTACCACAACAAGGTCGTCCACCTCGGCAAGCAGGCCCGCGAGCGCAAGGACGCCGTCCTCGCCATCGCCGAGAACTGGATCCGTCCGGAGTAGGGCCGCGCCGATGGCCGCGGAGGCGTCCCACGGAACCGCGCACCTCGACGTCGCCGTCGAGGCGGCCCATGAGGCCGGGGCGCTGCTGCGCTCGCGCGTGGCCACGGACACGGACTACGACCTCAAGGGCAGCCAGCACGATCTCGTCACCGAAACCGACCATCTCGCCGAAGCCCGCGTCATCGACCGGCTCTCTAACGCCTTCCCCGATCACGGGATTCTCTCCGAGGAGCGCGCGCCCCATCAGCTTGGGGCCCGCCTGCGCTGGGTGATCGATCCCCTCGACGGCACGACCAACTTTGCGCACGGGATCCCGTTCTTCTGCGTGTCCATCGCCCTGGAGGACGCGGGCGAGTTGGCGCTCGGCGTCCTGTACGATCCGATGCGCGACGAGCTCTTCACGGCCGAGGACGGTCGGGGCGCCTATCTCAACGGTCGGCCGCTGTGGGCATCGACCGTGGACGAGCTCAAGCGGGCGGTGCTGGCCACGGGGTTCCCCCATGAACCCGAGATGCGTCAGGCCAACCTGCGCCACTTCGAGCACTTCGTGCCGCGCACCCAAGGGATCCGGCGGATCGGGTCCGCGGCGTTGGCGCTGGCCTACGTCGCGGCCGGGCGCCTTGACGGCTACTGGGACCTCAACCTGAACCGGTGGGACCTGGCCGCGGGCGCGTTGCTGGTGGGCGAGGCCGGCGGCCGAGTGACGAACGCTCGAGGGCAGCCGTTGGGGATCGACGAGGGCCACATCGTCGCATCGAACGACCGTCTCCACGACGAGCTTCTCAGGCATCTCGAAGGGGGTTGAGCATGGAATCGATCCGCATTCGCGAGATTCCCGAACACCTGGGCGAACCGATCGAGCTGCACGGTTGGCTCCACAATCGCCGCTCCAGCGGCGGCATCCAGTTCCTCATGGTCCGCGACGGCAGCGGCGTCATCCAGAGCGTCGTCAAGGCCGAGAACGAGGCCGCGTTCCAGACCGCGCAGCAGTTGAGCCAGGAGTCGTCCATTGTGGTCCGCGGCACGGCCAAGGCGGACGGCCGCGCGCCGACGGGCTACGAACTCTCGGTCGACGAGCTCGAGCTCGTCCATCAAGCCCAGGACTACCCGATCACGCCCAAGGAGCACGGGGTCGGATTTCTCATGGACCACCGGCATCTGTGGCTGCGCTCCTACTATCAAGCCCCCGTCTTGCGCATCCGCCACGAGGTCCTGCGGGCCGTTCGCGAGTTTTTTGACGACCTCGGTTTCGTCGCCACCGAAACCCCGATCCTGACGTCCACGTCGGTCGAGGGGACGACGGAGCTGTTCGAGGTCGACTACTTCGACGACACGGCGTATCTGTCCCAGAGCGGCCAGCTCTATCTGGAGGCCACGGCGATGGCGCTCGGCGACGTCTACTGGATCGGCCCGACGTTCCGCGCCGAGCGCTCCAAGACGCGCAAGCACCTGACCGAGTTCTGGATGGCCGAGGCGGAGATGGCCTTCTGCGATCACGAGTGCAACCTGCGCTATCAAGAGGCCCTGGTCCGTTTCGTCATCCAGCGCGTGCGCGAGCGCTGCGCGCCGGAGCTGACGCGACTGGAACGGGACACCGACCGACTGGAGCGGGCCATCGCGGAGCCGTTCGCGCGGGTCACCTACGACGAGTCCATCGACATCCTACGATCCGAGGGCCACGAGATCGCTTGGGGCGACGACTACGGGGCGCCGGACGAGGAGGCATTGGCCGCCCATTTCGGAAAGCCGGTGTTCGTCGAAAAGTTCCCGGCCCAGATGAAGGCCTTCTACATGGAGCCGGACCCGGCCAATCCGGACGTCGTCATGGCGGCCGATCTGTTGGCACCCGAAGGCTTCGGAGAGATCATCGGCGGCAGCCAGCGCATTGACGATGAAGATCTGCTCGTGCAGAAGCTGGCCGAGTTCGGCCTGCCGCGCGAGCCCTATGAATGGTACGTCGACCTGCGCAAGTACGGCTCGGTGCCCCATTCGGGCTTCGGCATGGGCGTGGAGCGTCTGGTCGCCTGGATGGCCGGGGCGGATCACCTGCGCGAGTGCATCCCGTTCCCCCGGATGCTGTATCGGCTTACGCCGTGAGGATCCGTATCGCTAGGGCTAGGTCTATCACTGCCACTACTGATCCGTCATGTCCACCGCATCTCGCTCCCTGAACGTCTTCGTGCTCGGATACAACGACGCCGACGTCGTCCGGCTCCACCGCCTGCCCCACGCCGAGACGTGTGCGTTCCGTTCGGCGTTGCACCTGGATGAGATTCGCGGCGTCGCGACGTTCGATGTCGACGAGCTGATCGAGCGGGCCGCCGAGCGCATGGCGGCCGCGGACGGCGGCCCGGACGCCGTCGTGGCCTTCTTCGACTTCCCGGCCACGACGATATTGCCCATTCTGGCCGAGCGGTTCGGCCTGCCCGGCCCCGACCTGGAGAGCATCCTCAAGTGTGAGCACAAGTACTGGAGCCGCCTGGAACAGCTCGAGGCGATTCCCGACCACACGCCGCAGTTTCGCCCGTTCGACCCGTGCGCCGTCGACGACGGGACGCCGCTGCCGTTGGCGCCGCCCTTCTGGATCAAGCCGATCAAGTCGTTCCGCTCCTATCTCGGCTTTCTGGTCAGCGATGAGCTGGCGTTCCGGCGCTACGCCGCCGAGATGTGCGACCACCTCGGCTACGTCGTCGAGCCCTTCGTCCGCGTGCTGCAGGCGTTCCATATGCCGGCCGAGGTCGCCCACATGGACGAGTCTTGTCTGGCCGAAAGCCTGATCGGCGGGGCGCAGTGCACCGCCGAGGGCTACGTCGACGACGATCAGAGTGTGGTCGTCTACGGCGTCGTCGACTCGGTGCGCGAGCCGAACCGCGCCTCGTTCCAGCGCTACGAGTACCCCTCGTCGTTGCCCACGGAAGTCCAGCACCGCATGGCCGAGATCGCCCGCCGACTGGTGCGCCGGATCGGCCTGCGGCGGAGCTGCTTCAACGTCGAGTTCTTCTGGAACCCGAACATCGATCAGATTTGGCTGCTGGAGATCAACCCGCGGCTGTCGCAGTCGCACGCCGGGCTGTTCGAGCGGGTCCATGGGCTCTCGCACCAGAGCCACATGCTCGACCTCGCCCTGGGACGCCGTCCGAGGGAGCTGCCCGACGCCGGTCGGTTCAAGCGTGCGGCCAAGTGTTTCCTTCGGGTGTATCAGCGCGGCCGCGTCCGTCGGGTGCCGAGCGCCGCCGAGATCGAGCGCCTCCAGCGCGAGCTGCCCGGCACGTCCGTCCAGATTCACGTCGAGCCGGGCCAGCACCTGGACGAGTTGCCCGATCAGGACAGCTACAGCTACGAGGTCGGCTACTTCATCATCGGCGCCGACGACGAGACGGAACTGCTGGAGACCTACGAGGCCGCGCTGGCGAGCTTGACCTTCGAGATCGAACGCAGCGACCGCAGCCTCGACCTGCGCGGCTCGGCCGAATGAGCGACACGGCGCGCCCGCTGGAGGAGACCTGAACGATGCGCATCAAGACCGATTTCCCGCGACCCGTCCACGAGATCAAGAACGCCTGGATCCCCCTGAGCGACGGCACCCGGCTCGCGGCCTCCGTCTGGTTGCCCGAGGACGCCCGCGCTCGCCCCGTCCCGGCCATTCTGGAATACATCCCGTATCGCAAATCCGACGCCACCGCACCGCGCGACGCGCGCAACCACCCCTACTTTGCCGGCCACGGCTATGCGTCCGTCCGCGTGGACATCCGCGGCAGCGGCAACTCCGAGGGGATCCTCTACGACGAGTATCTGCCCCAAGAACAGCTCGACGCCTTGGAGGTGCTCGGCTGGATCGCCGAGCAGCCCTGGTGCACGGGCGATGTCGGCATGATCGGCATCTCCTGGGGCGGGTTCAACGGGCTCCAGGTCGCCGCCCATCGGCCCCCCGAACTGAAGGCCGTGATCACCGTCTGTTCCACCGACGATCGCTACGCCGACGACGTCCACTACATGGGCGGAGCCGTCATCGCCTCGGAGATGCTGCCCTG
>JAHEOA010000216.1 GCA_018609825.1 Candidatus Bipolaricaulota bacterium | reverse complement strand
CCGCTGACATCCATGTCGAACAGGTCTCCCATGCTATACGGTTAACCACTCGCATCAATTAAGTGTATTGCTGAGTAACTTGATAGTAATGGCTTCGGACGCCAAACAGGTATCAGAAATCACCGAAACGGACACGCCGGCGCTGTCGGTGGTCGCCCCCGCCTACAACGAGGCAGAGTCGCTGACGCCGCTGGTCGCCGAGCTGACGACGGTCTGTGATGACCTGGACGCTTACCAGCCATACGAGATCGTCATCGTCAACGACGGCTCGACGGACGGGACGGCGGCGACGCTCGATGATCTGGCGGCGACCCACGCACCAGTACGTGCGGTCCACCTCACCCGCAACCACGGCCAGAGCGCGGCGCTGGCGGCCGGTCTGGACCATGCCCGCGGCGAGCGGGTCGTCACGCTCGATGCCGACCTGCAGAACGACCCCGCGGACATTCCGCGGCTGCTGCGCGAGCTGGAGCGCGGGTATGATTGTGTCTCGGGCAACCGGGCGGATCGGGAGGACCCACTGCGCAAGACCGTCCCCTCGCGGATCCAGACCCAGCTCGCCAAGCGGACGGGCCCCGACATCGAGGACTTCGGGTGTACGCTCAAAGCCTACCGCGCGGACACACTCGCTGACGTCGACCTCCGTGGGGAGGGCCACCGCTACCTCCCGAGCAAACTGTACGCGCAGGGCTACCGCATCGCGGAACTCGACGTGTCACATCGCGAGCGCGAGTACGGCGAGACCAAGTACGGCGCCGGCCGGCTGCTGCGTGGCTTCGTCGATCTGCTCTTTCATTGGGCGTGGAACCGGTTCGGCGCGCGACCGATGCACGTCTTTGGTGGTCTTGGTGTCCTTACCCTGGGGATTGGCGTCGCCATCGGCGGGTTCTCGCTCATCCAACGACTGGTGTTTGGCGTCCCGCTGGCGCCGCACCTCCCGCGGCTGATCCTTGTGGCCGTGCTCGTGATTGCGGGCCTGCAGTTTCTCGTCTTTGGCTTTCTCGCAGAGACGGTCGTAACGTTGCGCTTCAAGGACGAGCAACCTTACCGCGTCGAGCGGGTGATTGAGTAAATGGGCCCCGACTGGCTCACGATTGACCGCGCGGTCTGGGTGCTGACCGGGGTGGTGGCCGTGTTGCTCGTGACGCACATCATCCCCGACAGCGGCCAAGCGGTCACCAGTGCCCGCGCGTGGTGTGGCGCACAACGAGGGCAGACAGTGCTGGTTAACGGACACACATTCGGAGAGCACAACGGGCTTCACTGTGTTCTCGACAACGGGTCGCTCGTGCACATTCCGCCGGAGGTGCTGAATGAATCGGCGTGAGGCAGGTCACCTCGCGGCCGTCATCGCGGTCGCCGCCGCGTTTCGAGCGGTGCTGTTCCCCTACGTCGGGATCTGGGGAGACTACGGCTTTTATATCTACGACAGTCGGTTGATCCTGCAGGGCGGCGTCCCGTTCGTCGACTTTCTTGGACGCTCGCCGCTGTTCAACTACGCCTTCGCTGCGGTGCGCGCTGTGTTCGGCAACCCGATTCCCTTGCTGCGAGTGTTCATCAGCGCGCTCTGGCTGCTGACGATCATCCCCGTGTATGCCATCGCACGACTCGCCCGCGACCACCGCACGGCCATCGTCGCGGTGGCGCTGTTCGCGTGGCTCCCGTTTGGGTTGGTCTACGGGATGTGGGCAAACACGCAGAGCCTCGCGGCGCTTCTGGGCGTCACCGGTGTCTACGCCATCCTCCGGTGGCGTGACTGGCGCGGGTACGCCGCGGCGGGCGTGCTGTTCGGCCTGGCCTTTCTCTCCCGGCGCTCTATCATCGTCATCGTGTTCGCGGCGCTCCTGTATACGGGCTGGCGCTGGCTCCTGCAGGACCACGACCGCCTGCTTGCCCGCCCGGTGGCGCTGCTGGGTGGCTTCGGCGTCGCCCTGGCCGCCGTCTATGGCGCGATGGTCGGCGGCGACCCCGAGCGGATGTGGGCGCTGTTCGAGGTCCACACGATCAACCTGTTCGCCTCCTATGGCCGCGGCGGCTATCCCCTGATCACGATGGTTGCGCCGATCGTCACCAACGCCGTTACCTCCGGGCGCATCCCGATTTTTAACGACCTCTGCCAGACCTGCGGCGCCTGGACCGCGCGAACGATGGCAAAAACGCTTTTGGCCGCGTTGCCGATGGCCGGGGTGCTGGCGCCGTACCTGCGGGGCCTGACCGACCGCTACTTTGACCGCACACATCTCGAATACCTCTGGGGCGTGCTGGGCGTGCTCGGACTGTATGCGGCCGCGATGGCGCTGTGGGCCGGGTTTTACCTGCGCGTTTTGGCCATCGTCGCGCTGGCGCTGTTCGTGGTCGTGGCCTACCGCGGCCCTCGCGTCTCCAGAGACGTCCTCTATAATCGCCGCCTGCAGCTCGTCGTGCTGATCAGCGGCGGCATGGCAGCGGGCTATCTCTACCGCAATCGCGTCCTGCATACATATTACTTCATGGACCTCTGGCCGTATCTCGCCATCCTCGGTGGCGTGGCGCTGACGGCGTTGTGGGGCCGCGCCGAGCGTCCGGTCCGGGGGCTGCTGTCGGCGTCGCTCATCCTCGCGGTTGTGACCTCTGGCGTCGGCGCGCACCCGGTGACGAACGTCGTGCTCGACGACAACGACGACGGCTGGTTCACGATGGACAACATTCACGACTTCCGCGACGACATCAACAATCGCACCGAGCCCGGCGACATCGTCTATACGACGAGCCCGGCGTTCCTCTCGGATACGCACGTCCAGACTATATCCGATAAGCCACGGATACACATGGTACTCGTCCGCTACAAAGATCACGGGCCGGCCGTCCCGTTGTATCGCACGATCATCGACACGCTCCGGAACGGCTCGGCGGGGCACGTCATCTACACGCGGACGCTGCGGCAGACGTTCCGGTGGAACGAGACGGCCTGGCAGGCCTTCCGAGATAATTACTGCCGGGTGCCATCGGCCGACGGCTTGTATGGCCGTGCGAACGCGGAGCTGTACCGCTACCAACCGGCCGGCTGTGCCGACCGGCATCGGCCGTCGTTGAACGGCACGCTGGTCGGCGACGACTTTGATGACTCGCCACCATGAGACGCACCCACTACCGCGCTGTCTTCTTGACTGTGCTGCTCGTCGGTGGCGCCTACCTCGGCGCGACTGTCGCGGCCGCGCCTGACTACACCGACCGCACCGCGATCGAGGCAAGCGCCGAGCGGGCCTTCGCGGAGCGCGACCCGATTGCCGGCGAGCGCACGAACGTGACCGTCATCTCGGCGCCCACCAGTTTCACCGAGGACGCCGAGGCACTGTATGCGTTCGCACCCGACGGCCGCCTGCGGTACTTCGATACCAGTCAATCGTACTTCGACGTGGATCCGGCACCCGGCCGCGGGGCGCAGACCGTCTTCTCGGTCGGTTGGGTTAACGGCGAGTGCGCCGAGCGGTGTACGAAGCAGCATCTCACATATACGAATCTCACGACCGGCGCCCGCGAGCCCGTCCACACCGCGAAGACCAGCGGCGCCCGCGCCTCGAACTGGCATGATGTGGACACGCTCGGTGACGGGCAGTACCTCGTCGGGGCGATAGGTGCCGATGCCGTCCGGCAGGTCAATACCGACCGCGGCATGATCGAGTGGGCCTGGCGCGCCCAAACCGACTTCCCGACAAGCGACGCCGGGCCCTATCCCGAGGACTGGACGCATCTCAACGACGTGGAACGGTTGCCCGACGGGCGCGTGATGGCGAGCCTTCGCAATCAGGATCAGGTGGTCTTCATTCACCCCGAGACCGGGCTGCAACCGAACTGGACGCTCGGGTGTGAGGACTGCTTCGGCACGCTCTACGAACAGCACAATCCCGATTACATTCCCGAAGAACGGGGTGGCCCCGCGGTATTGGTGGCCGACAGTGAAAACGACCGCGTCATCGAGTACGCGCGCCAGAATGGCTCGTGGGCACAGTCCTGGGTGTACCAGGACGACCGCATG
>JAHEOA010000215.1 GCA_018609825.1 Candidatus Bipolaricaulota bacterium | reverse complement strand
TGGATGACGGAGAAGCAGGTCGAGGCGAATCGCAAGAGCATCTCCTTGGAATGGTATCGCGAGCACTTCAACTGCGATCCGACTTCAGTGATGGCCGATATCACCGACGTCCCCGTCTTGATCCTTCAAGGCGAGAAGGACCTCCAAGTGCCACCGCGAGAGGGCGAGCGCTACGCGCAGGCCTTGTGCGAGGCCGGCAACGACCAAGTGACGCTGAAGCTGCTGCCCGACTTGAACCATCTGCTGCGCCATCATCCGGAAGAAGCCAACATGGCATACCGACACCTGGATGAGCCTGTTGACGGGCGCATTCTCCAGGCGGTCGTCGATTGGCTCGAGGGGCAGCGGTCCGGCAATCCGGAGGGCTGAGCGCGATGGCGCAACAGGTGCAGCCCGTCGCGAAGGGCCTTCCCGTGCCGGCCCGACCGGGACGTTTTTTCGCCCTGGCGTTCGGAATCTCCTGGGCGTTCTGGGTGCCGGCGGCGCTATCAGGACAGACGATCGTCGGCACGGAATGGGTCTGGCTGCTCTATGTCGGCGGTCTCGGCCCGGCGCTGGCGGAGATCGTGCTGCTCTGGCGCGAGCGGAGCCGGGCCGCCTGGCGCGACTACTGGCAGCGCGTCTTCGACGTGCGCCGCATTTCCGGGCGCTGGTACCTGGTCATCTTCCTGACCGTGCCCGCGGTGAGTGCCCTTGCGGTTGCGGTCGACGTGGGGCTAGGCGGGACGGCGCCGTCGCTGGCCGAGCTCCGGTCGCTCATTGCCCAGCCGTGGGCCCTGCTGAGCACGGCCGTCTTCCTGCTCGCCTTCGGCCCCATTCCCGAGGAACTGGGCTGGCGCGGCTACGCCTTGGACGGCCTCCAGGCTCGCGTCAGCGCGTTGAGCGCCAGCCTCATCATCGGCGTCGGGTGGATGCTCTGGCACCTGCCGCTCTTTTTCATGCGCGGCACGTTCCAGCACGAACTCGGCTTCGGATCGTCGGCGTTTCTCTGGTTTGCCGTCGGCACGGTCGTGGTCTCGGTCGCGTTCACCTGGATCTACAACAACACCGGCCGCAGCACGCTATCGGCGATCCTGTTCCACTTCATGCAGAACGTCACCGGCGAACTCGTCCCGCTCGGCGAGCGCGCGCGATTGATCCAATCCATGCTCTGGATCATCCTGGCTGTGGGCATCGTCTGGCATTGGGGGCCGAGGCATCTCATGAAGCGGAGTCAGAATGGGTCCGTTCCGAGGAGGCCATGAGGACATGGTCGGCTTGCGGCCGATGACCGAGGCCGAGTTCGCCGATTACCGTGCCCACGCCGTCCGCAATTACGCGGACGAGAAGGTGCGGGCGGGCAACTGGAACGCCAAGGAGGCGTACCGGCTCGCGGAGGAGACCTTGGACATGCTGCTGCCCGAGGGCGCGGCCACGCCCGAGCATCACCTGTTCCGGATCGAGCGCCGGGATGGGACCTCGGTCGGCTGGCTCTGGCTGGCCGAGCGCGTGGAAGCGAACGCCGATCGCCACGCGTTCGTCTACGAGATCCTCATCTTTGACGGCTTCCGTCGGCAAGGGTACGGCCGTGCCGCCATGGAGGCCGCGGAAGCCAAGGCCCGCGAGCTGGGGCTGGACACGATCAAGCTCCACGTCTTCGGGCACAACACGGCCGCTCGGGCGCTCTATGCCGACCTCGGCTACGCGGAGACGAACGTCATGATGGAGAAGCGGCTTGACGGTTGATCATGCGGGTGATCCTGTCGGCAGTGGCCGCGATCGTCTGAACGGCTCCGCGACGACGTGTCGCTTTACTCGTGATCGGACAGGCCACGGGCGTGATGGTCATGGGCACGGGGACTGTCGCACTATTGGGCCTGGTGCTCTGGATCGTCGACCTCTGGCTGCTGCGCTACGGCGCGCGCACCTTTCGACGGGGCGAGCTGATCGCGCGGCTCTGAGCCTCCGTGGGCTCACGCGCGCGCGAGGTCGGCGACGCCGCGCAGGATCGTGGCCGTCACCCCGATCGCCAGCAGGCTGATCGCCACGAAGCCGGAGATCGGGCCGACGATTTCGGCGGTCGTGAACGAGATCCCGGCTGAGAGTTGAAAAACCGTCTGCGCCAGGATCAGCGGCGTCAGCATGATCTCCACCACGAGCAGCGACATGGCGACGAGAACCCCGAGCGCCCGTCGACGCAGGATGAGGATCCCCGCCAGGATCGCCGCCGGCGTGATGACGCCGATGTCGAGCGCGTGGGTGACCATGGTGGTTGAGCTCCTCAACGTCGTTGCCGTGTCTCCCTCGAGGGCGTCCAGCACCATCGTGAGCCAGACCCCGAGCGTGACGACGCCGCTGGCGATCATGAACACGGCCGGGTCACGACGCGGCATCTCGGTCGAGAGGCGGGCCTGCAGGGCCTGATGGTCGAGCGAGGCAAACGCGGCCACGAACGCGAAGAGACTGGCGGAGAAGAGCACCACGTAGACGGGGAACAGCTCGTTGAACGCGGCATTGAAGGCCATCGTGACGTAGACGTACAGGAAGTACGCCAGCGTCCCCACCAACAACAGCCCGCCGCGCCAAGAGCCGCGCCGGGAGAGCCACAGGCTGACCGCCAGCAGCGGAATGCCCAACAGCAGCGTCACCGTGTCTTGGCCCTTGTGGGCGGCTCCGGTGAACAACGAGTCGTGGCGATAAAGCCCGTCTCCGTACATCTCGATCGTGTCGCCACGGACCGTGGTGAACGTCTCCGGGCCGTCGGGACCGCCCCAAAACAGACCGACGCCGGCAGCGACGGCCGCCAGAGCGATGATGATGAACGAGAGCACGAACACCGTCCGAGGCATTTCCATTCGTCGGTCCTTTCGATGTCAGTAGCGCGTCGGATTGTCGAATTCGATGTCAGTGATCTCCAGCCTCAACCAGGTGAAGTCCCCGTCGTGGAGATGCCAGGTCAGTTCCGCGCCGGTGGGAATCAACATCCCCTCGACCTCGCGATAGTCGGAGTGAACCCCGCTCCAGCGTTTGAGGTCGTAGCCATTGCCCGTGTCGTAGTAGCGCTGCGATTCCACTCGTTGGATCAGTCCCGATGGCCCGAACTCGAAGGTGGCGTCGACGGATCTGTCGGCCAGTGTGAGGATGGCTCTTGCGCTGCGGTCGTCGATTGCCTCCCACTGGAGACGCTCGCTCGGCAGCAGGGCCGTGGGCAACCAGGCCATCTCCGCCAGATAGCGCAGCATTGTCCCCTGATCGATCTCCGGTCCAGCGCTTCGGCCAAGCGTGACGAGCCCCAGCGGCCGGATCCACATCTCGCCGTGGCCGTCGATGAACCGATCGCGGACCCACATGGGGAGAACGCCCATGACCCGCGTCTTGGCCAGCCAGACGAAGCCGGGCGGCTCAACCGTGATGTATTGCTCGGCCTCGATGGGGATCCAACCGCCCTCCGGACTCGTCCGCATTTGGCCGCGCTGTTTCAACCGCACGGATCGGATGACGGGTTGGGCCTCGATCCCGATCGCCTCAAAATATCGTTGAACCGGCACCGGAATGTCCTCGTGGTCAGCGAGGGCAACGGTGCGTGATGGCGATTCGTCGAACTGATCGAGCAATGCCTCGATCTCTTGGCCCACCTGCTGGTGGAACGCGTAAATCAAGACGGCGCCGCCCGAGATCAGCAAGAAGCCGACAATCATGAGAACTTGACGCCAGAGCATGATCCCTCCTCAAGAGCTTGGTTGGCGCCATTTTGCCCTCCAGAGGAGCGCCAGTCCTAGAGCTGTCAGCACGACCATCTGCCAGTTCTGCCCGAGCGTGCCAAGCCCGAGGGTCTCTGTTGTCAATGTTGGCCCTGCTCCTCGGCCACGGCGGACGAAATCGCCGTCTCGCCCAGCCCGGTCTCGACTCCATACGTCGTCTGTTGCCGAGTGCTCGGGTCAGTCCTGCCCATCAGATGCCCGCGCGAGAAGAACGTCTCCTTATCGAGCACGATGACGGCGGCGGCCGCGACCACGAGGACGCCCGTCTCGATGGACTTGGTGATCTGCGACATGTTCAACATCTCCTGCGAGATGTTGACGATGAAGTGGAAGAGGACGGCTGCGAGGACGCTCTTCCCGTTTTTGATGCATATCCAGGTGATGATGATTCCCAACGGAACGATGCTGACGAAGAAGTTCAGGCCGAACCAGAGGCTCTCCTGGATAATCTCGTACTGGTAGGAGTGGTTGACGAACGCCAAGGGCAAGTGCCAGAGCGACCAGAGGAGGCCAAAGACGATGGAGGCCGTGAAGAGGGTGAAGCGGCTTTGCAGGCTGTCGAAGGCGTAGCCCCGCCACCCGAGCTCCTCAAACGCCGCGGCCATCAGGAGCAGCAGCAGGACAGGCACGAATCCCGTCGAGAACGAAAACCCTTCCGCCAGTTGGAACTGCGACGTCGATTCCCCGACCAGCAGCGACAGCAGGATGGACACGAGAACGGCGAGCGGCATGATCAGAAACAGGACGGGCAGCGTTCTGGGTTTGATCAATCGGGGATTGACGAGGCGGTTGACGAAGTCCCTCATCAGTTCGGGGTGTCTCGACCTGACGATGAAGACGAGCGAGATGAGAAATGGGGCCATCAAACCCGGCAGCATCAGGAGCATATGCGTGCCTGAGCTGTCCTGGAAGCTCACATAGGCGCCGGCGAACCAGAGCACAAACGTCGCAAGGAACGTCGCCGCAAAATAGGCGGTCGGCTTGTAGCTGTGGCCTTTGATCATCGTGGTCCTCCCCCACAATCCGTGTTTACGCCATCGCTGCTGAGGCATTCTCCCGAGTCGATGGCGCGCAACGAGGCTTTTCCTTGCTCATCAGCCCAACGCAAGGCAGATCTTCCAGTCCGAGTTTTGCGAATGGTTGGACTGCCATATCGAAACATGGCGTCAGGTCATGGTCTCCTTTCGGGGATCGTGATCGTGTTCCGCACGATCGTCGCGTCGCTCACGAACGTCGGCGAGGGCATCATCCAGGACGGCCGGGGCTGAATGGACACGCCGTCGATTTCGGGAAGCGCGTAGAATCGATCCTCCAGCTCCACCGTGACGGATGAGGCGTCCAGCAGGGTCAGTTCCACGTCGAGGCCGTCGCCAGCGGCGGCTTGGGTGAGAGCAAAGAGTTTCGATTTGGGCGCCTCAGCGCTGACGTTTCCCAACGGTTTCCCTGCGATGGTGCCGCGAACGAACGCGCCGTCGCTGCTGAACTGAGCGACCATCACGGGCGCGC
Source organism: Candidatus Bipolaricaulota bacterium (assembly GCA_018609825.1). The sequence goes on along the minus strand of JAHEOA010000215.1, from coordinate 2,028 downwards.
TGCGAGGTGAGGCGATGCGCAAGCGGAGGTGCCGTTGGCCCGTTTCGTCCCTGCTGTCCGCCAGAACGTCGACCGTTGCCGGGGCCAAGTCGAGCGCGGGCGCGAGGCTGCGATATGCCGGAACCGTGGCCGGCATGGGCGCACCCCAGGGGCTGTAGAGCGTCTCTTCGGGGTCGTTGCCGAGGAACTGGATCGCCCACTCGTCCAAGAGCGACCTGCGCTGATCGCCGACGGCGGCTGCGCCCGTCACCCAATGGGCCTCGCCGGCATTGGCGTCCATAACGTAGGCGACCATGTTCGGCTTGGGCCGAGCCTCGTTGAAGTCGGCCGTGAGAGCGACGCCGCTCAGTACGATGGCGGCGAACCCCCCTAGGGACAGTGCCGCCAGGCCGCGTCGGCCGCCCGTGATCTGTTCGAACGCCGGCAAGAGAAGTCCGGCCAACAGAGCTGCAAGGGGGGCCGGCATCATGGCAACGACGGGAAGCCCCATCAGCACCTCGGCCCGTCCGCTGAAGATTCCCAGGAAGTTGATCAGCGGCCCCATCGTCAGAAGGGCGCCCGCGACGCCGACGGCCGTGACGACCGTGTTCGGCCAGCTCCAGGCGTCGGTGTTGAACAGCCGCACGGCAAGGACACCGGTGACGAAGAGTGCCGGCAGCGCGAACGCGTAACTGGACCCCGGAAGCCGGAAGGCCGTCAAGATCGCCAGCGCGACCCACCAGACGAGCGTGCCGACCGCAAGGTCCACGCTGCTGCGCCGCCGGAACAGCCGGAATCCGGCAATCACGAGACCCGCCGTGAGCGCGACGAACGCCAGCGTGTACCAGGGCCGATCGTAGGAGACGCCGATGAGGAAGACCTGCAATCGGGGATCGAGCGTCCGGATGAGATACCAGATGAGCCCCACGATCGCCGTCGCGGCGAGCGCCAACGGAACGAACGTCACGCCGCCGATGAGAACGTCCCGCCCGTTCAAGGGCTGTCGGCGAACCCCGATGACGATAAGAAGCAGCGTTCCGATGGCCGCCAGCAACGCGAGCGCCACCCCGATGCCGGCCGAGTAGCGCACGACCTGGTGGCCGGCCATATTGAAGTAGACGGCATCCTCGCTCTGAAGGTCACCGTCCAGCGGCAAATTGCCGAAATGGCGTGCCAGCGCCAGCATCGTCGAACCCTGGTGTCCGAGCGTGTTCGGGTCGAGGTTGGCCACGCTGTCGGCCATGGTGTGATAGGCCGGAACGTTGTCCAGATAGACCAGACCCAGTCCGACCTCGGCGGCCATCAGGAACTGATCAAGGTCGGAGCCGCCCGTGCCCGTGAGCCAGACGAGATCATTCGCGAAGGAGTAGGCCACGGGCGAAGGCATGGCCGAGAGGGCCTCGCGGACCAGCCAGCCGTTGCCGGGTCCGGTCACGTAGAGCAACGAGCCGCCCCGCGTGCCCATGGCTTCGAGATTGAACGCCACGCGGACGTCTTTCGCCCAAGGGTGCTCGTTCACGAACGACAGCGACCCGGCGCGCGTCGTCTCCTCGCCGTCTTCCATGAGCAGAATGACGTCGTTGCGCAGCGGCGGCCTATCCAACAGGGCACGGGCCGTCTCCAGCACTGTGATGGAGCAGCCGCCGCAGTCGCTGGCCGCGGTCGTGGTATGGACCGTGTCCAGATGGCCCGCGAGCAGGATGGCGCCGGTGCTGTCCGTGCCCTCAATCCGAGCGACGACGTTGCGTGCGCGGCCGACGTTGGCGCCGTTTTCGCCCGTGTGGACCGAAAGCGTGTCGGTGACCTCGGCGTCGAGGCCCATGGCGTCGAATTCGGCCGCGAGATAGTCGACGGCAGCGGCATGCCCCGCTGATCCTGGAAACCGTGGCTGGGACGTGATGACCTCCAGATCCGCCAGGGCGCGCTCCACGGAGAAGTCGCCCGATTGGGTCTCGGGATACGCGGGCGCGACCGCCAGCGGCCGGATCGCCATCGCACTCGACACGACGATCGCAGTGATCAAAACCAGCGCTTTCAGGGCACCGCTCA
>JAHEOA010000214.1 GCA_018609825.1 Candidatus Bipolaricaulota bacterium | reverse complement strand
GTCCTCAAGGTGGGCGACTGGGAGCCGATGCAGCGGGCGGCGGAGGCCTACGCGCATGACGTGAAGGACCGGGAGACGCGCCATATCGCCATGGCGAAGACGTGGCTCAACCAGGATCGCTGGATGGACTATTTCGACGAGGACGGCCATTTCGTGGGCACGAACGGAGATGATCAGGGAGGTGTCCGACATGTCGAGGACCCGGAGCGAGACGATCCCAAGTACGCCCACCTCTATCGCCAGTTCGGATGACTGGTACGCGTGGCTGGCGTCGGCGACGGACGATCAGCTGCAGACGGCCCTGGAGCGGCTGGAGGAGCGGACCCGAGCGGGGGAGCCGTGCCCGCGCTGCGGGACGGCGCCCATGTCCATGGCGGATCTGGCCGAAGGTGAGGACGAGGCCGGTTCCGAGAGCAGCGCCTACGCCTCCATCGGCGAGATGTTCCAGGGGCGCTTTCTGCCGGAGTGCGCGTGCGTCCAGGACGTGCTGGACGAGCAGGAGCGGCGGCGGGAGTCGGCCCGATCCCAGGAGCGCGAGCGGCGACGCCAGGAGCGGGTCCATCGGCGGATCGAGCGGAACCGGCCGGGCCGATTCCGGGACGCCAGCGTGGGCACGTGGCCGGGCCGGGACGACCATCCGGCCGTGGCTCAGGCGGCGGCGGAGTACGTGGCGGCGTTCGACCCGAATGACGAGGCGAGCGTGCTGATGCTCGGGCCGGTGGGCACGGGCAAGACGCACCTGCTCTACGGGATGGCGAACGACCTGATCCGGGCGGACCGCGAGGTCTTGGTCGTCAACGTGGCCCACTGGATCCAGGAACTCAACTTTGCCATCGGCAACAAGGCGAACACGGACGAGCTGATCGAGCCGCTCTACGAGGCCGAGCTGCTCGGGCTGGTGGACCTGGGCAAGGAGGCGACCACGGAGTTCACCCGGCGCACCCTCTACCTCCTGCTCGAGCACCGCTGGCAGCAGATGCGGCCTCTGCTCATCGACTCCAACTTCGCCCGCTTCGAGGCCTTGGCGGACCACTACGCGGGCGATCCGGTCATGCAGGAGGCGATCGCCTCGCGCATCGGTGGGATGTGCGCGGGCAATGTCTGGACCCTCGGCGACGGCACGGACCATCGGCTGGCTGCCTGACATCGTAAATGGTGCGGTCCGAACTCGTAGCCTGGGGCAGGAGGGTGTGAGCTTGCTCAGCGAGGCCGAGGTCTGGGAGATGTTCCACAAGGTGCGTTACGGCGCGATGCCGCATCGCCAGCAGGTTCTCACGGAAGGCGACCCGCAGCGGAACAAGCTCCAGCTCAGGGCGTACCTGCTCATGAGCGTCGGCTTCGAGGAGGCGTTGCGCCAGGTCCTGGAACTCGAGGAGGCGGATCCGGCGCCGACACCGGATGGCGAGGGCGGGCCGCGCCTCTCGAGGGAGGACGGCCCGGCCGAGGACGGGTCGGATATGCCGTTCGAGGCGCCCTCGGTCATCGGCGATCCGGACGAGGTGGAGCGGCCGTCCGCCCTCCCCGCCTGCGGCTGCCCCGTTCGGGTGACCAACGGCATCCCGGCCGTGCAGCATCGACCGAATTGCCCGGAGAGTAAGCGGAGATAGCCGGAGCCAACCGGCCTGGGAAGGAGGGCCTCTCATGACCCAGACGATGAAAACGGATGTCGACGTGGACCGTCTGTCCGAACGACTCCAAGCCATGCGCAAGGCGGCGGGGCTGACGCAGGAGTATCGGTCCTTCCGCATCCTGAAGGACGCCATGCACGAGATCGTCGGCGGGGCCGAGGTGCCCATCAACGTGCTCATGATGGTGGATCGCGGCTTCCACATGCGGGTTTCGTCCGAGCAGGTGAGCCAGATCGAGGAGATGGCGGATCGGGTCGAGGCCGGCGAGGTCGACGTGGCCGCCTTCGCCGACGAGGCCGCCGTGCCGGCAACCCCAGCCGAGCCGACCGAGGGCCAGCTGGCCGAACTCGGGGTGGAGATGCAGAACGTGCTCGACCTGCTGCTGCGCCAGGACGAGGCGATGGCCCCGGCCCAGGTGGGCACGTTCACCAGCGTCCTCGAGACCGTGTCCGACCGCATCGAGGAGATGTGGGGCCTGACCGGGTCGCTGACCGACGAGGAGGCCTTCACGCTGCGCCAGGTCCTGGAGCGGCTGGGCATCTTCAGCTGGCACCTGATCAACGCCGTGCTGGCGAGCCGGGTCCCCGACGAGGAGTGGGATGAGCACGGCGACGGCCCGGAGACGAGCAACGTCAAGCGGGTGCTGTCGATGATGCGCAAATACTACGAGAGCCAGGACCTGCCGGACGTGCTGGTCGAGGAGCTGGTGCCGCCCATGCACACGGCGAACCGGCGCGTCCAGATCCACCGGCTCTGGGAGCGCACGGGCGTCAACCCGATGCAGGAGCTGCCGTTCCTCTCCCAGGGCCATTACTACAAGATCTGGCACGCCACCTACCTCGACGACGAGGGCCGGGTGGAGCTGCTCCGCAAGGCCCACGATCGGGGATGGAAGCCCGCTCAGCTCAAGCATCACATCGACGAGCAGCTGCGGCGCCGTCGCCAGGCCCCCACCTCAAATGCCGCTGAGTCGAGCGAGAGTGGATCGGCGGAGGCCGAGCCGGGGTCAGGTGCAACGGAGGGTGGGGACGGCAAAAGCGAGGCAAATGCGTCCCCGTCACCGGACGACCAGGGCGACCAATCCGAGCCCGCCCAGGACGGCGGAGAGCTGCGGCCCTGCACGTTCCAGTCGGCGTGGGCGGCGTACGTGCGCACCATGCGGGCGTTGGAGCAGGAGCAGCGCGAGTGGTTGGAACAGGATGCGGCCTCGGGCGAGGACGACCCCGAACCGATCCGCCAGGCTATGCTCGTGGGCCAGCGCATCTTTGCCGCCCAGCGCGAGTGGCTGAGCACGCTGCAGGCCGAGTACGAGGAGCGCCGAGGCGGGGTGGAAGGATGAGCGAATCAGCGAGAGATAGAATCCGCCGCGAATCGACAGCTCGGACGACTCCTCTTGATCGTTGTGGTCATGGACAGCATG
>JAHEOA010000213.1 GCA_018609825.1 Candidatus Bipolaricaulota bacterium | reverse complement strand
GGCGATCAGAAAGAGGTCTTGGGAGCCGTAGGTGTCCTCGGCCCGGTTGAGCGCCTGCACGGCGGGCTCGTCGTCGGGCAGGAACTCCTTGAAATCCGCCTCGAACGTCAGGCCGCTCGCGAAAAACCCGGCGACGAGGCCGACCGTGATCAGGCCGACGAGCCCGAGCGTCCACCAGGGATGGTCCGCTACCTTGGCCGTAAACCACCGGATAAACGTCTTCATTGCGGCTCGTCTCCCCTCATGACTCGCTCCCGCATGGGAGCCAGCCGTTCTTCATAAACAGCGTGGCGAAGTAGCCGGGCATGCCGTCGTCGGTGACGCTGAGCGCCTGGACGTCCAGCTGGGCGTTCTCGGCGATCAGCGCCTGGATGGCCCGCACGCCCTCAATCGCCGCGGGGGAGGCCTGATGCGGGATGCCACAGGAGGCGATCCAGAGCTGGCCCAGGCCGAAGAGCACGTCGGCCCGCGGCACGACAAGGATGATCTCGTAGAGCGCCTCGCCCGAGTTGCGCCCCAACGGGTCGTCATAGCTGGAGGCCACGTCGGGAAAGACGGCGTTGACGTGGAACAATCCCGTCTGATTGAGGCCGCCGGCCAGGGCATTGACCACGAGCGACGCCCGGAACGTCTTCGTCTCGTCGACGATCAGCAGATCGACGCGATCCGGCGCTGCGTCGGCACTCGACTGGGCTGCGGCCAGCGGGGGAGCAGCCAATAGCGCCATGAGCGCCAGGCTGAGCACGGTCGGCACGACCCAACGGCGTCGGGATGTCGGACTCATCTCAGGTCAACTCCTTCGCGTGAACAATTTGCTTATCCATGGATCCCATCGGCTCGGGATGTCGCCGAGGTACGCTCGTCCCGCGGACTCAACGCCTGCCAGATGAACGTCGCGAGCTCGTCAGCGGCCGTCTCGCGCATCCGTTGGGCGTTCGCGTCGTCGAAAAAGCAGATTCGGGCCATGACGGATCGCTGCGCGCCGACGATCGCGTTGGCGGCCACGAGCGGATCCATCTGGCGAATCTCGCCCCGGTCCATGGCGTTGTGCAGAATGCCGGCGACTTGCTCGGGGACCTCCTTGAACATCTGTTGTGTGCAGTGCTCGGCCTCGTTGCCGAGGTGGAGGTCCTCGCTGAGGAAAAAGCGCATGGTCTCGCGGTTGGCCAGCGCGCGATCGATCTGGAAGTGGACGATCTCGCGGATCTTCTCGCGCATGGGCTGATCGGTGGCCAGAATCGCTTCGATCGTGGCCATGCGTTCGGCCTTCTCCGTCTCGAAGATGTCGACGAGGATGTCGTCCTTGTGCTCGAAGTAGTTGTAGATGGTGCCGACGGCGACGCCGGCCTCCTCGGCGATCTGCGTGGCACGGGCGTTGTGGAAGCCGTAGCGCGCGAAGACGCGCTTCGCCGCCCGGCGGATCTGCTCCTTCTTGTCGGGGTCAGCGTTGGTGGCCATGGGACCTCTCCGTGATGAATGAACGTTCATTCAGAGCGTAGCATACCCATGGGTGCTTGTCAATCGTGCCGCCATCGGTCATCGTGGGGACGCCGACGGAACGCCCATTCTGCGCGCGTTGACCGTCTGTCAACGACCTCGAGGGGAGGAAACGCCATGTGGGGCGACATCATCTTTGTCGGACTCTTCGTGCTCTTGGCGGCCATCGTGCTCGGCTCGGCCATCTGGTCCGACCTGACGACCCGACCCGATGACAAATACAAGTATCACTGACGACCGGGCAGACCCGCTGAGCGAGCGCACGTCGACTACGGGTTCAACACCAGCTTGCCGAAGCGCTCGCCGGCTTGGAGCGCGCGCTGGGCGTCGGCGGCTTGGTCCAGCGGATACGCCCGATCCACAACGGGAGCAATGGCGCCCTCGGCCACAAGCCGCAGCAGCGCTTCCATCTCCGGCTTCTCCCCAAGGTAGAGCCCGTGGATGCTCACGTGACGCAGATACGTCTGGTGAAGGCTGAGCTCGACGTCCATGCCGGTCATCTTGCCGCACAAGAGCAGCCGGCCGCCCTTCTGCAGCAAGCCGAAGCCGGTGGGAAACGTCTCCGCCCCGACGGAGTCGAGCACGAGTTCGACGCCGTTCCCCTGAGTGAAATCTCGGACGGCCGTCTCAATGTCGTCTTCGTGGTGGTTGAGGACCCGGTCCGTCCCCAGCGCCGCGAGCTTCGCCCGCTTGGCCTCGTCGCCGACGGTGGCGATCACAGCAGCGCCCAACTGACGGGCGATCTGGACGGCAAAGGTTCCCAGCCCGCCGGAGCCGCCCCAGATCAGCGCCGTCTCGCCCGGCGCCAAGCCCCCCACGCTCGTGAGCGCGTGATAGGCCGTCAGTCCGGCGACGGGCAGCGTGGCGGCGGTTTCAAATGAGACATTGTCGGGGAGTCGCATCAGGCTATCCGTCGGCATTCGGACGTAGTCGGCATAGCTGCCGTGGCGGTGGAGCCCGATGTACTGCCAGTTGACGCAGAGCGCCCGTCGGCCCTTGCGGCACAGCACGCACTCGCCGCAGGCCACCAACGGCCACGCCACGACGCGCTCGCCTTCGGCGAACTCGGTGACGTCCGGAGCCACGTCCACGACCGTCCCGGCCACGTCGGCGCCGGGCACGTGCGGGAAGTCCAGCGACATGCCGGGATAACCGCCGCGCACGAACAGATCGATGCGATTCAGGCTCGTGGCCTCGACGCGGACCAGCGCCTCACCCGGGCCAAGGTGGGGATCGGGCATGTCGGTGCGGTACTCGAGAACGTCGGCGTCTCCGTGGCGGTTGATGACGATGGCTCGCATAGCCCGAGCAGGGTACCGCATCGGGCATGCGGCTTCGAGTCGGTTCCCTTGATGCAACGGACGGACGCGGCTACCATTCGGACAGAGCCATCATGAGCGACGAACACGATCCGACGCAAGAGCCCCACGAGGAGTCGCAAAACCCGCAGCCCGACGGCTCTGAAGCGCCTGAAGACGCGGACGTGTCCGACTCGGCCGCGTCCTCACACCAGACGGAGGACGCGGACGCGACGGATGACGGGGAGGCCGCGGAGCACGCATACGCCACCGGCGACGTCGTCACGGGCGAGGTCGTCAACATCAAGCCCTATGGGGCGTTCGTCCAACTGCCCGACGGCGAGACCGGCCTCGTCCACATCTCCGAGGTCGACGAGGCCTATGTCAAGGACGTGGGCGATTACCTGAGCGTCGGCCAGGAGACCGCCGTCAAAGTCGTCGGCATCCATGACTCCGGCAAGTACAACCTCTCCATTCGGCAGCTGTCCAGCCGGGAGCGCGACTCGGCGTTCTACTCCCGGGAGATGCGCGAGTTCAGCCGGGAGCTGGAGATGCGCCGCGACGAGATCCAACGCGAGGCGCGCTGGCGCCAGGCGACCCACGACGACGCGGACGAGCAGCGCATCTCCTATGAGGCCGAGCGCGCCGACCTGGAGGCCTGGATCGAGCGGGCGCAGGACTTCACCGAGCAGACTCGCCAGAAGAGCGAGGAGCGCTCGCGCGCCTACCCGCTGCTGTAACCCGAACGTCGATGCCGGTCGCGAATCCCGTTCGCTTGAGAGATCCCACTTGCCGCCCTGGGCGCGGGCGTGCTACATTGGCGCCACCGTACGGCAAGGAGGTGCCCGAATGGGCCAACGGGTTGCTCTCGTTTCCATCACTATTGCTGTGTTGACCCTCATCGCCGGCTGCGGACTCTTCGTGCCGGCACCCCCCGCCCAGATCAGCGGCACCGTCGTCAACGCGACGGGCGGTGAGCCGGTGGTCAGCAGTCGCGTGGAGATTCGTGGCCAGGAGACGGGGTTCTCCACCGTCGTCTACACCGACGGACGCGGCCAGTTCGAGGCGCGCGTCGAGCCGGATCGCTACACGATCGAGGTGACGAAGTCCGGCTACGGCGACAGCCGCGTCATCAACCTCGGCGTCCAGCAGTCGACCGACATCCGCATCGTGCAGCGCGAGGTCTTCAATCCGGACTGGCCGACCGAGCCTCCGGAGATCGACCTTCAGGGCGTGAGCGACGGCGACGCGTTCCAAGGCAAGATCCCCTATCGCATCGACGCCAGCGGCCCGAACACGATCACCTCGATCTACGCGGCCCTGGACAAAGCCCCCGGGTCGTCGTTCATGACCGCGCCGCGGGCGTTCTTCTCCGAGACGCCCACCAGTGGGGAACAAACGTTCGACCCGCGGCTGTTCAGCTCCCGCGGCCCGACGACGTTCCACGCGGTCGTCTACGACATCAACGGCAACCGGACCCATCTGATTCGCCACATCAATGTGCTCCCCGCCCAGGGCGAGCTGACCGCTCCCAAGGAACCGCATGCGATCGCGGTCACGCTCGGCCAACAGATCGAGTTCTACGGCCTCAAGGGCCAGGCTGCGCCCATCGACGGCAACGTCTACGTCACCGTCGACTGGACGCCCAGCGACGCATCGGGACTCACGGGGTATCGGATCTATCGCAGCTTCGACGGCTCGAGCTTCGAGCCCATCGGCAAGGTCCACGCGGGCCGCACGCAATTCCGCGACAGCTCGGGCCAGTTGGCGGTCGGCAAGCAGGCCTACTACAAGGTGACCGCGCTGCGCGGGGCCGAGGAGAGCGCCGCCACCGACGTCGTCTCCGCCGAGCCCCTGCAGCCCTTCAGCGTGCAGCTGATATCGCCCACGGATGAAGCCACGAACGTCTCACGCCAGCCGACGTTCAAGTGGCGACCCACCCAGCGCGTGGCGCTCTATCACATCTACGGCGTCATCGTCTACGACAGCTTCGGCCGCAACCGCTGGGTCACCGCGGACGAGCCGGAGGAGTTCGCCATCAACCAGACGTCGTATCGCTGGAATCGGGACAACCGCCACGACGGCACCCCCTGGGAGCGGCTCCAGCCGCAGCGCCACTACCAGTGGGAAGTCCCCTACGCGGTCGCCGTGGACAGCCTGGAGAACCCGACGGCCGTGTCAGTGGCCGCGAATCGCTTCGGCATCGAGCACGACGCAATTCCAATTCAAGAATGGTCGCTTCCGGCCGCGCAGAACTTCGGATTCACCACGGGTGAGTGATGGGTGAAGGGGATTGCCAAAGGAGGATACGCTGCCATGAATCGAAAGCTAAGAACCATACTGTCTACCGGGCTGCTCGTCCTGCTGGTTGGAGCCATGGCCGGTTGCGGCGTCTCGGTTTCGTTGCCCGGTGTACAGTCCAATAACCAGCTATCGACGTCGAATAGCGCTCTCCCCGGCAACTGGATTGATGGGGAGATCCTGATCGGTTACGAGAACGAATCTGCGCTGGACCGTATTGTCAGCGAACTAGGAGGACAGGTAACCAACACGGTCGATCGAATTCGCGTCGCGAACGTGTCGATCCCATCCTCTCAAAGCGTGACCGATGCTGTTCAGCGTCTGAACCGAATCAACCCAGACGGGCTTCGTTACGCCCAGCCGAATTACCTCCAAGAACGCATTAAGCCAGCTGAAGCGGCACAGGATCCTGATGGAGCAGTTGCTCAAGAGATCTCAGCCCAACAGAGTTCAGGCCGCTTCAATGATCCGTTGTTGTCTCAACAGTGGGCCATCGATGTGATGCAGGCCCGACCCGCCTGGTCCGAGGCAACTGGGCGCGGAGTCACCATTGCCATCTCCGACACAGGCTTCGATGGCACGCATCCGGAGATCCAAGGGAAAACGGTTACGGGACGAAGATGCGCAACGGGGGAGGAGATACCACCTGACACAGACGCAACCCAACCGAATCTCCCATCGAGCTACCATGGTACACACGTCGCTGGAACTGCTGCCGCTCAAGGCAATAACAGTGAAGGAATTGTGGGTGTTGCCCCGGAAGCTCAGCTGATGGATCTGAAGGTCTTTGACGCCGCAGTCATCTCAGAAGACAATCCCGCTGGCTCCGTGTCAACCGACAAGAGTGCCGAATGCCTGATCTGGGCCGGTCTCATCGGCCCTGATGGCGTGAGGAAGTCCGGTGATGAGGCAAGTATCATAAACGCCAGCTGGGGACTACCTGCCCCCGGATATCTATACAACAACGCTCAACAGGAAGCAATCCGCTTGTTACGCGAGAATGGCGTCATTTTCGTAAATTCGATCGGAAACACTGGGGTGGATGAGCTCACACGGCCAGCGGCACATCCTGGCTCCGTCGCGGTTGGCGCCACCAACGCCCACGACGAAATTGCCAATTTCTCCACGCAGAACTTCGCGATCTCGGTGGCAGCACCAGGTGTGAGAATCCTTTCGACTTGGCCAAGTTGGATGCAAAGGGCCGATGGCAAACCGCAGAAATACTACCACATAGGCGGTACGTCCATGGCAGCTCCACAGGTAGCAGGCGCCCTTGCATTGCTCAGGGAGAAGTTCCCGAACGCGACGCCGTATCAGCTCCAGTCAATCCTGGAGCAGACGGCCGACGATCTGGGACGTCCCGGCTTCGATCATGAGTTCGGCCACGGTCGCATCAATCTAGCCGAGGCCCTGAGCGCCACCCAGCTCCCGTCGGATGGATCCCGCGTGGACGTGAACGTCACCACGGCCAACCCCCGCGACACGGACGGCGACGGCAACCTGACCGATGCCGATCGAGCCCCCGGCGTTCCGTTTACGGACGTCCTGTTGCGTAAGGATGGCCAACTGCAGTATCTGGCGCAGACGAACTCACAAGGCAACGCGGCGTTCGTGGGCATCGAGCCCGGCGTCTACGACGTGGAGGTCGCCGGCGGCGACGCCAGCCTCTACAACTACCGCTCCGCCAACCGTCTCCGGGCCCAGACCCGGGTCCGGGCAACCTCGGGCG
>JAHEOA010000212.1 GCA_018609825.1 Candidatus Bipolaricaulota bacterium | reverse complement strand
CGCGATCCTCGTCTCGCTCGGCATCGGCGTCGTCAGCAAGGCGGCCCGGATCCGGGAGGACACCGCCATCGGCATCCTCTTCGCGGCCATGTTTGCGCTCGGCATCGCGCTCATCTCGTCGGCGAACAGCTACGCCGTCGACCTCACGCACTTCCTGTTCGGCAACGTTCTTGGGGTCTCCGGAGCCGACATTTGGCAGATGGGGATCGCGGGCGCGGTCGCGCTGCTGGCCGTGGGGGGACTCTACAAGGAGTTCCTGGTGTTGTCCTTCGATCCGACACTGGCCCAGACGATGCGGCTCCCGACCCGGACGCTGGACAACCTGCTGTTGGTATTGATCGCCGTCACGATCGTCGTGTCGCTGCAGACCGTCGGCGTGGCGCTCATGGTCGCGATGCTGGTGACGCCGGCCGCGACGGGGACGCTCATCGCCAAACGATTGCCGGGCGTCATGCTGAGCGCCGCGGTCGTGGGAGCGCTGTCGGGGGTCATTGGGCTGTACGCCTCCTACTTCATCGGGATCGCGTCGGGCCCGTCCATCGTGCTCGTCTGCACCGCAATCTTCCTCCTGGCGCTGATGCTGGCGCCAGGGCGCGGCAAAGTCTGGCAATGGATCCTGACCCCCGGATGACGCAGCGCCGTGTCCAGCGATTATGCGGAGTTGAAGCTCTCCAAAATCGCCCCTAGATTTGCGTCAGCATGGACGCCACGTCATGGTTGCTCACGATTACGCTTGCGATCGGGCTGCTCCTCAGTTCGACGGCCGCCCTCTGCTTGTCCCACGACGACCCATCCACGGGGCCCGCTGAGTCCTCAGGACAGTCGCACGAGCATTCGCATCCTGGAGCGCATACCCATCGTCATGACCAGCCCATGGATCCCACCAACCCAGCCGAGGAGTCCGAGGCGTCCTCGAGCGAGATGTGCCATCATCACCAGACCCCGCCCATGCTGACCTCAGTGGAGGGCCCGAGCTGCGACCTCTGCCACCACGTCGCGAACGGGTCAGCTCCGCTGTTCGCGGTTCGACATCGGGCGATTTCCCCGTCAGATAAGCTCGGGCCGCCACCCCACGTCTCACCGCCGGATCGACCGCCTGCGCTTTCCGGCTAACGCTGCGACCGATTTCCGTACCGACGAACCCGACGTCAGTTCAGTTTTGCCCAACGTGCGAAAGGATTATCTTGACCATGAAGCGCACACTCTTGACGGTATCGACGGCAATGGCCGCCGGCCTGCTCGCGGCGTTTGCGTTCGGCTTCAGCCCGTTCTCGTTTCCCGAGACCCACGCTCAGCTCGAGGGGCCGCGCCCGGAGCAGAGGATGCAGGGCGTCGGCTCGACGACGTGGGAAGGCATGCGGGTCAGCGTGGCCCGGACGGAACCATCCCGGTTCATGATCTTCCAGGGCCAGGACAGCCAACGGACGGTTGAGCCCAAGCCCGGCGACAGCGTCCACCTCATGGCCGTGCTGGCCGACGCCGAGACGGGTGAGCGCATCCCCTACGCGACCGTCTGGTTCACGATCACGGACGACGAGGGGGACATCGTCTTCGACGACCGGACGTGGCCGATGCTCTCGCAGAACATGGGGACGCACTACGGGGTCAACGTCGGCTTCCCCGAACCGGGCACCTACGGCCTCGAGGTGCAGGTCGGGCCCCCGATCGCCGCCAGACACCCCGAGTACACGGACCGCTGGCAGGAGCCGTTCACGTTTGAGACCCAGATCGAGTGGGAAGGCGAGCAATGAGGGCCTCCCTCAACCGACGACGTTTCCTGCAGGGGGCCGGCCTGACCGTCGGAGGTCTGCTCCTCGGTGGGCCGTCGACGCTGATTCGAGCACAGGAGGGGCCCGAGCTGGGCCCCGCCCTCGACCGTCCCGAGCGCCAGCACGCCTGGAACGACTTTCTGACGGTCGACGCACACGGCAACCCCGTCATGCCCAAGTTCCATCGGCTGCTGATGTTCGACATTGAAGGCGAGGCCAATCCGACGGCCGTCCGTCGGCTGGAGGCCCAACTGCGCGACTGGGAGCGACGCTACGACCTCTCGCCCGAGGGCCTGCTGTTCGTGCTCGGCTGGGGTCCCAAGTATTTCAACGAGCGATTGGATCGAACCCCGCCCGTTCCGGCTCCCCGAGCATTGAGCAGCTTCGAGACCCCCGGTTTTGACGCTTATGACGCCTGTCTCCACATGGCCAGCGACGACGAGATGCGGCTCAATCAGCTCGAAGCCGAGCTCCAAGAGGGCGACGTCCAACTGAAGGAATCGCTGGCGCGCCAGGAGACGCGGACGGGGTTCGTCGGCGAAGGGCTTCCGGCGGCTCGGCAGGATGTCCCCGGCATCCCCTCGGGATGTCCCGTGTCGCAAAACTCGCCGCTCTACATGGGGTTCAAGTCGGGGTTTGCCAAGAACCAGGCGACCGAGGACGACGTGACCATCCAGGACGGCCCGCTCGCGGGCGGAACGACGATGCAGGTGAGCTGGCTCAGACTGCGACTGGACGGTTGGTACGAGCTGCTCGATCAGGAGGGTCGCGTGGACCGCATGTTCGCGCCGCAGTTGAGCGATGACGATATCGAAAGCCTCACCGACGAGGCGCCGACATTCGCCGACCGGATCACGGGTACCGCTCGCGAGCAGGGCGTCGTAGGCCACCTTCAGGCAGCGGCGCGCGCGCGTCGGAACGGTCGCCCGATCATTCTGCGCCGCGACTTCAACACGACGGACAACGGCACGGCCGGGCTCCACTTCGTCTCGCTGCAGCGCTCGATCGAGGACTTCGTCCAGACGCGGCAAGCCATGAACGCCTCCGATATGATCTTTGAAAACCCGTCGATCAAGCCCCGCGTCAACAACGGCATCAAGGAGTCGATCTTCGTGCTGCGGCGTGCGAACTATCTGGTGCCGCCGCGCTCACAGCGCGCATTTCCCTTGTTGCCGAGCCGGGAGGATGCTCTCCGATGATCCGCATGGGGACCGATCGCTCCGTCGCCCGATTTGGGCTGCGGTTGATCACGCTGGCGTTCGCTTTCGCGGTGGCCGTGATCGCCCCGCTGGCGCTGGCCCACGGGGGCGAGGAGGTCTTCTCCGGCGAGGTCGGCCCGTACTTCGTCGTCGCCAACAAGTCGAACGAGGAGTCGCAAGGCCAACCCCATCTCGAATACACCGTCTTCCTGCGCGATGCGGAGCAGCGACGGCCCGTCTCGGCCGACCGAGCATCCGTTCAGATCAGTGCGCAGACCCCGGCCGGAACGATCGGCCCGATCGAAGCCGAGGAGTTCAGCAACCAGTACTACGTTTTCGAGCCGATCGAGCAGGGCGGCACCTGGACGATGAGCGTGACGATCCAGGGCGAACTGGGCGAGGCGAACTTCTCGCACGAGCTCCGGTTGCCGCGTGACCGATGGTATGACGTCGTCACGAAGGCCCCGCCGCCGGTGCTGGCAGGCGCCGGCATCGCTGCGCTCTCCCTCCTGGGCGGATTCGCCTACTGGCGCGTGGGGCGACGTCGAGCCTAACGCTCGCCGCTCGCCATGGCCGACGACGGTGGGCGGCCCCACGTCCACCGTCGGTCATCCCCGACAGACACTCGGCCCTTTCTGTAAGGCTGATCCGGGCAGCTTCGCTCGGCCGCCGCCGGCGGCATCGGGCGCAGGCCGCTTGATCTAAGCTGGCGCTAATACTAAAATTAGCCAACCCTAAAATAAAGCCAGCGTCCGTCGATCGGCTCAACCGAAGGAGGGAAACGGGTTGAACGAGATCGTGGAAATCTTCGTCGCGTCGGTCCGCGATGGCTACGTCCAGGTCAGCGCCTTCGTGGCGGTCACCGTGTTGCTGTTCAGCTACGTCCAGTATCGCAGCCACGGGGCGCTCATGGACAAGCTCCAAGCCCACACCCGACTGCAACCGCTGGTCGGAGCGCTGATGGGCTTGACCCCCGGCTGTGGGGGCGCGATCGTCATGATGCCCCTCTACGTGCGCGGCACCGTGAGCTTCGGGACCGTCGTGTCGACGCTCGCGGCGACGGCCGGCGACTCCGCCTTCGTCATCCTGGCGCTGGCGCCCCAGGCCGCGCTCTACGTCTACGCTATGGCCTTCGTGGCGGCGCTCGCCTTCGGCTACGCCATCGACGTCTTCGGCCTCGGCGTGGGCCACATGAACCATCGAATGCAACGGACGCACTATGCCGAACAACCGGCCTTCGGCTGGAGCGCCAACCCCGCCCACGACTACGAGGGCCCCGCCCCCGTTCACGCCCATCCGGCCGGCCCGGATCGCTCGTCGCCCGTCCTGACGCCGCTCAGCCACGCGGCCCACTGGCTCTGGTGGGCCGCGGCGTTGCTGGCGCTGTATCTGGGGGTTAGCTATCTCGCCCAAGGCGGGCCGGAGGTGCCGCTGGCCATGGGGCTGTCGTTCTCCGGGCTCTTCACGATCGTGGGGGTTGCCGGGACGACGCTGTCGTTCTACCTCTACTTCGTCGGGCGCCACTTTATTGGCGAAGGGAAAATCGGCCAAGCGAGAGAGTCGTTTGCCAATTTGACCGACACGCTCCAGCACGCCGCCATGGAGACGAGCTTCGTCACCGTCTGGGTCCTGGCGGCTTATCTGGTCTACGAGTACCCCGTGGCGCTTTTCAATCTCGACATCGCCGCCATTGCCGCCAGCGCGGGCGTCTTCGCCCCGATTGCAGGCGCCGCCGTCGGGCTCATCCCCGGCTGCGGGCCACAGATCGTCTTGGCGGGCGCTTACGCCCAGGGCGCGATTCCCCTCTCGGCGCTGGCCGCCAACGCCATCAGCCAGGACGGCGACGCGCTCTTCCCCTTGCTCGCCATCGATCGCAAGGCGGCCGCGCTGGCGACGGTCTACACGGCGATTCCGGCGCTGATCGTTGGGCTGTTGCTCTACTTCCTCTGGGAACCCGTCTTGGGGCTGCCGGCGTTCGGATTCGGAGCGCTCTGATCGGGCCCCAACGGTTGGCGTCGCCTAGCTGACGTCACGGCGGGTGCCAAGCCGCCGGAAAACCGCAATGCAAGCGCGAATGATGTCAGTCGCTCTCCACGGGTGTGGAGGCCGGTGCCGCGCGGTGCGTTCGTCGATTGACCGCCCAGACGCCGGAGGCCACCAAGACCGTCCCCAGGCCGAGTTTCCAATCCAAGGGCTCGTTGAGGAACGTGACGCCGAGCAGCACCCCGACGATCGGCATCACGTACGTCACCATGACGGTTCGCGTGGGGCCCGCCCGTTGGATAAGCCCGAAGTAGATGAGATACGCCACGCAGGAGCCCAACAGCCCGAGCCAGAGCAGTGCCAGCCACGTCAGGGGCTCCGTCGGGATGACCACGGGGGACTCCACGACGGGCACTGAGGCCCAGAGCGCAACGTCAGCCACCAGAACGATCGTCAGCGCCTGGAACATCGGGGCTACGTTCCCCAGGTTGCGTCGGGCAAAGACCGAGCTGCCCGCGTAACAGACCGCTGCCCCGAGCACGGCCAGTTGGCCGACGATGTCCTGTTCAAAGCCCGTCGGCCCCACGTCACGGCTCATGAGCGCCACCACACCGCCGAACCCGGCCAACAGCCCAGCGAAACGGGTCCAGGTCATGCGCTCGTCGTGCAAGAGGAAGTGCGCGATCAGGAGCGTGAACAGCGGGACGGTGCCGTTCAGGATCGAGGCGACGCCGGAGTCGATGTGCGTCTCGCCCCAAGAGATCAGCACGAACGGCACGGCCGTGTTGCTGAAACCGAGCACGAGCAGCGTCAGCCAGGTCGGGCGCTCGCGCGGCAGCGGCGGGCGCTTGACCGCCACGATCACGAACAGCCCGACCGCCCCGAACAGCAACCGATACGCCACAAGCGTAAACGGGCCGACCTCCTGAACCGCAATCTTGATCCAGAGGAACGACGAGCCCCAGATGAGTGCGAGAAGTCCGAAAAGCATCCAATCCTTCGGTTGCATAGGCGCCATCCGTCAAGGCCGTCGCCCGGGGAAGACCGACGGCTCAATCTCGAGAGAAGCCCAAGTCTAGGCTTCGGGGTTGAACGGATTCAAGTGGGCAGGTGATAGAGCATCCAGTAGACGAGCCAGCCGGTGATGGCCACGTAGAGCCAACTGGGAAACGTCCAGCGGGCGATCCGCTTGTGGCGAGCGTAGTCACCGCGGAAGGCGCGACGGACGGTGAGGATCGCCAAGGGAACGATCGCGATGGCCATAATGATGTGCGTGATCAACACGGCGTAGTAGACGACCGCGATCCAGCCTTCGCCCATGAACGGGGCCGAGCCGAACAGCGCCCAGCGAATCACGTAGACGATGAGGAAGCCGACGGCCAGAAGTGCCGCCGTCAGCATGAAGCGTTTGTGCCAGCTGACGCGACCGCCCTTGATGAAGCCGAAGCCGGCCAACAGACAGACGCCGCTCGCCGCGATGAGCGCCGCGTCAAGGGCGGGAAGCACGGATTCCCAATCCATATTAGAACACGAACAGCGCCCCCATGAGCGCCCCCATGTAGGCGATGGAGTAGAAGAACGCCCGACGGGCATTCGCGTCCAGGACGTCGCCTGCCGCCTCGTCCGTGCGCCACAATCTCAGTGCCATGGCGACGAAGCCGACCCCGAGCGCGGTGGCCACGATGCCGTATCCCCAACCCACGGGGCCGAACGGGATCAACAGCCACGAGACGGGCAGCAGCGCGAGCGTGTAGCCGAGAATCTGACGCTGCGTGATCCGGTTGCCGTGGACGACCGGCAGGACCTTGAAGCCGGCACGACGGTACTCGGCCTGCTTGTAGAGCGCCAGCGCCCAGAAGTGCGGCGGCTGCCAGGTGAACACGATGGCGAAGAGCACGAGAGCCCCGGCGTCCAGCTGGCCCGTCACGCCCACCCAGCCGATGAGTGGCGGAATGGCGCCCGGCACGCCGCCGACGACGGTGCACAGGGGGGACGTCCGCTTGAGCCAGGCCGTGTAAATCCCGACGTAGGCGATCATGCCCACCAGCGCCAGCAGCGCGCTGAGCGGGTTGACCAACAGGCCCAAGATGGCCAGCGACGCGACGGCCAAGACGCTGCCAAAGACGCCGGCTTCGACGGGCCTGAGCCGTCCTGTCGGCAAGGGGCGCGTGGCCGTGCGCGTCATGAGCGCGTCGAGGTCCCGATCGAGGATGTTGTTGAACACGGCGGCCGACCCCGTGGCCAACGCCGTGCCCAAAAGCGTCAGCACCAGCGTGGCCCCGTCCGGGAGGCCGCCGGAGGCGAGCCATAACCCGGCCAGGGACGTAAAGACCATCAGCCCGGTGATGCCGGGCTTGGTCAACTCGACGTAGTCGGCAACGGTGCGGCGCGCTGATGCCGCCGCCGGTTGGGCCTGCATCAGCGCACCGTTTCCAGATTTGGGGTCATGCACGGAAGCTTTCGCTTGAACGCGCTACTCACTGCCCTCGGAGGCCTCGGACAGGCTCTTGATGTAGGCGACGAGCGCCTCGAGATCATCTTCGCTGATCTGAGATTCGTTGTAGGGCTGCATAATGTTGGCCTGATAGCCTTCGTGGATCTGCTCGTTCGGCTGACGGATGGAGGTCCGCAGATACTCCTCGTCGGCCGTCACGGTCTCCCCGCTCTTGAGCGAGACCTCGTTGCCGTACAGCCCTTGCCATGTCGGCCCGACCATTTGCGATCCATCGGTGCTGTGGCAGCCGAGGCAGCCGTTGGACTGAGCGATCGACTGGCCTCGATCCACGAGGCCAACTTCGCCCTCGTCGGCCGTCTCGTCGTCCGAATCGTCGGTGCCGTCCTGGGCTGAGGTGTCCTCGTCCTGTTGGCCTTGCTCGGTCTCGTCCATCATGCCGTCGTCGGTTTCGTCTGTGTCGCCCTGATCCGACGTGTCGGCCGTTTCGTCGGTCTCATCGGTCGTGTCATCGGCTGCTTCGTCTTGCGACTCGTCCTGGGCCTGATCCTGCGCCTGCCCTTGGCCATTCTGGTCGGAGGACGCATGGCTCTCGTCGGTCGTGGTGGCCGGCTTCTCGCCGCCACATCCGGCGAGGCCGACGATCAGGCCGAACGTCAAGAGCAACGTCAGGGCATACGTGGGAACGCGGAGCTTCGATGGGAACACTCGGGCGAGCACCTAGTCCCCCTCCTTTCGGTTCGACGGGCCGTTCCGATGGGGGTCATACGACTCCGATCGCTGTTGCTCACGATACGCCCGATAGATGCGGTAGACGATCAAGCCGATCACCAGATAGGGGATCGGCAAGATGATGTAGAGTCCCCACGCCGTGGGGCCGAGCAGGTCGCTCAGGCCTTCCCGCAGCGTGTGGAACGCGCCGGCCGGTTGGCTGAGAACGAGGATCGTCCAGGCTGCGAGCGTGGCGATCCAGGGGAAACGTCGCATCGTCAGCTCGTCTCCTTACGGGCTCCCCACGAAGAGCTCGCGGAGCCCGAAGATGTACTGGCCTTCGGCGGCCAGAATACCCGCCAGCGCCAAGAGGAGCAACGGCGGCACCAAAATAGCTAGAATAAGACTGAGCCGCTCAAATTTGACGTGCATAAAATAGGCCATAATGGTCCCAGCCTTGATGAGGCTAAAGGATGAGGCCAAGAAGCGCTTCAGCATGACGTTCATCTCGGCGATGTCGCTGAAGTACAATATCGCGCTCAACACGAACAGCAGGCCCCAGACCCGCAGATAGGTGTTGATCGGGGGGTGCTCGTGATGCTCCACATGGGTCGACGGCGCGCTCTGTTCGGCCATATTCAGATCACCAGAGATAGAAAAAGTTGAAGATGAAGACCCAGACGAGGTCGACGAAGTGCCAATACAGTCCGGCGATCTCCACGCGCTCGTAGTTGCCGGTACGGTCGTAGACCCCCCGGGCAGCTTGTGAGGCGATGATCGCCAGATAGATGACGCCGGCCGTGACGTGGAGCCCGTGGAAGCCCGTCAGCATGAAGAACGAGGCCCCGAACTGATCCGCGCCCATGGGCGAATTCCAGGGGACGACCTCTTTGGCGAAGATCAACGCCGTCCACTCGAACGCCTGCATCAGGAGGAACGTCCCGCCGATCAGCGCCGTCAGCGCCACGAACAGCGCCGTCTTGGCGCGATCGCGCTTGTAGGCGTAGTTGACGGCGATGGCCATCGTGCCGCTGCTGCTGATCAGGATGAACGTCATGATGGCGATCAGAATGAGCGGCACCTCGGCCCCGAAGACGTGGAGCGCGAACACCTCGCCCGTGTCCGGCCATTCGGCGGTCGTCGTGATCCGGGCAGCCAGATAGCCGATCAGGAAGGAGCCGAAGACGAAGGCGTCGCTGACGAGGAAAAGCCACATCATCGCCTTGCCCCAGCTCACCTGGAACATGCGCCGGTCCACGATCAGATCGTGGAAGAGCTCGCGCAGGCGAGGCGGCAACAAGGTCCCCTGACGCTCGCGTTGCTCCCTGGCCTCGGACTGAGTCTCTCGGTCCATCCGCATTGTCCCCCGTTTCGTCGATGTTAACTCGTCAGTTCCATCATCACGAACATGATCAACCAAATGCCCAACAGGAAGTGCCAATAGAACGCGCAGAGCTCAATACGCAGGCTCGTCTGAGCGGCGTCTGCACCAGCGCGTCGTGCCCGGCGTTCCGTCCAGAGCCACGCAAGCAGACCTCCCAACAGATGGGCGCCATGGATGGCCGTGATGAGGTAGAAGAAACCGGCCGACGGGTTGCCCGTCAGCGTGACGCCCAGTTGCTCGAGCCGAAGCCAGGCGGCCAACTGCCCGATCATGAACAGCGCCCCCAGGGCGCCGGCCGCGTAGAACCAGCGCTGCGCCGTCGGCCACGACACGGAACCTTGCCGTGCCTTGAATGTTGCCCATTGGATGGCCACGCTGCTGGCGATCAGGACGCCCGTGTTGAGCCAGAGCGTCCAGGGCGTGGGAACCGAGCCCCAGTCGGGCCACCCCATGCGGACCACGTAGGCGCTCGTGAGCGCCGAGAAGATCAGCGTGGGCGCCACAAGGAAGATCCAGAGCGCCAGCTTCGGCGTCGGTATGGGCAGCGCGCCGCCGCCCGAGGGGCCACGGCCGCCGTCGCCGCCGTAACCGCTGCCGTTGCCGGTGTGGCCGTTCTGGCCGTTGATGCTGCGGGATTGCGGCTCTTTGAGCTCGGGGCTCATCCGGATCTCCCTTCGTCCGAGGCCCCGTCGATGGAGCCCCTCGCGTCCGGTTCGCCGTCATGGCCGTCTTCGCCCAGCGCCTCGTGCGTCTCCACGCCTGCGGGTACGCCGACCGGCGCCACGGTCTGCGGCAGGTAATCGTCGTCCGCCCCGGGAACGCTGTAGTCGTAGGCCCAGCGATGGACGACCGGGAGCTGCGGGCCCCAGTTGCCGTGGGCGGGCGGCGTCTCGGGCGTCTGCCACTCCAGCGTGGTGGCCTCCCAAGGGTTCTCGCTTGCTCGCTCGCCCTTGAAGACGCTCCAGATCAAGTTGCCCAGGAAGACGAACTGGACGGCGCCGACGGTCAAGGCGGCAATCGTGATGAACTCGTTGAGCCCGGCGGCCTCGGCCGGGGCGTTCTGGATCGAGTCGAACGCGAAGTAACGGCGCGGCACGCCCATGAACCCGAGATAGTGCATCGGGAAGAAGATGGCGTAGGTCCCCACGAACGTGATCCAGAAGTGGGCCTTCCCGAGGGTCCCGTTCATGAACCGGCCCGTCATCTTGGGGAACCAGTGATAGATCCCGCCAAAGATCGCCAAGATGACCGACACGCCCATCACCAGATGGAAGTGGGCCACGATGAAGTAGGTGTCGCTCAAGGGGATGTCGACGGTGACGTTGCCCAGCCAAAGCCCCGTTAGCCCGCCGATGATGAACGTGCTGACGAAGCCGATGGCAAAGTACATCGGCGTCGTCAAGCGAATGTCGCCGCGCCAGAGCGTCAGCACCCAGTTGTAGACTTTGAGGGCGGTCGGAATCGCGATGATCACGGTCGTCGTCGCAAAGAAGAAGCCGAAATAGGGGTTCATGCCGCTTACGAACATGTGGTGGGCCCAGACCAGGAAGCTGATGATCCCGATCGCCAGGATGGCCCAGACCATCATGCGGTAGCCGAAGACCGGCTTGCGTGAGTGCGTGCTGATCAAATCGGAGATGATCCCGAACGCGGGAATGGCAACCACGTAGACCTCGGGGTGCCCGAAGTACCAGAACAGGTGCTGCCACAGCAGGGGACTGCCGCCGGAATAGTCGAGCTGTTGGCCGAGCTGATTCATCGTCGGCATGAAGAAGCTGGTGCCGGCGACTTTATCGAGCAGCAGCATGACGCCGCCGACAAACAACGGGGGAAACGCGAACAGCGCCAGCGCCGCCGCAAAGAAGATGCCCCAGACCGTGAGCGGCAGCCGCATCATCGTCATGCCGCGGGCGCGCATCTGCAGGGCGGTAATGATGTAGTTGAGGCTGCCCATGGTGGCCGCGGCGATGAAGATGACCAGCGAGACAAGCATCAGGACAATGCCCCAGTCGGCCCCGGGCGTGCCGGAGGTGATCGACTGCGGCGGATAGAGGGTCCAGCCGCCGCCGGTGGGACCGCCGGGCACGAAGAAGCTGGCCAGCAGCACCACCACGGACAGGAAATATGTCCAGTAGCTGAGCATGTTCACAAACGGATACGCCATGTCGCGCGCGCCGATCATGAGCGGAATGAGGTAGTTGCCGAACCCGCCCAAGAGGATCGCCGTGAGCAGGTAGACAATCATGATCATGCCGTGCATGGTGATGGCCTGGTAGTACGCCCCGGGGTCGATGAACTCGAACTGGCCCGGATACCCCAGCTGTAGGCGAATGACGCCCGACAAGGCCAGTCCGATGAAGCCGACGAAGATGGCGGTGATGCTGTACTGGATGGCGATGATCTTGTGATCCTGGCTGAAGACCCAACGGGTCCAGAAGCTCTGCGGTTCGTGCGCGTGGGCGTCGTCTACCGCGTGCTCGTGCGCGTCCATTCCGATCCCCCTTGTCTCCAAGCGTGGCTCAGGCCCTATTCGGTCGATGACTCACTGTCAGACAGGCTCTTGATGTAGGCAATCAGATCCTGAAGTTCCTCATCGCTGATCTGGGATTCGGTATAGGGCCGCATGATGTTGGCTTGATAGCCCTCATGGATCTGATCGTTCGGGTTGCGTACCGAAGTGCGAATGTAATCCTCGTCAGCCGCGACGGTCTCGCCGCTCTTGAGCGCCACCTCGCTGCCGTGTAGGCCCTGCCAGGTCGGGCCCGTCATCGAGGACCCGTCGGTGCTGTGGCAGCCCAAACAGCCGTTGGTCTGCGCCACCACGCGGCCGCGCTCAATCGGCGTCTGCGGCTCGCCCGCAGCCGTGTCGTCCCCTTGGGACGGCTCGCCGTCAGGGGCATCGTCGGAGGGGCGCCCGGCCAAGGTCGGCTGCCCGGCCAGCCATGTCTCGAACGCGGCTTGCTCCTCGACAACCACCTCGCCCGTCATGGAGTAGTGCGCGACGCCACAGTACTCGGCACACAGGAGGTCATAGGCGCCCGCTTCGGTCGGCGTAAACCACGTGCTGGTGATCATGCCGGGAACCGCGTCCATCTTGACCCGAAAGTTGGGGACGTAGACGCTGTGCAACACGTCCTTGGAGCGGATCTGCATGTCGACGGGGACGCCGACGGGCAGGTGGACCGTGCCGCTCTGGATCAAGACGTCGTCGTCGCCGGCCGGGTCGTCCGGGTCGATGCCGTAGGGATTCTGCGGCCCGAACAGCTCGGGGCTTGTCGCGCCGAATTCGCCGTCCTCGCCCGCAAACCGATAGGTCCAGCGCCACTGCTCGCCAAGGACCTCCACCTTCATGGCGTCGGACGGGGCGCTGATCAGGTCGTTGTAGACGAACATGCCGGGCGCCAACAGCACGACAATCCCGAGGGCCGTGATCCCGGCGAGGGTCTTCTCGAGACGGGGCTTTTCCGGCATGTATTCTGCCCGACTCTGCCGACGGTGGCGATAGCGAACGATCACGTAAGCCAAAAAGAGGTTGACCACGACAAAGGCGAGGCCGGTCACGATGAACGTGACGTTGGTTGAAAGATCGACGGCCCACCAGTTGGAGGCCAACGGCGTGAAGGTCCATGGGCTGATAAAGGTGAACACGACCGAGGCGATCACGATGAGGACAATCGTCAGGGCAATGATCATCGGGCTTCCGCTCCTTCGAAACGTCTGGTCATGATGATACTCATTACTATTATCAAATTCGGAAGGCCCCCTCAATGACCTAGATCAATGTCCACAACGGGGGCAGGCGCGGATGGAAGCCCCTGGGAGGTTCGGTGCCCCTTGACCGTTGAATCCGAGGAGTTCAGCCCTCGCTCGCCGAACCGCTGCCGGGGACGTCCTTCTCCTCGCTCTCCTCGGCTTGTCGTAGGCGTTCGGCGATGTCTTGCAGTTCGGCGTCCACGCGGGCGTAGAGCGAACCGTCGTCGAAGGCCTCGGCCTCAGCGTTCCAGGCGCCCGCCGCCGCGCCCGTCAAGAGCTCTACGGCCTCGTCTATCGAATCCACCGACCAGACGTGGAAATCCCCGTTTTCGACGGCCTCGCGAACGTCGCTGGCCAGCATCAGGTGCTCCACGTTGGCCTCGGGGATCACGACGCCCTGATCGCCCGTCAGCCCCTGCACCTTGCAGACTTTGTAGAAACCCTCGATCTTCTCGTTGACGCCGCCGATGGGCTGAATCTGGCCCTTCTGGTTGACCGACCCCGTGATGGCGATCCCCTGCCTGATGGGGGCGTCGGCGATCTCGGAGATCAGGGCAATCAGTTCAGCCGCCGAGGCGCTGTCCCCGTCGACGGTGCCGTAGCTCTGCTCGAACGTCAGGCTGGCCGACAGCGAGAGCGGGCGCTCTCGCGCAAACTGGTTCCCGAGCCAGCTTTTCAAGATGAGGAGCCCCTTGGTGTGGATCTTGCCCGACAGTTCCGCCTCGCGTTCGATGTCCATCACGCCGTCCTTGCCCGTATGAACGGTGGCGGTGATGCGCGTGGGCCGGCCGAACTGGTGATCGCCCGTGTGGAGGACGCTCAGGCCATTGATCTGGCCCGGCGTTTCGCCCTCGGTGTCGACGAAGATCTCCCCGCGCGCGATCATCTCGCGGACCTTCTCTTCGAGCAAGTTGTGCCGAAAGTCGCGGGCCTCGATGGCGCTCTGGACGTGACCGCGGGTGACGACCTCATCGTCGGCCTCACGGGCTCGGAAGCTCGCCTCGTCGACGATCGTCATCAGGTCGCTGAAACACGCGGAGAGCTTGCTCTGATCGTTGGCGCACTCGCTGGCGTACTCCACCAGGCGGGCCGTGCCCGTCGGGTCGAACGGCAACAGATAGGGGTCCTCGTCGCCGCGGGCACAAAGGAAATTGGCGAAGCGACGTTCGGTCTCCTCGGTGCGGTCCATGTCGTTGTCGAACTCGCTCTTGACCGCAAAGAGCTTCCGGAAGTCCTCGTCGTAGGCTTGTAGCAGGTCGTAGATGTAGCGGTTCCCGATGACGACGAACTTGACGTCCAAGGGCAGCGCCTCCGGCTTGAGGCCCTCGGCGGCGCCGTAGCCGAGCATGTTGGCCACGTCCTCGACTTCGATCTCCTTGCGTCGTAGGGTGACTTTGATTGCCTGCCAGCTCATGGGCGAACGCAGCAAGTTTTCCGCATTGAGGATCAGGTACCCGCCGTTCGCCTCGTGGATCGACCCCGGCCGGATCATCATGAAGTCGGTCGTGACCGCCCCCATCTGCATGCGCCGCTCGACCCGACCGAAGAGATTGGGATAGGTCGCGTTCTCCTGGATCACGACGGGCGCCCCTTCCGTGTCGCCGTGGTCGACCAGGACGTTGACGTCGTACTTGCGGAACGGATCGCCGCCCTGTTGTTGCCCGCCGGCGGCCATCATCTGTTGCAACATCTGGGGCATGTTGCCCTGTCCGCCCCCGCCGCCTTCGTCGAGGAAGATATCGACGTTGTCGATCAGATCCTCCTGGACCTCGTCGAGATACCCGAGCACGCGGTCGCGATCGCGGTAGCGTTCCTTCAAATTCTGCACCCGCGGCGCGATGACGAACTCGGCCACCTCGCGATTGAGCTCGTCGACGGCCTCCGAGCGCTCCTCGGCCACCTTGCTCGCCTCGCGCATGTCGCGCTGGATGATCTCTTGGAGCTCCTCCTGGCGCTCGCGCAGCTCGCGCTGGGTCGCATCGTCGAGCCCCTGGAACTGCTCGCGCGTCATCGGCTCGCCGTCCTCGTCCACCGGG
Source organism: Candidatus Bipolaricaulota bacterium (assembly GCA_018609825.1). The sequence goes on along the minus strand of JAHEOA010000212.1, from coordinate 13,509 downwards.
ATCGTCTGGATGCCGATCTGGGTCTGCTGGAGCTGGAAGCCGCGTTCTTCGGCCTCCTGCTGCCAGCGCTCGTACATCTGTTGCTCGCGCTCCTTGTACTGCTGGTCCACCTGTTCGCGACGCTCCTGGTACTCGTCGCTCTCGAACGCCTTGGGCAGGTCGTCCCGGAGGCTGTCGATCAGCCGCTCCATGTCAGCCTTCAGTTCGCTGCCTTGCCCGGCCGGAAGCTGGAGATAGCGCGGCCGATACGGATCGGCAAAGTTGTGCACGTAGCACAGGTCGGGCGGCTGCTCCTGATCGGCGCTCACGTCCTCGACGAAGCTCTGCACGGCGGAGAGCTTGCCCGTGCCCGGATCGCCCGCCACGAAGATGTTGTAGCGGTTGCGCGCGTTCTTGAGCTTCAGGCCCGTCTCGAGCGCGCGGATCGCCCGTTCCTGGCCGATGACCTCACTCAGCGGCTCGACGTCGTGCGTCGTTTCGAAGTCGTAGATGCTCGGGTCACAGGGTCGATGCAGTTGATCAGTCGAGAGCTCGGGCATGCTGATGCCTCCCTGATGGATCCCCGACGGGCATCGCAGTCGGCGGTCGCGACCTCAGCACGTCGAACGATGGCCCGTCCACCGACGGCGTCATGGGGATGCCTAGGTGCGCCCATTCTAGAACAGCCGTGGCTGTGGGAGCAAGCGGCTTCGCTTCAGCTCAGGTGTCGGCCCGCGTGTCGATGTGCGCGACCCGACCGCAGACGACCACATCGTTGCCCGAGGGCACGTGATACGTGCGGCGATCGTCGCCGTCGGGCGGCGTGACGTGAACGCGGGCGTGGCCGTCGCTGACGTTGCGATAGACGACGCACGCTTGCCCGACGATCCGCCGCCAGGCCTCGGGCGGGTCGAACGCGATCTTGCCAAACTCGACGGCCGTCAGAGCGTCGGGTCCCTGAATGCGAACGATCACGGGCACCTCGACGGGGCTGTTCGAGGCCATCTCGGCCGTGATGCGGACTGTGCCTTGATGCGTGCCGGGAGCGAGGTCCGCGCCGTCGATGGAGACGATCAAGTCGAAGTCCCCCGACCCACTTGAGGCGTTGACGTTGATCCAAGGGGCTTGCGGCTCGGCGTCCCAGCGCAGCGTCCCGCTGCCCGAGTTGCGGATCCGCACCGTCTGGCTGTCCGGGGAGTCACCGAGCGTCGCCTCGAAGGCGAGCCGTTCCGGATCGAGGCCGATCTCGGGCTGCTGGACTCTCAGGACCACGTCGACGCGGAACGGGCTGTTCTCGGCCGTCTCCGACTCCAGGACGATCTGCGCCCGATGGACGCCGGGGTCCAGATCGCCCGGACTCAGCAGCACCCGGATCTCCGAGGGCGTCGATCCGGACCTCGGGTTGACCGCCACCCACGACTGGGTCGTCCGCGCGCTCCAGGCCAGCGGCCCGTCGCCGCGGTTGCCGATCGAGAGCTGCCGAATGGGAGCGCCCCTGTCGCCCACGGTGACCTCATAGGCCAGCTCCGTCTCCGAGACCTCGAAGCTCGGCGGGCCGATCACCGACAGCCTCGCCCGGCCGCTGCTGGCGTCTTCGGTCTCGCCCACCACGCGGAACGACCGCGCTCCGAGCTCGGCCGAGCTCGACACGCGTACCGTGATCGGCAGCTCGTTGTCGGTGGCACCCTCGCGGATCGTGGCCGTCACGCCGCTGCCCTCGACGAGCACCTTGCTCGCTCGGGTGAGGCCCGTCCCCGTAATGACCGCCTCGGTCTCCTGGCCGACGATCGCGCGGCCGGGCGTGACGCCCGTGACGTTCAACGCGGCCGGATCCAACGGCAGCGGGCCCAGCGACAGCGCCCCCGCCCCGAAGCGATTGTCGGCCCCCGGCGCGCCCAGGTCCTCGCTGCGTCGTTTCAGGAAGTCGATGATCTCGCCCGGCGTGCCGTCGGGGATGGCCTGTTGCGCGAGGGCCGCCGCGCCCGCGGCATGCGGGCTGGCCGCGCTGGTGCCGGTGAAGCCGACGTTCTGGTTGTCCCCCGTGCGATTCCATGGGCCGAATGCGGTCGTGGAGACGTGGGTCGGGGCGGCGATGTCCGGCTTCGTCCGTCCGTCCTTGGTGGGCCCGCGACTGGAGTAGAACAGCAGCGAGCCGTCCGGACAGAGCTCACCACAGGCGTCGGCGTCGTGATGGCGAGCGCCCACGGTCATGGCGCTGGGGGAGATCGAGGGCTCCAGAATGCTGACGCTGCCCTCCGGGGTCAGGTAGTCGAAATCCCCATCGACGCACTCGGTGCACGCCTGGATGAGCATGTCCAGGGTGACGTCCGGGGCCTCCGAGTCCAGCTTGGTGATCACCACCTGGAACGTCTTCGTCTCCCCGACTTCGTCGGCGTCGAACTCGAAGACGTTGAAGGCGGACCGAATGGGGATACCCGGCTGCCACGTCCAACTGCCCGTGACCGTCTCGGCCGCGTCGTCCTCGGGCACGATCTGGATGTCGTAGGCCCGGTCGGCGCCCGTGCACGGCGCGTCCCAACTGAGCATGAAGCTCAGGATCGCGGCCGCCGCGTCGCGGCCGTTCACGTCGGCCTCCACGAGCTCGGCTTCGACCGTGAAGGTGTTGTCTCCCTCGGCGAAGTTGTGGCGGTCGTCGCCATCGGGGTCGGCGTAGGTGCCCTGCCAGTGGGCGTTGCCCTCGTTGCCGGCCGACGTGGCCCACGTGATCCCGGCGTCGCGGGCCTTCTGGATGATGGGCTCAAAGATGCCGCCGCCCTTGCGGAAGCAGCCGGAGGGGAATCCGAGCGAGGTGTTGATGACGTCGACGTCCTGATCGATCATCCAGTTGACGGTCCGTTCAAACTGGACGCCGCTGCCGAAGTTGCTGAGCAAAAGCTCCGCTCGCGGCGCCACGTCGTGGACCACCTCGGCGGTGCCCAGGCCATGGTACTGCCCCGTCTCGGAGCAGTTGGAACATTCGATGTCATTGTCCGGACGGAACGACCGGGTCGTCAGCCGATGCTCGGGCGGCAACTCGCTGCCCAGCAGTTTGTCGTAGTCCATGAAGCCGCTGTCGATCACGCCGACGCGCACGCCTTGGCCGTTGAGTCCGATCTCATGCCAGGTCTCGGTGCCGATGGCGTCCAGTCCCTCGCTGGTGATCTCGTCGTCCGCGGCCTCCGCCTGCGCGGTCAGGAACGGATCGCGTGGGAACGGGGACATCGGAAGGCGGATAAACGCCACGTCGCGCGCTTCGGCCAGTTGCTCGGTCGCCGGGGCCGAGAGACGGGCCTGTAGCCGGGAGCCGGCAACGCCCTCGATCTGTCCCCCCAGATGGTCGATCGTCGCACGGAGCCCGTTGACCGCGTCCTCGCTGCGGGCCTCCACGACGACGCGGAAGCCGTCCTCGGCCAGCATGTCCGTCATGACCGACGCTCCGTTCAAGGGACGGTTGAGCCGGACGGAGAATCGCCCCGCAGCGCCGGCCTGACCGATCAGGCGCTTCAGGGATCCCTGGATCTTGTGAGATTCCGCCGTCGCACCTCGCTTTGAGGCTCCGTCGGTTGCGAGTCCGTCCCCGACGAGCGACTGGGCTCCTACACTGAGGATGCCGAGAACGACCGTGGCCATGACGATTGCGCGACGCCACCGCATCCGAAACCGCCTCCTGGGGTTGCCAGTGGATTTGGGGTCCATCGATGGTATCGGCACCCTCGGATGCATGCCAGAATGGCGCGGTGGGCGAACCGGGCCTGGCTGAGGGGGAGATGGGCATGGTACAACGGACGCCGACGCCATGGACAACTCAACTGGCGCCACCGCCGAGCAGCCAACCGAACGCTCGATCGACGACATCGAGGCCGGGCCCGTCCTGGTCGTCGCGCCGCACAACGACGACGAGGTGCTCGGGGTCGGCGGGCTGATCCAGCGCCATCTCGCCCGCGGCGATCCCGTCACCGTCGTGCTCATGACCAACGGGGACGGCCAGTATCGCGGGCCGTTCCGTAACCGCCGCAGCGCGGTGCGATTCGGGTATTACCGCCAACGCGAGACCCGACGTGCCCTGGAGGCGCTCGGCATGGATCCCGATGGCGTCGTGTTCTTGGGCTACCCCGACCGCGGGTTGGCGCGGCTCTGGAACCAGCACTGGAGCGAGGACGCGCCCTACACCTCCCCTCAAACGGGCGCGCAGCGCTCGCCCTACGACAACAGCCTGACGCCTGCGGCGCTCTACTGCGGACAGGCCGTCGTTCGGGATCTGCAGTGGCTATTGCGCACACATCGGCCGGCGACGCTCTACGTGCCCCATCCGAACGACTTCCATCCCGATCACTGGAGCACGGAAGCGTTCTGGATCTATGCGCTCCAGCGACTGGCCCAAGAGCCAAACGCGCCGTCGTTCGCGGGCGTGCGGCCGTTGACCTACGTGATCCACCGGGGCCGGTGGCCGATGCCTCGCGGCCGACTGTTCCGCGCCAAGCTGACGCCGCCGCCCTCGTTGACGTCGCTCGACACGAACTGGCTCCGGGTTCCGCTCAACGGAGCCGACGTGCGGCGCAAGCATCGGGCCATCCTCAAGTACCGTTCCCAGGTCCACTACATGCGGCTCTACTTGGAGAGCTTCGCGCGGGCCAACGAGCTCTTCGGCGAGGTGCCGCGGCTGCAGATGACGCATCGCGTCGACGTGGCGGACTCCGCCGACCGCGACATGGCGGAGCTGATCCAGGCAAACGGACAAGCGGGCGTCGACGACGCCCGACCCGAGGTGAGCTATCTCGATCCCCGCCATCGGACGCTGCTCGGCAACCTGCACCGTTACAACGACATCCGCGCGCTCCATCTGTCGCTCAAGGCGAATCATCTGTTGAGCGTCGAGGTGGAATGCTTCGAGCGCCTCCACCCACACAACCACGTATTGATCCACCTCAAGCCCGTCGACGGCGACGCGGTCCCGCTGGCCTGGCGCTTCCTACAGACGGCGCGGGGCCTGTTCCTGAACGGAGGGCTTGTCGAGAACGCCGAGGTCTCCGCCAAACGGGGCATGCGAACGGTCCGCTTGACGATTCCGCTGACGACGCTGGGCTCGCCCACGGCGTTTCTGGTGGGAGCGGAGATGCGGCGCGGCGGCGCGACGTTCGCCAAGTCGGCCTATCGCCTGGTGGAGCTGACGGCCGCGACCCGGGGAAGCCCGACATGATCGCGAATCGATCGGACCCGGGCGACGCCTCGGATGTGACCGTCCGGCGCTACCGGGCGTCCGATCGGGAACAGATCCGGGCGATCGCCCGTCGGACCGCCAGCCATCGGGACGCCTTGGAGAGCCTCTTCAGCGATCCCGAGGTCATGGCCGATCTGCTGACCCGCTACTACACCGACTTCGAGCCCGAGTCCCTCTGGGTCGCCGTGCAGGACGGCACGGTGATCGGCTACCTGAGCGGCTGCCTGCACAGCACTTGGCGACGTCGGCGCATGGCCCGCTCCATCTTTCCCCACGCCGTCTGGCGCGCCCTGCGGGGCGGCGCGCTCTGGCGACGCGAGACGTGGCATCTGGCCCGATCGCTGCTCAAGACGTTCGGGGTCGGCGAGGGCCGACGCATGAAGCCGATCCTGACGCGGTATCCGGCCCATCTGCATATCAACCTTCGTCCGGGCATCCGGGGTCAGGGGATCGGGCGCGCGCTCGTGGAACGCTTCGAGGCCCAGGCCCGCGACGCTGACGTGCCCGGCGTCCATGCCCGCGTCCATGCCGCGAATGACGCAGCTCGGGGCTTCTTCGATTCCATGGGATATGAGCCCGTCCATCGCTATCCCTGGTATCTCGCCCGAGACGGCGAGATGCATCGCCAGGAGACGATCGTCTACGCCAAGCGGCTCTGATCTCAGCCGCGAGTTGACCCGCGCACAGCTGCCGCTCTAGACTCCCCGTGTCGCGATGGCACCCGAGGAGCTGCCCGTTCCGCCGCATTTTGACCCTGACAGCGTCGACGCGATCTGGCGCGTGCCCTACGAGCAACGGGCCGAGGGCGCCGAGGCCTGGGCCCGCGAGCACGACATCTCGTCAGCGCACGATGACGCGTTCAAGCTCGGGCTCGTGCTGGTCGACGTACAGAACACGTTCTGCTTGCCGGGCTTCGAGCTGTTCGTGGCAGGACGGTCGGGCAACGGGGCCGTCGAGGACAACGTGAGACTCTGTCGCTTCATCTATCGCAACCTGGATCGCATCACCCAGATCACGCCGACGATGGACACCCATCAGGCCATGCAGATCTTCCATCCGATCTTCCTAATCGATGAGGACGGGAACCATCCGGATCCGCTGACGCTGGTGACCAAGGCCGACATCGACGACGGGCGCTGGCGCTTCAACCCGGCCGTGGCCCCGAACATCGGGCTCACGCCCGAAGCCGGGCAGCGCCACTTGGAGCACTACGTCGCCGAGCTCTGCGCCGGCGAGAAGTACGACCTGACGATCTGGCCTTACCACGTCATGCTGGGCGGGATCAGCCACGCGCTCGTCCCAGCCATTGAGGAGGCCGTCTTCTTCCACACCATCGCCCGCATGAGTCAGCCGGATCACGAAGTGAAGGGCCTCAACCCCCTGACCGAGCATTACTCCGTGCTCGGCCCCGAGGTGCGCACCAACCATCGGGGCGACCCCATTGCCGCCAGGAACGAGCGGTTCCTGCAGAAACTGCGCGAGTTCGATGCCGTCGCCATTGCCGGGCAAGCGAAAAGCCACTGCGTCGCCTGGACCATCGACGACCTCCTCCGCGACATCATGGAGACCGACGAGTCGCTGGCCCGCAAGGTTTATCTGTTGGAGGACTGCACCTCGTCCGTCGTCGTCCCCGGGGTCGTCGACTACACCGAGGAGGCTGACGCCGCGTTCCGACGCTTCGCCGAGGCGGGCATGCACGTGGTCCAGTCCACCGAGCCGATCGCGAACTGGCCGGATCTGAACGCCTGAATCGCCGGCAACGCCTCACGTCGCCTCGATGTTGACCTCCGTCATGTCCATGGGCTACACCTGAGGCATCCAGACGGATCAACTGAAGGGGGATCGGGCATGGGCCACACGGTGCTGGTGATCGGGACGGGCACGATCGGCGAGCCGTTGATCGGGCTGCTTGCGGGGATCAAGGACGAGATCGGCCTCGACGAGGTGATCTTCCACAAGAACTCGCCGATCCTGGAGGATCGGCCCAAGATCCACAACCTGATTCGACGCGGCGCCCAGCTGGCGGTCAACGGCAAAGCGGCCGAGGACTTCGAGGCCATCGGGATCACTCCGGCCTACGAGAAGGTCGAGGCGATCGACCTGGCCGACGTGGTCATCGACTGCACGCCGAAGGGCTGGGGCAACACGAACAAGACCGACTTCTACCGCAAGTTTGAGCACAACACGCGCGGCTTCATTGCCCAGGGCAGCGAGTTCGGCTTCGGCAAGATGTTCGTCCACGGCGTCAACGACGAGGCGCTGATCCCGGGCGATGACCGCTATATCCAGGTCGTCAGTTGCAACACCCATAATCTGGCGGTTCTGGTGGACACGATCGCGCTCGATGACGATCGGGCCAATCTCCAATCCGCGCGCTTCGTCTGCATTCGTCGCGCCAATGACATCAGCCAGTCCTCCAGTTTCGTCCCGTCCCCCAGCGTCAGCGCGCACGACGACGAGGTCTTTGGCACGCACCACGCCCGAGACGCCTATCACCTCTTCCAGACGCTCGGTCTCGAGCTCAATCTGTTCTCGTCCGCGCTCAAGGTCAACACCCAGTACATGCACACCGTCCACTTCGACCTCGAGCTGGCCGAGCCGACCACCCGCGCCAGCGTCACGCAGCGACTGCGGGACAACCCTCATGTGGCGGTCACCCATCGGAGCGAGCAGAACCTGATATTCTCCTTCGGACGCGACTACGGCCACTACGGTCGTATTCTGGACAACACCGTCGTCGTGCTGCCCTCGCTGCACGTCTCGCAGAACGGGCACCGGGTGACCGGGTTCTGCTTCACGCCCCAGGACGGCAACTCACTGCTGTCCAGTCTGGCCGCGACGTTGTGGTTCCTGGATCCCGCCAGCTACCAGGCCCAACTGGACGTCGTCGCCCCGTACATGTTTGACGAGGTCTGACGCGTCCATCGAGCCGTGCTCGAACGCCGCCAAACTTGCTTAGAGACGCGAAATCCCGTATCATCGAGGGGTCATATCGCGGTGGTGCGAGAGCCGTTTTTGTCTCGGGCAACGAGTTGGGAGGATCGTGATCTATGAGCCGTATCGAGCGGACCCCGATCGAATCGGAGATGCGCCAGAGCTACATCAACTACGCCATGAGCGTCATCCGGGGCCGAGCCATCCCGGACGCGCGCGACGGGCTCAAGCCCGTCCAACGACGCATCCTCTACGCCATGGACCAGCTCGGACTGGCCTCCAATCGCCCCCATCGGAAATGCGCCCGCATCGTCGGTGAGACGATGGGTAAGTATCACCCGCACGGCGACCAAGCCATCTACGACACGCTGGTCAACATGGCGCAGACGTTCAGCTATCGCTACCCCCTGATCGACGGCCAGGGCAACTTCGGCAGCCTCGACGGCGACGAGGCGGCCGCGATGCGCTACACCGAAGCCCGTCTCTCCGCCATCACCGAGGAGTTCCTCGCCGAGATCAACGAGGAGACCGTCGACTTCCAGACCAACTTCGACGACGCGCTCGAGGAGCCGGTCGTCCTGCCCGCCAAGGTGCCCAATCTGCTTCTGAACGGCGCCTGGGGCATCTCGGTCGGCATGACGACCCAGATTCCGCCGCACAACCTGGGCGAGCTCGTCGACGCCACCGTCCATCTCATCGAGCACCCCGACGCCGACTGGAGCGACCTGAAGCAGTTCATCAAGGGCCCCGATCTGCCCACGGGCGGCATGATCCTCGGCGAAGAGGGGATCGAGGCCGCCTATCGCACGGGCGAGGGCAAGATCCGCGTGCGCGGCAAGGCCGAGGTCCAGGACGACCGGATCATCGTCACGGAGATCCCCTTCCAGGTGCGCAAGTCGACGATCGTGGAAGCGATCGCCAACAAGGTACGCGCCGGCGAGATCGACGAGGTCACGGATCTCCGGGACGAGTCCGACCAGGACGGCCTCCGCATCGTCGTGGAACTGAAGCAGACGGCCAACCCGCAGGTCGCGCTCAACAAGATTTACCGGTACACGCCACTGGAGTGGACGTTCGGCGCCAACTTCCTCGTCATCATCGACGGCAACCCACGGAAACTCTCGCTCAAGGAGCTCCTGGGGGCGTTCCTGGCGCATCGACGCGACGTCGTCACGCGCCGGACGCAGTATCGCCTGAGAATCGCCGAACAGCGCGCCCATATCCTGGAGGGCCTGCGCGTGGCGCTGGCGAACCAAGAGGCGATCATCCAGTTGATCCGCGACGCCGACGACGCGCCCTCGGCGATGACCCGACTGCAGGCCGACTACGACCTGAGCGAGGACCAGGCCAACGCGATCCTGAGCATGCGACTGCGCCAGCTCACCAGCCTGGAGCGGGACAAGATCGAGAACGAGTATCAGGAAAAGATCGAGCTCATCAAGGAGTACAAGGAGATCCTGGGCAGCAACGAGAAGCTCGACCAGCTCATCGAAGATGAACTGCTGGAGATCAAGGACAAGTACGCCGACGAGCGGCGGACTCAGATCCTGACCGAGGGCGAAGCCGATTGGGAATACACGCCCGAGTCGTTCGTGCCCGACCAAGATGTGCTGGTGAGCATCTCCACCAAGGGCTACGCCAACGCGCCGCGTGAAGACGTCATCCGCAAGCAGGGCCGAGGCGGCAAGGGCGTTATCGCCATGCGCCTGCGCGAGGGCGACGTATTCAAGCACATTTTCAGCTGCAACGCCCGAGACGATCTATGGATCTTCACAACGGCCCACAAATGCTACAAGCTGAAGGCCTATCGGCTGCCGTCGGCACGCCGCGACTCCAAGGGCGAGAACCTGCGCAACCTCATCGGCATGTCGCCGGAGGAACAGGTCGTGGCGCTTGTTCCCCATCCGGCCGAGGACGACGGGCGTCAGTATTGCGTCATGGCGACCCAGCGCGGCATCGTCAACCGCAACCTCATCGAGGACTATCTGAACGCCCACACCAACGGCATCGCCGCGATCAACGCCGTCGAGGGCGACCAGATCGTCGACGTGGCGTTGACGACGGGCTCGGGCGATCTGATGCTCGTCAGCGCCAAGGGCCAGACGATCCGCTTCGACGAGGATCAGGCTCGGCTCACCGGACGCCCCTCCAAGGGGGTCATCGGCATGAAGCTCGACGCCGACGACGAACTCGTCGATCTCACGCCGTTGCCGGCGGGGGCCACCGAAGATAAGTTGCTCGTCGTCACGGAGAACGGCTTCGGCAAGCGCACGCCCGTCGAGGAGTTCCCCACGCAGAATCGCTCGGGCAAGGGCGTACTCGGCCTCAAGACCAACCGCAAGACCGGCAAGGTCGTCGCGATGGGCCGCGTCCACGACGACGACGAGGTCATGATCACGACGCTGCAGGGCAAGGTCATCCGGATCTCCGCCAGCGACGTCCGCGTGGTCAGTCGCTACGCCCGCGGCGTCAAGGTCATCAGCGTCGACGAGGACGACCGCGTCGTCTCCATCGTCCGGCACAGTCGCGAGTAGCGACCGTCAGAGCCATGACATCCCCAGAGGACCAACTGGAGATCATCAAGCGGCGCTCCGTGGAGATCATCCCCGAGGACGATCTCCTCAGGAAGCTGGAGCGCTCGGTTGAGTCGGGCGAGCCGCTGCGCGTCAAGCTCGGCGTCGACCCGACCGCCCCCAACATCCACGTCGGCATCGGCGTCGTCCTGGAGAAGCTGCGCGCCTTCCAGGACCTCGGCCACAGGGCCGTGCTGATCGTCGGGGACTTCACCGCCCGCATCGGCGACCCCTCGGGCCGCGACTCGACCCGGCCCATCCTGACGTTCAACGAGATTCAGCGGAACATGCAGACCTACAAGGACCAGGCCTTCGAGATCCTGGACACCGACCGGACCGAGATCCACTACAACTCCAAGTGGCTGGAGCCCATGGCGTTTGAGGAGATCATGGAGCTGACATCGAAGTACACCGTCGCCCGGATGCTGGAGCGCGACGACTTCCACAAGCGCTACGAACAGGGCCAGTCGATCACGCTGTTGGAGTTTCTGTATCCGTTGGCGCAAGCCTACGATTCGGTCGCCATCGACGCCGACGTGGAACTCGGCGGCACGGACCAGCGATTCAATCTGTTGGTGGGCCGCGAGATCCAGGCCCGCTACGACCAGGATCCGCAGGTGGCGCTGCTCATGCCCCTGTTGGAGGGCATCGACGGCGTCAAGAAGATGAGCAAGTCCTACGGCAACACCGTCGGGATCACCGAGGCCCCCAATGACATTTACGGCAAGCTCATGTCGATCCCCGACGACATGCTGGAGCGCTACACGACGCTCTTGACCGATCTGGACCACGACGAGCTCAAGGACGAGCATCCCATGGAGCAGAAGAAGCGACTCGCCCACGCCGTGGTGGCCAAGTACTACCCCGCGGACGACGCCGACAGCGCGGCCGAGGAGTTCGAGCGGGTCTTCGCCCAGGGCGAGCGCCCCGAGGACGTTCCCCACGTGACCCTCGGTCCGGGCGCGCTGGACGAGCACGGGCGCATCTGGATCGTCGAGCTCATGGATCGGGCGGAGTTGGTGGAGAGTCGCTCCGAGGCGCGACGGCTCGTGCAGCAGGGAGCGGTGGAGTACGACGGCACTCGGATCGAGGACGCGAACGCGCACATTGAACTGACACCCAAGGGGCTTCTGAAAGTCGGCAAACGTCGCTTTGCCGAGATCCACGTGGAGGGTTCGTCGCAGGATGAGTGACTGCATCTTCTGTGCCATCGCCCGCAACGAGCAGGACGCCCACAAGATCGACGAGGACGAGCACAGCGTGGCGTTTCTCGACCTGCATCCCCTGCGGGACGGCCACACGCTGGTGATCCCCAAGACGCACTGCCGGCATCTCCAGGACCTCGCCCCCGAGGAGATCGGGCCGTTGTTCAGCGCCGTTCAGCGCGCCGCGCAGGCCGTGCAGGGCGCCATGGACGCCCCGGCCGCCACGATCGGCATCCACAACGGGTCGGAAGCCGGCCAGGCCGTGCCGCACCTGCACGTGCACATTATTCCGCGCCATCGCGGGGACGGCGGGGGAACGCTGCACCACGTCGTGGGCGGCCAGACCGAACTGAGCCTGGATGACGTCCAAGCGCGTATCCACCAAGCCATCGAGGCGGGCTGACGCGCGCCACGCGGCTGTCGAGACCCCGAGTTCGGCGATTACCATCGGACGAAGACGCCGTCAGGCTGAGGAATCGGGAGGATCGATTGCTCGGGCCTGGCTCAGTTCTTAGTATGGCCTATCTTCAGGGAGGGATTCGATGCTCAAATGGATTCTGATCGTTGGCCTCGCGCTTGTGGCCATTCTCAGCTTCGTGCTGCTGCAAGGGCCGTTGTCGCTGGGGCCATCGTCCGGTCCGTCCGAGGCGCCCGCGGAACAGTCCGAAGAGGACCAATCGTCGCAGGAGTCGCAAGGGTCACAGGAGTCGCAGCCGTCTGACGAGCAAGACGAACAAGACCAGACCGAGCAGCCCCCCAGCCAGCAGGCCCGCGACATCATGCAACAGGCCCGCGAAGCTCAGGGCGGCCTCGAGGCGCTGCAGAGCCTGAACGGCTACCAAGTCGAGGCCAGCAGCATGGCCCAGCAGCGCGGACAAACTTTCTCGCTGCAGACCCAGACGTGGGTGCAGCTGCCCAACCGCTTCCGCAAGGACACCCGGGTCAACATCCAGGGCCAGACGATCAACAGCCTCACGGTCTGGGACGGCCAGAACGGCTGGGTCCGGCAGCAGGGCCAAGTGCAAGAGCTGCAGGCCAACCAGGCGGGCTCCGTGCAGCAGAACCTCTTTCTCGACCCGCTCCACATCCTGCTCTACACGACGCGTGAGGACTTCCAGTACGCGTACCAGGGCAGGGAGAGCGTCAACGGCACCGAGGCGCACGCCGTCCAAGTGACGCTGCCGCAAGGCCAGTCGGCGACGTTCTACTTCGACACGGAACGCTTCCTGCCCATTCAGCGCACCCGCTCGGCCCAGGGCCAGACGGTGCGCACCGTCTTCAGCAACTATCAGCGCGTGAACGACTACGCGTTCCCGTTCAAGCAGGAGACGTATCTTGGCGGCAACCTCGTCAGTGAGCAGACCGTCGAGAACGTACAGATCAAGTCGAGCTTCGACCCGCAGCTCTTCTCCAAGCCCCAGACCGGCAGTGAACAGTCCGGTCAATGATCTGAGGACGCTGCCATATCAACGACGGGGACCCCAACAGTTCCTAGAGCGAAGCCCTCGGGAGCCCTCCCGAGGGCTTTGTCTCTGCCCGACCATTGTCACGGGATATCGGAGCCAGCGGGGCCAGGGACGGGCTAAACGGTCACGGCTTG
>JAHEOA010000211.1 GCA_018609825.1 Candidatus Bipolaricaulota bacterium | reverse complement strand
GTCGACCGTGTTGCTGGTCAGTTGGGAGATCCAGACGTTGGCGATGGTGGCGGCGACGCTGGCGTTCACCTCGCGCTCGGTGGGCGCTTGGCCGGCCGGTTTGCCGTCGCCATAGCCGGACGCCAAGCCGGTCGGCGTGGAATAATCCCAGTTCGCCAAGAGATCCCGGATTTGCGAGAGCCGCGGATCCTGAGCGAACTGCGCCAGCGGCGCTGGGGCGTTCTCCGATAAGGCGGCCTCCAGCGCGTTGACCAGATGCGGCACGAGCCGTCGGGCCGACAGCTGGGTGACGTCGGCCATGAAGCCCTTCGCGTCGGCCACCGAGATTTGGCCGTCGGCCTCGATGTCGCCGCGGATCAGCTCGGTGAGCCGCCCGGCCCGAAAGCCGCTGCTGTAACTCTTCGTGAGGTAGAACAGCCCCTCGCCCGACGGTCGGCGCTGGTTGAGCGGGTCGTTGTCGAGCGTGTGGCCCAACGGATCGTTGTTGGCCGAGACGAGGAAGCCCCTGTCCGGATTGACGGATTGCGGCATCTCGGCAAACGGCAGCGTCTGGAACGGGATCGCCTGTTTGGGGTCGGGGTCTTCGTCGGGGATCCACTCGTGCTGCAGCGCCCCCGAGCCGTTGCGGACGAGATAGGGCGGCACGAGGTCGACGAACCCCTGTTGCAGGTCCTGGCGCAGCGGCACCTCGCCGCTCGAGAAGTAGGCGATGTTGCCCTCGGTGTCGGCGTAGGCCCAGTTCTGCGAGCCGAAGTCGAACGTTTTCAACCCTTCCTTGAAGTCGTCAAGGTCCGCTGCTCGATTCCACGCGCGGAACGTCTCGACTTCCCTCGTGTCGTAGAACCCGGTGAACTGGACGCTGATCGCCTCCCCCGCTTCGCGGTCCATCTGCACGATCGGCCCGTGGCGCGGGGCGACGAGCGTCGCCTTCGGGACGTCCTCGCCGGGCGCCACGGTGGAGACGTTATTGGGCCGTTCGTCGCCGATCCGGTTGGCTCTGTACTCTTCGGGAATGACCTTCACGGGCTCCTGCTCACCCCGGAAGACCGTGTGGAGCCGCCCCCGTTCGTCCTCGACGATCGTCTCCTGGAAAAAGTCGGTCTCGTCGATGGGATTGTTGGTCGCTCCCCAGGCGACGTCATCGGTCTGGCCCAACACGACGTAGGGCACGCCGGGAAACGCCACGCCGCTGGCGCTGAGCGTCTTCCCGTTCTGGATCTTGTGGTCCATCTCGTAGAAGACCGACGGGTTCGTCAGGCTGAGGTGCGGGTCGTTGGCCAACATCGGATGCCCGCTCTCGGTGTGCTCGCCCGAGACCACGAACCAGTTGCTGCCGACCGCGCGCCGTTTCAACAGCGGCTCGAACATCGGAATGTCGCGGACTTTGTCGAGGTAGTCGCCCAACAGCTCGCGGGTCGATTGGTCCCCTCGATCGGCCCACTGATCCTTGGCGACGCGATCGAGCTGGCGCTGTGTCTCGGTCTCGTCGTTCGGGGCGAGGACCGTCGTCTCGTTGACGGGCTGGCTGCGGAACAGGTCTTGGTTGAACAGCGTCGCGCCGTCGATGCCGGTGCCACGCAGCGCCTCGCTGTAGCCCAGAAAGGCCCGGGTGAGCTCGGTCTCGAAGCCGTCGAACGACAGTCGGAACGCCAACGCTTTGGCGACCGTCAGCGTGTCGAGGACCGTCCAGGGCTCGACTTGGGTCAGCTCCAGCGCGCCGTATGTCGGCGGCAGTTGGCCCTTGGATTCCGCTTGCTCGATGAAGGCGTTGACGCCGTCGGCGTACGCTTGCAGCTCGCGACGGGCTGTGTCCGAAATGGCCTCCAGGCTGCGATGGGCAGCCCGTCGTAGGCCGAGCGTGCGCAACTGGACGTCGCTGGCCAGCGCGTCGGGACCCAGCAACTCAGCCAGGGTTCCGCTCGCTTGGCGGCGCGTCACGTCCATCTGGAACAGCCGATCTCGGGCTTGAACATAGCCGGTCATGAAGTAGAGATCATGCGCGTTTTGCGCGAAGACGTGCGGCACGCCGAAGTCGTCCGCGACGACGTGGCCGCGCGCGTTCAGCTGGTCGCTCAACACCGCCGGCACCAGCGCGGGGCCAGCTTCACCGGCGGTCGTCGTGGGCGCCATCTCGGCGGGGCCGAGCGCGAGCGCGGCCATCAGAAGCACCGCGCCCACAACTCGGACCTCGAGTCGTCGCATCATGGAGAACCTCCTTGAAGCGTTTCGAACGGAGTGTACTCACGCTAGCACGCCCCGGTTCGCCCACACAACGGCGTTGACGTTCTGTCCAAAACTCGCTTAGACTGCCGCGACATGGAACGCGTCGCCGAAGCGCTTATCGACGCCGGAGCCATTCAAATCCGACCCGACGATCCCTTCCGGTTGGCATCCGGGCGCCTCTCGCCCGTCTACGTCGACGTCCGGCGGATCATCTCGTTTCCGGGGCCGCGACGTGCGGTCATCGACGGGCTCGTCCAGGCGGCCCAGGACGCGATCGGCTTGGAGGCGTTCGAGACGCTGGCCGGCGGCGAGACGGCCGGCATCCCGTTCGCCGCGTTCCTGGCGCTTGAGCTGGACCGACCGCTCGTCTACGTGCGCAAACACCCGAAAGGCTATGGGCGAAGCCAGCAGATCGAGGGGCACCTCGACGAAGCCGTCCGCGTTCTCCTGGTCGAGGACCTGGTCACCGACGGCGGCAGCAAGCTCGCTTTCCAACGCGGCATCGTTGATGCAGGGGCCCAGATCGATCAGTGCCTGTGCGTGTTCGAATACTTCAGCGAGCGAGCTGACCTGAACGAGGCGAGGAGCCATCTTCACGAACAAGGGCTTCGCTTGATCAGTCTGACGAACTGGGACGAGCTGCTGGCCGTACTGAGCGCGCGCGGTCGGTTGCGCGACGAGGTGTACGACGCCGTGCTGGCGTTCCTGCGCGATCCCGACGGGTACCGTCCCCCGTCACGACGTTGACGCGTCCTCATTCGAGGCCGAGCTCGGCCAGGTCGTCCTCGTCCATGCCGAAGTAGTGGCCGATCTCGTGCATCACCGTAATGCGCACTTCCTCGATGACCTCGTCGTCGGTGTGAGCGATCGCCTCGATGTTGCGCTGATAGATGGAGATCACGTCCGGATAGGGGTAGTCGTCCCAGACGCTGCGCTCCGGCAGCGGAATGCCTTGGTAGAGCCCGAGCATCCGGTCATCGCCGAGGTCGTCGACGACCTCCGGCGACGGCGCGTCTTCGACGATCACGGCGAGGTTCTGCAGCTTCGATTGGAAGAAGTCCGGGAGCTGATCCAGGGCCTCTTCGACGAGCCCCTCAAAGCGCTGGCGATCCATGCCTCTCAGCGTAGAACCGCGCTGCATTCGCGTCAAGACGGTTGTGTCAGGGCAATGCCGTCCTCTACAATTATTGGGCTATGCGAACCGGCGGTTCCCCGTTGTCCCGGGTCCTGATCGTGACGCTGATCGCCGGGGTGATGGTGCAGGCCATTCAGCCCCTCGCCTGGGCCCAAGCGACCCCACAGCCTCGTCAGCCAAGCGCGGAGGACTTCTTCTTCGCCGAGTTCATGGGCGGCAGCATCGGCGGCCTGGTGGCCGTGAGCGTCCTGGAACAGTTCTTCGCCAACGCCTGCGCCGGCGCCGACGACCCGCAGCTGTGTTGGTCGATCGGCCGCAGCGTCTACCGCCCCATTGGCTATCCGTTGCTCGTGTTCGTGGGCTCGTCGATCGGGATCGTCGCGGCGGGGTCGCTGGTCAACGTCGAGGGCAGCGTCACCGCAACGCTGATTGGAACCGTCATCGGCTCCTTTGGCGGCATCGCCGCCGCCTCGGGCCTGTGGCTCAACCTGATCAGCCCGCTGTTCGAGCCCGGCGCCGCCGAGGAGCTGGTCGCGCCGGCGGAGACGCCCGACTATCTGAAGCGGACGTTTCCGCTGCTGATGCGCGTCATGCGGCCCCACGAAGAGACGATCAAGAACACCGTCTACATCACGTTCCCCGTCATGCTCGCCTCGTACTTCGGCACCGAGGGCTTCAACGTGGGCGCCCAGCTGGCCCCGCCATCGCGGCGTTAACCGCGCGTTGACACCGCTTGCGGGCGACGGCTAAGATGACACTCCTGACTTTCCGACGGACCGCATCGCCCGAGCGTTTGGACATACCGGAGGTGGACGAATGATCGACGTTGCGATTCCGACCGAAGAGCCGCAGACCGAACTGGCCGAAGACGAAGCACCCAATCCCGACGTGCTGATCCTTGGCGGCGGCCCCGCCGGCCTGACCGCCGCGATCTACGCCTCGCGCGCCCAACTGAAGACCCGCATGATCGACAAGGAACTGCCCGGGGGCCAGCTGAACGACACGAGCGACGTGGAGAACTTCCCCGGCTTCGTCGAGGCGATCCAAGGGCCCGAGTTGATGGATCGCACGCGCCAGCAGGCCGAACGACTCGGGACCGAGATCCTCATGGAGGAAGTGGCCGACGTGGAATGGCACGCCGACGGCCACCTCCATCGGGTCACCACCGATCGCACCGTCCATGAGGCGCCCGTCGTCATCGTCTCCACCGGGGCCGGCCCCATCGAGCTGCCCGCCGAGGGCGCCCAAGAGTTCAAGGGCAAGGGATTGTCATACTGCGCCGTCTGCGACGCGTTCTTCTTCAAGGACAAGAACCTCCTCGAGATCGGCGCCGGCGACTCCGGCTTCACCGAGGCGCTGTTCCTGACGAAGTTCGCCAACGAGATCCACATGGTCGTGCGCCACTCCGAAGACGACCCGAACCGCTTCCGCGCCAAGGACCAGCAGTTGGTGGAGAAGGTGCTGAACAACCCGAAGGTCAACTTCATCTGGAACACCGAGGTGGAGGAGGTCAAGGGCAACGGCATGGTCAACGCCGTGGTGCTCAAAGACGTGAAGACCGGCGAGCGCCGCGAGTGGGACACCGACGGCGTCTTCGTCAACATCGGCCACGAGCCGGCCACGGGGTTCCTCGAGGGGAAACTGGCCATGGACGAGCTCGGATATCTCTTCACCGACGTCCGCATGCGCACCGAGGTCCCAGGGGTCTTCGGCGTCGGCGACGTGCGCCAGCTCTCCGGCGAATACGCCCAAGCGGTCGTGGCCGCCGGCGACGGCTGCATCGCCGCGCTCGAAGCCGAAAGGTACCTGGAGAACGGCCACTGGCCCTCCAACCTCGAAGCGGTTGAGCTCTAGGCCATGAGCCACCCCGCCCTCGTCGACGTGCTCTCGGAGGCGATGCACCAACATCGCGCCAAGACCGCCATCGCCATCGAGGCCACGGGGACCCAAGCCTCGCCCCAGCTCACCTACGGCCAGCTCGACGAGCAGTCGGACGCCGTCGCGGCCGGCCTCGAGCACTGGGGCGTTCGGCCGGGCGATCACGTGGCAATCCTGTCCAAACCCCGACCCGAATGGGTCAGTTCGTTCCTGGGGATCCTCAAAGCCGGTGCGGTCGCCATTCCGATCGATCCGATGCTGCGCAAGACCGAGATCCATCGCCTCGTCAGCGCCACGGACGCGGTCGGGATCATCGTCTCCGGCGACAGTTATCCCGCCGTGAGCGGCCTCGCCATCCAGGAGCTGACCGTGGTCTTCGACCTCGACAAGGCCGATCTGGACAGCAACGGCGACTTCCTGACGTGGGACGCGTTCCTGTCGGATCAGTCGTTCACCCCGCGCGAGCGCGGCCCCGATGACTTGGCGGCCATGCTCTGCACGTCCGGGACCATGGGCGACGCCAAGTCGGTGATGCTGACCAACGACAACATGACGAGCAACGTCCGAGCCGTCTTCGATCGGCTTGAGGTGAACGCGGACGACCTGATGGTCACGATCGCGCCCTGGAACCACAGCTTCGGCTTGGTCGCGCTGATCGCCGTGCTCTGGAAAGGGGCCACGGTCGTCTACACCAACAACTACGCCAACCTGGCCGACGTCATGGCCAAATACCGTGCGACCGTGCTCGTCGCCGTCCCGAAGCTCTATCACTCCATGTACGAGCGGCTCCAGGAACGCATCGACGGCAGCCGTATCCAGCGGGCGTTGAAACGCTATGCCCCGCGGCTGGTTGGCCGCAGGATTCGCCAGAAGCTGACCGGCGGTCGATTGCGCTTCTTCGTCTCCGGAAGCGCGCCGCTTTCGCCCGAGGTTGCCACGGGCTTCCGAAGACTCGGGATCGGCGTCGTCGAGGGCTACGGACTGACCGAGACCGCGCCCGTGATCTGCTTCAGCGACGCGTTCACGCCGAAGGTCGGCACGGTCGGGCCGCCGCTCGACAACGTGGAGACCAAGCTCGTCCACAAGAACGAAGAGGGCGTCGGCGAGTTATTGGTGCGCGGCCCCAACGTCATGCAGGGGTATTACAAGAACGAGCGCCGCACCCGCGAGATCCTGGACGAGGACGGCTGGCTCCATACGGGTGACCTCGCCTACATCGACGAGGACGGCTGGATCTACATCAAGGGCCGCCGCAAGAACGTCATCGTCCTGGAGACGGGCAAGAACGTCTACCCCGAGGAGATCGAGTGGGAGCTGCTCCACAGCCCCTACATTCAGGAGATCGTCGTGCGCCAAGCCGAACGCAACGGCACTGAGGTGATTCAGGCGCTCGTCTACCCCAACCACGCCGAGAGTGGGGATGAGCTCAGCCACGACGAGCTGCGCTCGCTGATCTGGCGCGAGATTCGCCAACGAAGCCGTCACTTGGCCACCTACAAGCGTATCAAGAGCGAGCAGGACGTCATCCTCGTCGACGAGCCCTTCGAGAAGACGACGCTGGAGGACGTCAAACGCTACCTTTACCAAGAACAAGACGCCTCCTAAACGCCGTCTCCCACGGACCGCCCACGCGTCAACCAACGCGGCTTGTCATCCTGGCCCGATGGGTCTATAACTGGACCATCATGGAACATCCTGGCTTCGGGACGAACCCTGAGGGAGCGCCGGGCGACATCGCAACCCCGAAGGGAGATCCCATGCGGCGCAAGCTGCCGTTGCTCGTCCTCGCGGCGCTCGTGAGCTCCATGCTGACCGGCTGCGATCTCTTTGGGCCGCCGTCGGTGACGGAGGCCTACCAGTCGGGCTTTGAGGGCGAGGTCGCCTCGGCTTGGTCCATGCAACGGACGGAGACCACGCCGGTCGGCGATCGAACGTTCCTCGGCCCCTTCGCCAACGACATTCTCGACTTCAAGTTGCCCGACCTGCCGCCGCACGACCGAGTCGAGGTCGTCTTCGATCTGTTCATCATGGGGAGCTGGGAAGGCAACGCCTCCGTGGATGCCCGAGGTCGCGCGGTCGGGCCGGACGTCTGGCGGCTGTCGGTCGCGAGCGGGGCGGAGCTGATGCAGACGACGTTCAGCAACGTCGGCTTCATCGAGCGTTACGACCATCAGGCCTATCCGGATGCGTACCCCGACGGCGACCACCCCGCACGGACGGGCGCCGACGAGAGCAACTCTCTGGGGTATCTGCGCGACTTCCCCGACCTCGGCGTCGGGACGCGGCCGGTCGACACGGTCTATCACATGGCGTACTCGTTCGATCATGACGACGCGCTGCTCTGGCTCGTCTTCGAGGGATCCGGCCTGACGGGCCACTTGGACGAAAACTGGGGTCTGGACAACGTGACGGTTCGACTCCGATGACGATGTCGGCAAGTTTCAAGGAGGCATAATGCGAACGGCTAAGCTTGTCGCACTGTCGGCGGCTGTGGCGTTGGTGCTCAGCGCCTGCTCGCTGTTGAGTCCCCAGGAGGATCCGCCCGCGACCGGAACGTCGGGGATCAACGATGCCGATGTGGAGCTTCGCTCAGATACGGCAGACGCGATGACCCAGGCCGCACGGGACCTGAACGTCTCGATCCAGGCCGAGCAGACGGCCTATCTCTCGCGCGATGATCTGACGGTTGCTCACGCGCTCGTGACCGGCTTTGACACGCTAACGCTGAGCGACCCCGACCGGATCGCCGTGCTCGGGTTGGCCTACGTCTCGTTGCCACGTGGCGCGCAGGTCATCCAGGCGACGGGCCAACGGACGGGGATTCCGGATGGCTTTTATCTCGTCCAGGTCCGCACACTCCAATCCCGGGTCCACCTGATCGACGTCCACCGCCAGGCCGCGGGGACCGCGGCGGCGATTCTCCCCCTGGAGAAGGCCCAAACCGATCCCAGCTCCAAGCCCCAGCTTATGGCAACCGGTTGTCGCGTGGAGCTGCGCTACGTCCAAGGCCAGGTCCACCAAGGCCAGCCGCCCATTCGGGCCGCCGTGCCGTTGGATTGGTGCCCGAGAGGCCTCTAAATCAGCCGGATGCTCCGCTCAACGCGTCCGGTAGACCCCGAACGCCATCGGCACCCGCGGGAATCTCAAGGCTTGATCCGTCGAGATCATGCCCGACCGGCTCGACGCGGCCCCCCAGGTGCTCGGCCAGGAACGCCTCGGCAATGGCCGTAAACGATAGGCGGTTCTCGGGGCGCACGAACCCGTGGCCCTCGTCGGGATAGCGGACGTAGGTGACGGGAATCCCCTTAGCCTGCATGGCGTCCACGATCTGGTCCGACTCGTGTTGTTTGACGCGCGGGTCGTTCGCCCCTTGGCCGATCAACAGGGGTTTCTTGATCTCGTCGACGTACGTCAGCGGCGAGCGCGACTTCAAGAACTCTCGGCCCTCGTCGGTGTTGGGATCGCCGACGCGCTGGGTCAGCAGGGGGAACATCGGCATCCAGTAGGGCGGCACGTTCTCCATGAGCGTGATGAGACTCGATGGGCCGACGATGTCGACGCCGCAGGCGAACTTGTCCGGCGTAAACGTCAAGCCGACCAGCGTGGCGAAGCCGCCGTAGCTGCCGCCCATGATCCCGACCCGATCCGGATCGGCGATTCGCTGCGCGACGGCCCAGTCGACGGCATCGACCAGGTCGTCGTGCATCGCCCCGGCCCACTCCCGATCGGCCGCGTTGATGAACGATTTTCCAAATCCGGTGGAGCCGCGGTAGTTGACGCTGAGCGCCGCGTAGCCGCGATTGGCGAGCCACTGGTGGTAGGGATGATAGCCCCACGCGTCACGGGCCCACGGGCCGCCGTGGACGAAAAGCACCATCGGCAGCGGCTCGTCAGGCCGCCCGTCGCCGTCGAGATCGCGATCGGGCGGCAATGTTAAATAGCTGACGAGGTTGAGCCCATCGCGGGATGCGATGACGACCGGATGCATGCGCGCCAGCGGCTGGTTTTCCAATGCCTCCTGGTTCGTGAACAGGAACTCGGCCGTCTGGGCGTCACGATGATAGCGATAGTAATGGACGGGCCCATCGTCGCGCGCGTAGGCGACGATCCACCGGTCGTCGTCGAGCGTGCGGCTCGCGATCTCCACCTCGCCGTCCTCGACGGCGTTGAGGTGCTCCAGGTCCGGCCGGACCCGCTCGTCGATGATGCGCCACTCCTTGCGCTCGTAGTTGAACGCGATCGCCTGGACGGTCAGCTCGCGCGGATGCGTGAGCGCGTCGCTTGCGTCGGCACGCTCGTCGCTGGCCAGGACGTGGCGTTCGCCGGCGTTGAGATCAATGGCGACGGCGGCGGCAGTGTCCCGTCCGCGACTGTCGATCATGTAGAGCGTCGTGCCCTCCGCGTCGAGCCCGACGGGATGGGTCGTCAACACGTCCTCGCCGGCGAACTGATCGTAGATCGTCCAGGCCTCGTCGCCGTCGCCGGGCCGATACATCTCCACGCCGCCCTCGGGCGTGAAGCGCAGCGCGAAGCGAATCCGGAACTGATGGTCGCAGAGATACCCGAGAAAGCCTTCATCATTCTGGACGATCAGCTCCCGCTCGCCCGTGGCGATGTCGACCCGATAGAGGTCATGGAGCTGGGGATCGCGGTCATTGAGGCCGACGATGAGATCCTGGGGGAAATCGGGGCTCAATTGAGAAATCTGGGCCTGAACCCCCTCGAACGGCGTCAGATCGACGGTCTCTTGGGATCGATGTGGACGCTGAAGACGCGCCAGTTCTCGTCGCCGTCGTTGTCCTTCAGATACAAGACGCGATCATTGGTGTAGGCCCAGACGAACTGCTGGATCCCGCGGCCGGTGTCGTGAGTGATCGGTCGGGCTTGCGCCGGCCGATCGGCCGGCGCGACCCAGACGTTGAGCACGCCGTCCAAGGGCGCAAGGTAGGCCAAGTGTTGGCCGTCGGGACTCAAACGGACCAAGGCGCGGTCGGGGTTGCCGAACAGCGTCTGTCGGGGAATCAAGGGCGTCTCGGGCATCGGAACCGTCCTCCTTCAGTCCGGTAATCGGGGATGTGACCGTCTTTGACCCGCGTTCCGCATGGGCGTTGCGATTCGGGCTTTTCGGAGGCGCCCATGCGATGATCGGCGGCATTATAGACGATCGGCTCGGGACCGTCATCTCGGTCGTGTCGCCCTTCCCGACGACACGCTCCCGCGAACGATGTCGCCTATTGCCGCGCGAGCAGCGCCGTTCTATACTTTTCGGCACCCATCTTTGCACGGGGGAGGATTGCCATGATCGTGCTACCGCGGACGCCGGTGATGGCGCTGCTTGCGCTGACGCTCGTCGTCGTGCCCGCGATGGCCCAAGCGGAAGCGCCCGAGACGGAGTCGCAGTCCGACCCGATCCCGCTGGCGGACATGGGCCTCGGTGGGGGCGGCCCGCTCGGCGGCTGGATGCGGCTGGACATCACGGAACTGAACACGGCCCTGGAGGACTTCGGCTACGCGCCTCTGCCGGACGGAATGCTTCTCATCGGAGGCGGCGGAGGCGGCGGTCTCCTGAAAGGCTTCCGGTTTGGCGGCTACGGCGCAGGCGGCGACGTCCGATCGACCACCGACGAGAAGTCGGCGACGCTGTCGCTCGGCTACGGCGGCTTCTGGCTCAGCTACGGGCTCGTCTCCGAGGCCCGTTTCGACCTCTCGGTGGGGCTGATGATCGGCGGCGGGGGCGCGACGCTGAAGCTGACCGATCACCGGCCGGACGGCTTCCGGGACGCCATCGGCCGTCCTGCCAACACGGTCCTGGATCGCGGCTTCGTCGCGCTGCGGCCGGACGCCAACGTCGGGATCCAGGTGTTGCCTTGGATGTCACTCAACCTCTCCGGCGGGTATCTCGCCACGCTCGGCGACGACTGGTCGCACCAAGGCACGTCGTTGCCGGGCCCGCCCCTGGGCTTCAGCGGCTGGACCATCCAGGTGATGCTCCAGTTCGGCGGTCGCGGCTGACGACGCCCGCGCATCCGAGGCGCGCAGGCGTTGACCCAGCTTGGAAAGGGAAAGCGGGCTTGGCCGAAGGCGGGCTGCTGGGGAAAAATCCGCGCGAAAGGCTGTCAGGCGGGCACGCGCGGCAAAACCCTGGCATCCCGCGACCTCGGTCGGGCAAGGAGGAGGCCCGATCGAGACCACCAAGCCCACCGCCTCCAGGCTGCTGTCTGGCGATATCATGATGCAAGCAACTCTCATAGCGCCAAGGACATGTGGCATCCATCGAGTGGACGTTCGTGAGGCGTCCGTGAAGCCAGTCGAGCCGAGGTCGCCACGGATGGCCGCTGACAGTCGGAGATGCCATGCGGCCCGATGAGCGACGACAGCCCCCCGAGCCCATGCGCTGCCCGTGGGCCGGCGACGACCCGCTCATGATCCACTACCGCGACCAGGAGTGGGGCACGCCGACCCACGACGATCGAGAATGGCTCGAGATGCTCATCTTGGAAGGGTTCCAGGCGGGGCTGAGTTGGCGGACCGTGCTGCACAAGCGAGCCGCCTTCCGCCACGCGTTCGGGTCGTTCCGTCCGGACCGCGTGGCCCATTTCGGCCCGGACGACGTTGAGGCGTCCCTGGCCAACCCGGGCATCATCCGCAATCGAGCCAAGATGAAGGCCGCGATCACCAACGCACGGGCGTTTCGAGAGATTCAGACGGTCGAGGGCAGCTTCGATGATTATGCGTGGCGCTTCGTCGACGGCGCCCCGATCGTCAATCGCTGGACGCACACGGCTGACGTTCCGAGCGAGACCGACGTGTCCCGCGCGATGAGTCGGGACCTCAAAGCCCGGGGATTCAGGTTCGTCGGGCCCACGATCTGCTACGCGCTCATGCAGGCCACGGGGCTCGTCAACGACCACCTCGTCCAATGCTTCCGCCACCCTGATCAAGGCGACCCGTCGGCGCCGTCCGCGGGCAACGATCGCCATGCGTGACCTGATCACGGTGGATCGCTGGGCGCTGTTCCGCCCGTTGGCCATCCGCGACTTCCGGCTGCTCTGGCTGGGCGAGAGCGTCTCGCTGCTCGGGAATCAGTTCTATCTCGTCGCGCTGTCCTGGCTGACGCTTCAGCTGACCGGCTCGGGCGCGGCGCTCGGGACGGTGTTGATGACCGCAGCCGTCCCCCGAGCGGCGTTGATGCTCGTCGGCGGAGCGATGAGCGATCGGGTCTCCCCCCGGCCCTTGATGATCGTCTCCAACTCGGCGCGGGCGCTGCTCACCGCGATCCTGACCGCGCTCATCTTGACGGACATGGTCGCGCTGGGCCATCTCTACGGGCTCGCGATCCTGTTCGGGATCTTCGACGCGTTCTTCTACCCGGCGTTCCGCTCCATCGTCCCCTGGCTCGTCACCGACGACCAGCTCGAGCCGGCCAACTCGCTCATTCAAGGGACGTCGCAGCTGAGCATCCTGCTCGGGCCGCTGCCGGCGGGCGTGTTGGTCGCGGCGGTCGGCGTGGGGCCCGCGTTCGCGTTCAACGTCGCCTCCTTCGTCTTCGCCAGCACAATGCTAAGCCTCATGCGGACCGGCGGATCCCTGAATCGCGCGCGAGCGACGTCCGACGTCCACGTGGGCAGCGCCGCCCCGCCCAGCGGCCCGGTGCCCGCGCCGGGCACCGCGGAGGGCGCGCCGACGCGCAACCGCTTGATCCATGACATCCTCGAAGGCCTTCGATATGCCTGGGCCGATCCCGCGCTGCGCACCATTCTTATCCTGGTGGCCGCGATCGACTTTGCCGCCGTCGGGCCCATCACCGTCGGGCTGGCCGCGCTGGCGGACACGCGTTTCTTGGGCGGCGCTGCGGCATTCGGCGCCATGATGTCGGCCTGGGGGGGCGGGACGTTCGTCGGCAGCCTCGTCGCCGGCGTCATCGGACGCCCCCGCCGGCGCGGATACTGGGTCATCGCGGTCGGGGCGATCTTCGGGGCCGGGCTCGGGACGCTCAGCTGGGTGCCGGCCCTCGCGCCGGCCGTTCTGGCCCTCGGGTGCATGGGGATCGGCGGCGGGCTCATCAACGTGATGATGTTCGCCTGGCTGCAAGGTCGGACTGAGTCACGGCTGATCGGACGGGTTATGAGCCTGGTGATGTTTGCATCGCAGGGGCTCGCTCCGTTTTCCTATCTCTTGGCGGGCGTGCTCGTCGACGTCAGCCTGGCCTGGATGTATGTGGGCGCCGGGCTGTTGATGCTGGCCTCGGCCGCTTACGCCGCCTCACAGTCGACCATCCGCTCGATCGACTGAGGAACCACGAACGGACGACGGAGGACCATGGCGCTGCGACTGATTGAGGTCTACCTGCCGCTGGAACAGAGCGACCGGCTCTACGAGCTGGTCGGTCCCGATGCCGACGAGCGCACCATCGGCATCTGGGAGGAGTGGAGTTCCGACCATCAGGCACTCATTCGGCTGCTGGCCGACGTCGAGGAGACCGAAGGCCTGTTGGACACGCTCCATCAAGCCTTCAGCAGCGTCGAGGGGTTCCGGGTGCTGTTGCTCAGCGTCGAGGCGACGCTGCCGCGTCCCGAACCGCCCGAGGCGGCCGCCGAGGAAGCCGAGGGAGAGGACAAGCCGCCTGAGACTGAAGAGGAGGCGAACGATCGAAAGACCTCGCGGATCAGCCGCGAGGAGCTCTACACCCAGCTCGCTGACCAAGTCCGTCCGTCGCCGACGTTCGTCGTGCTGGTGGGGCTGTCGACGCTCGTGGCGGCGGTGGGGCTGGTGACCAACAACGTCGCCGTCATTATCGGTGCCATGGTGATCGCGCCGTTGTTGGGCCCGAACATGGCACTGGCGCTGGCGACGACGCTCGGCGACCTCGAATTGGCGCAACGGGCGATGCGGATCACCGGCCTCGGCCTGAGCGCGGCGTTGGGCCTGTCGGTCCTGGCCGGCGTCCTCATGCCGCTGTTGCCGAGCATCGGCGACATCTCGGTGATCGCGGAGATCCAACTCCGCAGTCAGGCCCGAATCGGCGACATCGCGTTGGCGCTGGCCTCCGGCGGCGCGGGCGCACTGTCGTTCACGCTCGGCCTCTCCACGGCCGTGGTCGGCGTCATGGTCTCGGTGGCGCTGCTGCCGCCGCTGGTGGTCTTCGGGATGCTCGTCGGTGCGGGCCTCTGGATGGAGGCCTACGGGGCGTTGCAGCTGTTGCTCGTCAACATCATCTGCATCAACCTGGCCGGCGTGACGACGTTCCTCATTCAGGGCATCGGGCCGGCGACCTGGTGGGAAGCCAAGAAGGCCCGTCGGGCCACGCGACGAGCGATCCTGCTTTGGGTCATTCTGTTGCTGATTCTGATCGGGGTGATGGCGCTCGGGCCTCGGATATGACCCGCGCAGGGGGCTTCCGGACGGGCATCCAAGTCTGTCAGGCCAGTGGCGTCAATGGTGGCCCAGCTTAGGGCAACGGCTGAACTGAACGTTCGCAGTGATCAGTCCGTGGGCAAGAGCACGGTCAGCGCGGAGGGCACGATCTCGACCCGCGCTCGCCCTGCGGGCAACGTCAAGGGCTCGCCGTCCATGTGAGCCGGAATGGGACCGTCGAGCTCGACTTCCATCCAGGGGGCGCGCTCCAGGCCGAACTCGGGCATGTCCAGATGCGCCCCGCGCCGGATGCGGGCCAGCTTGCTCAGTCTCGTCCAATACGCCACAGGGCGAACCACGTAGACGTCGAGCGCGCCGTCGTCCGCCCGAGCATGGGGAGCGACGCGGAAGTTGCCGCCGTGGTAGGGCCCGTTCGTGGCGCCCACGGACAGGACCTTGCCCGTATGGGTCCAGTGCTCCGTCCGCAATTGCGCATCAAAGGCGCGGAAGGTCAGCGCCTCGCGGACGGCACTCCAGACGTAGCCGAGCTCTCCGCGCAGTCGGCGCATGTAGCGATAGCGCAGCGAGGCCGCGCCGTCCAGGCCGATGCCCAGACCATTGATGAAGCACTCGTCGCCCAGTCGACCAACGTCGACGCGATGGCCTCGGGGACGCGCGATCGCCTTGACGGCCTGGAGGAGATCAAGCGGCACGCCGATCCCCTTACTGAAGTCGTTGCCCCCGCCGGTGGGCAGGATCCCCAAGGATACCTCAGTGCCGATCAGCGCGTTGGCGATCTCGTGGATTGTCCCGTCCCCGCCCACCCCGACGATCTTCTTGCTTCCCGACTCAACGGCATCGGCCGCCAACGATCGGGCATGACCGGGGCCATCCGTGAAGATGGGACGGACGGTGACGCCGAGCGATGCCAGTTGTCGGGCCAACCGCGGCCACAGCCGCCGCGTGCGGCCGCGACCGGAGACGGGATTGACGATAGCCAGTATCTCAGCCGAACTTGTCGCCATGGCGGAGTCGAGGGCGAACGATCGAGCTCACTGTAGGGCGAATCGGGGTTCTTGACAACTCATGGGGCCCTTCCTACAATAGCGCAGCCTGCCGGGGTGCTGGAATTGGCAGACAGGCAGGTCTCAGGAATCTGTGGGCTTTTGCCCGTGAGGGTTCGAATCCCTCCCCCGGCACCAGATTCCAGCCTCCATAAAGCGAGGATCTCGTGGGTCTCAACCAACGCCCGCTCCATCAACTGATCGACGCGCTTTCGCGGGACGAGATTCAACTCGACGAGATCGTCGCCGACCTCCGCAACTCGATTGACGCGCAGAACGACGCGATCAACGCCTACCTCAGCCTCCCCAACTGGGACGATCTCCAGCGGCAAGCGGCCAACCTCCAAGCCCGTCCGCTCAAGGGGGTGCCCATCGCCGTCAAGGACCTCATCTCGACGCGAGACTTCCCCACCACATGCGGATCTCGTCTACTGGAGGGGTTCCGACCCATCTACGACGCGACCGCCGTGGCCCGGCTGCGCGAGGCGGGCGCGACGATCCTGGGCAAGACCAACCTCGACGAGTTCGGCATGGGCTCGTCCAACGAGAATTCCGCGTACGGCCCGGTGGGCAATCCCGTCGATCCGAGCCGAGTGCCGGGCGGGTCGTCCGGGGGCTCAGCCGCCTCGGTTGCAGCCGGGATGGCCCCCGTCGCGCTCGGCACCGACACGGGCGGCTCGATCCGATTGCCCGCGTCCTTCTGTGGCGTCGTCGGCCTCAAGCCGACGTATGGCCTCGTCTCCCGCTACGGCCTCATCGCGTACGCCTCGTCGCTCGATCAGATCGGGCCGATCGCGCGCAACGTTCGCGACATCGCGCTGGTCCTGTCCATCATGGCGGGCCCCGATCCCCACGACGCCACCTCCATCGACAACGGCGGGATCAACTACAGCGAAGGGCTCGATCAAGGCATCGAGGGGCTGAGAGTCGGCTTGGTTCGCGAGTTCGTCGAGCAGCTGGCGCCCGACGCTCAGGCCTGCGTCGAGCAGTGGACAGCGTCGTTTGGCAAACTGGGCGCCGAGGTCGTGGACGTCGAGCTGCCCCACGCCGAGCATGCCCTGCCCGCCTATTATCTCATCTCCGGCGCGGAAGCCAGCGCCAACCTGGCCCGCTACGACGGCGTCCGCTACGGCCAACGCGCCAGCGACGAGGGCCTGGAGGCCATGTTCGCCGAAACTCGACACGCCGGATTCGGCCCCGAGGTGAAGCGCCGCATCATGCTCGGCACGTACGCGCTCTCGGCGGGCTACTACGACCAGTGGTACGGGAAGGCCCAGCGGGTGCGCACGCTCATCCGGCGCGACTTCCAGGCGGCGTTCGATCAGGTCGACGTGCTCTTGACGCCGACCTCGCCCGTGGCACCGTTCAAGCTGGAGGAGCGCACGGCCGACCCGCTGCAGATGTATCTCATTGACGCGTTTTTGGCCCCGGTGAGCCTCGCGGGCCTGTGCGGGATCTCGATCCCGGGCGGCGTCGTCGATGAGATGCCCTTCGGGATGCAGATCGTGGGGCCCCAACTGGGCGAGCCGACGATCCTGCGCGCCGCCTACGCCTACGAGCAGAGCCGGACTTAGAGTCGACCTTCCGCCATCAGCGACTGGAGCTTGCGCTCCATCACGCCGCGCAGCGCGTCAACGGCCTCGTGCAGGCCAAACCAGCGAACGTCCTGGATCTCATCCACGGGCGGCTCGAAGTCATCGCTGTCCACATCGGCCCGATAGAAGAACATGTGCCAGGTGTAGAACGACGCGCGGCCCATGAACGTCTCCACGCCGAGGCATTCCCCGATCTGACAGCCCACGCCGACTTCCTCGCGCACCTCGCGGGCGACGGATTCGGCAGGCGATTCGCCGTAGGAGACGAAGCCGCCGGGCAGGGTCCAGAAGCCCTCGTTGAAGCCCCGGGAAGGCTTGACAAGCAACAGGCGGCCGTCGCGCTCGATGACGGCCTCGGCCACGACCCTCGGCAGCGTGTAGTGGACCGCCTCGCGGACGATCGGCTCGGCGTCGTCCATGCCGGGCAAGTCGTCCTTGTGGTGCCATTCGTGGGGATGCTCATCCAGCTGCGGGGTACAGTAAACGACGTCCTCGCCCTGGACCATCATACGGCCGTGCGAGGCGACCTCGAAGGGGAGGCCGTCGGTGTCGTCCGGAAGCGTCCAGCGCCCGTGGCGGGGCACGAGATAGACCTGGCCGTCGGTTTCGACGTAGTAGCGCTCGCTCATGACCGTGAAGGGAGCTTAGGCGGTAAGCCGGTTCCGCGCAAGCGAACGTTATCGATTGACCTCAACGCACCGCAGGTCACCCTCGTCCTCGCTGCCGATGGCCGCGACGGGGAGCTGCTCGGCCATGAAGACGTTCCGCTCGGCCTCGTTCAGCACGACGACGAGCCGCTGCCAGCAGGGATTGGACCCGATGCCGATGTCCCAGGTGGCCCGGATGCACGTCTTCCCGGCGCATGGGACGTTCTTGACGTTCTTCGGCTCGCCCAGCTCCGCGACGAACGCGGACAGGGTGACCTCCTCGCGGGTAAGCAGCCCATCGATCGTCGCTTGCAGGTCGCTGCGCGTGGTCTCGGGCGGCGTGATGCTGCTGCTGATCGCCGTGGCCACGCCAATGATCACCGCAATGGCGATGAGAAACTCGACGACGCTCTTCATGGGCGATCCGCCCCCTCACTGAGATCTCGGCTCGCTTTGGCGAGGTCGATCTCGCTCGGCCCGTCAATCGGCGTCGGGCGAGAACGGCTGCAGGTTCTGTAAACTCGCATGCTGCAGGCCATGGTACGGCTGGGCCTGAGCAGCCGCAAATTGACATCCGCTACCGGGTGTGCTAGCAATCGGATGTGCTAGCAATTTGAGCGGACATGCCAGACGCGACAGTCTGGGCTTTGTGCCGCTCTGTTGTCGGTCAGCGTGACGGGGGCTGACTGCGGATGAGGCCCACTGCGGAATCGCTCCCGTCCCGAGCGGGTGCTCGAAGGAGGCGGATGAGCCCCTCACAAGCTGGGAGACGCGCATGAACGTGTTGATCCTGATGTCGAACACCGGCGGCGGGCACCGGAGCGTGTCGCTGGCGGTGCAGCGAGCGCTTTACGATCTGGCTCCGGACGGCGTCGCCACGGAGATCGTCGACGTCTTCGACTTGGAGAACCCGGCGCTGTTCGATCGCGTCACGCGGCTCTACGGGCCCGTGTCGCGCTACCTGCCCCATCTGTACGGCTGGGCGTTCCACGCCATGGACCGACCCGCCGTGTATCGCACGCTGTTTGAGACCTCCACCAAGCCGCTCGTGCCCAAGCTCCAACGTCTGCTCGCGGATCGACGTCCCGACGTCGTCGTCACGACGCATCCGTTGTGCAATCGGGCGCTTGTGCAGGCCCGCGATCGGGTCGATCCGGATCTGCCGATCGTGGCCACGGTGACCGAACTGGTCACGGTCCATCGGAGCTGGGTGGAGGACGGCATCGACCGCTACACCGTCGCCACGAACGAGGCCCACAAGGCCGTGCTCGGCTTCGGCGCCCCGCCCGAGTTGATCACGCAGACGGGCCTGCCCATCTTGGGCGCCTTCGGCACGATCGAGACGCCGCCGGCTCGGCTGCGCGAACGCTGGGGACTGGATCCGGAACGCTTTACGGCACTGCTCGTCGGCGGCGGCGAGGGCTCCGGCGGCCTGGACAGGCTCGTGGCCGAGATCGGATCTTCCGGGGTCGACCTGCAGTTGATCGTCGTCTGCGGGCGGAACGAGCAACTGGAGGCGAAGCTCGAGGCGGGGGACTGGGGCATCCCGACGCAGGTCTACGGGTTTGTCGAGAACATGTCCGAGCTGATGCACGCCGCCGACGTCGTCATGACCAAGGGCGGTCCCCAGAGCATCACGGAAGGGCTGGCCAGTGGCCGACCCTTGATCATCACCCAGACCCTGCCGGGCCAAGAGGAAGGCAACGCCGAGTTCGTGGAGCGCCACGGCGTCGGCTACGACGGCCGTGAGCGGGACCGGGCCGTGGCGTCCCTCCGCCATCTGGCCGACCATCCGGACGAGCGCGAGGGCATGGGCCGACGGGCCCGTGAGCTGGCTCAGCCCGAGGCCGCACGCCGGATCGCCCAAGTCTGTCTGGACGTCGGCGCCCGCATCGGCACCTGACGGCCGTCAACGCACGGCGCCACGCGGCACCGCGCGGCACCGCCCGCGGCCAGCTACTCGGCCGTGGGCGCGCCCAAGGGCTGAATCCAGACCGAGCGCTCGCGCGGACCGTCAAACTCGCCGAACAGCACGCCCTGCCAGGTTCCCTTGACGAGCCGGCCCTCCTCGATCGCGATCAAGGCCGACGATCCCATGAGACTGGCCTGGATGTGGGCGTGCGCGTTGCCCTCGACGTGCTGATAGGCGAGCGAGGCGGGCACCAGGCGCTGGAGCGCGTCGACGATGTCGTCCTTGACCGCAGGATCGGCCGTCTCGTTGATGGTGATCCCGGCGGTGGTGTGGGGCACGTAGAGCAGGCACGACCCGGAGCTCAGCCCGATCTCCCGGACGGCCTTCTCCACGCGGTCGGTGATGTCGATGAACTCCTGGCTCTGTCGGGTCTGAACGGAGATCGTCTTCAATGCCATCGGACGATCTACGCGTCGGCGCCGCCGTCGCGGCGCTCGCGTCCCAGCAGCTCCTCGGCCAGTTGCGGCGACGCCACCGGCTGATAGTGATCGAAGGTGAGCTTGAACAGCGCTCGGCCCTGCGTGATCGACTTCAACTCCAACGCGTAGTCCTGAATCTCCGCCAGGGGAACCTCCGCTTGGATGTGCTCGGTCCCGGTCTCGTCCGGCTCCATGCCGAGCACGCGGCCCCGCTTGCCCGAGAGGTTGCTCATGATGTCGCCCGTGTAGGCCGACGGGGCGCGGATGTCGAGCTTCATGACCGGCTCCAAGAGCACGGGGTTGTCGTTGTCCACGGCGATCTGGAAGGCCTGGGACGCGGCGACCTTGAACGCCCCTTCCGAGGAGTCCACGGAGTGATAGCTGCCGTAATAGACGGCCGCCCGCACGTCGGTCATGGGATAGCCGTATTGGCCCTGCTCCATCGCTTCGACGATCCCCTTCTCGCAGGCCGGGATGAACTGATTGGGGATGACGCCGCCCTTGATCTCGTCGGCGAACTCGAAGCCCGTCCCGCGCTCCAAGGGCTCGATGCGCAGATAGACTTCGCCGAACTCGCCGCGGCCGCCGGTCTGCTTTTTGTGGCGAAAGTTGCCCTCGGTCTGGGCCGTGATCGTCTCCTTGTAGGGGACCAGGGGCCGTTTGAGCTCGATGCCCGTGCCGTAGCGATTTTTCAGTCGCTTCACGAAGACGTTCAGTTGGGTGTCGCCCATGCCCGAAAGGATCGTCTCGTGGGTGACGTCATCGCGATGGAGGCTGAGCGTCGCCTTCGTCTGCACCAGCTGGCGCAGCGCCGCGCTCATCTTCTCCTCGTCGCTCTCGCTCAGCGGCTCCACCGCGCGCGGATAGACCGGCGTGGGCAGCTCGCCGAGGGACATGGGCTCGCGTT
>JAHEOA010000210.1 GCA_018609825.1 Candidatus Bipolaricaulota bacterium | reverse complement strand
GTTCAGTCACACGAGGCCCCCTGAGCGCGTCCGTTTATAACAGCCAAATGTCCCAAGGGCAATCGAATGGAGCGGCCTCTTCATCCAAACCACTTCCGGGGATGAGCTCCGTGAGGGGAAGGGACGTGGCGATGGCACTGTGCAGGGGCCCTTATCTCGACGAGGAGGGTCTTGTCGCCTCGGGCTTCCCGAACAGCTCGTCGAGCTTTTGTTGACGGAAATGGAAGATGCGCTCGACGTCGCGGCGGACGATCAACCGATCGACGAGCGCGCCGCCGGGAACGGCATACTGGACGACGTCGCGGGCCAGCGTGCCCCCATCCTGGGGCTCGAACGTGTGCTCATGGATCCACTCGCGATAAGGCCCGCGGCGTTGCTCGTCGACGAAGCGATGGGGCGGCTCCCACGCCGTGATCTCGCTGTCCCAACGCAAGGGGATGCCACGGAAGCGAAGTTTATAGTGGATCGTTGTCCCCTCCTCGATTGCGATCGGCTCGGGCGAAAGCACCTGGAAGCTGAGCCACGGCGGCGTCAGGATCTCCAGGTTGCCCGCGTCGGCGAAGAAGGGGAAGATCGCGTCCGGCGGCTGGGGAAGCCAGACCTTGGCCTCAAACCTCGGCACGGCTATCGCTCGCCTTCCAGGATCGCCCGCAGCGCTGGCTCCAGCTCGGGATACCCGAAAGCGTACCCCGCTTGCTGGGCGCGCTCGGGCAGCACTCGCTTACTGCCGAGAAGCTCTTGGGAAAACTCGCCCAAGAGCAGCTTCAGCGCGAACGCCGGCGCCGGCATGAACGCCGGCCGTCCGAGGACCCGCCCCAGGACCTTGGCGAACGCGCGCTGGCGCGCGGGGGTGGGGGCCGTGGCGTTGACGGGCCCCTGGAAATCGTCGTTCTGAACGGCGTGCTGGATGATCCCCACGACGTCGTCGTGGTGGACCCAGGCCCACCACTGTCGTCCTGAGCCCAAGGGGCCGCCGACGCCGAGCTTGAAGGGCGTGAGCATCGCCTGGAGCGCGCCGCCGTCCGGGCCCAAGACGATGCCGATACGCGGGTTGACGACGCGAACGCCGAGCTCCTCGGCCCGCTGGGCTTCGCGCTCCCAGTCAACGCACACTTGGGCCAAAAAGTCCGTTCCCGGCTCGGCGTCCTCGGTCAACTCCTGGTCGCCGCGGTCGCCGTAGACGCCGATGGCGCTGGCCGAGACGAGCACGCTCGGCTTGGCGTCGCGTTGCTCGAGCGCGTCGACGAGGTGGCGCGTCCCCTGGACGCGACTCTCGCGAATGGCCCGCTTCTTCTCCGGCGTCCACCGACCGGAGACGCTCTCGCCCGCCAGGTGGACGACGGCGTCAACGCCGTCGAACGCCTCGAACGGCGGGGGTCCGTCCATGGGCGACCAGGCGTAGGCATCCGAGAGGGCGGAGACGCGCCGTCGAGCGCCTTGAGGGTTTCGGCTGAGCGCAACGGGCTCATGCCCGTCTGCGACGAACGCTTCGCACAGCCGAGATCCGATGAAGCCGGTTGCGCCTGTGATGAGAACTTTCATAGGGATCGCACTCCTATCCAGATTCCGCCCATCGCCAGCAAGGCGAGGGCGATGGTGCCGCCCGTCCTCCACCCGGCCATCCGTCGACCTCATGGAAGGCCCTGACCCGCTCCGTCCAGGCGGGCAGTTTGGCCATATCGGCAAGCCCGAACGCCTCGCGGCTGCCGACGGAGACCCAGTAGCGGCCGGGATCCGCGGAGTGGACAATGAGAGCGTAGCGCCCCGCCTCGGGCAGGCGGACGGACGTCTCCAACAGCACCCACGACGACGTGCCCGTGATCCGTTCGTGGAACGTGCGCGGGCTGTCCACGTCCGCGGTGCGGAACACTCGGGCCCCCTGGCGTTCCGAGAGATCAAGCGAGAGCGGCAACGGATCGGGGCTCGGCAACCCAGGGCCTCGCAGGATCAGCGTCGGGCGATAGGCCGACAGGCGTTCGATGCGCGGCACCCCCAATTGCAACCGCAGGGTAGCATCAGAACGCCCACGAAAGCTGAGCCAGAAGGGCTCCGCGTGGAGCGCCCTGCGATAGACGGCCCGCGAGATGTCGATGTCGGGCAACGCGAGGGCCGCCCCGGCACGCGTGTGCTCAGGCGGCGACGAGAAAACCGGCCTATGGGCCCACGTGTCCGGAGCCCATAGGCCGAGAATGGCAATCGCGATCGTCGTGCTCAGAACGGGTGCTTGAGCAGGGCGGACGGAGCTCAACCCTCTTCGGAAAGCCGGCCGAAGAACGAGAGCCCGTAGATGCCCGCGACGGCGACGAGAATGTAGATGATCGAGCTCAACGTTGAGCGGTCGGCGACCTCGCCGCCGCCGAAGATGGCCGCCACGAGGTCGAAGCCGAAGAGGCCGACCAGACCCCAGTTGAGCGCGCCCACGATGATCAACAATAGCGCGACGATATTCAGTACTTTCATGGCTTCCTCCTTTCAATCGTTCGTCATCGGGCTTTCGTCTGTCCGCATTGAAAGCCCCGTAGAATATAGATATCATAATTTGAAAATCCTGTCAAGCATATTCAGAATGGAGCTATGGAACCGACGATCGACGACCCCATCGAATCCCTTCGAACCCGCTACCGCGAGGCCCTTCTCCACGGCGAAGCCCGCGCGGCCGACGCCGTCTTGGACGAAGGGCTCGACCGCGGCATCCACCTCCTGACGCTCTACCAAGAGGTGATCGGCCCCGCGCTCAAGCGAATCGGCGAGCTCTGGCGACAGGGCCAGTACGGCATTGCCGACGAGCATCTGGCCGTCCAGATCGCGCTGAGCCAGATGGCCCGGCTGCGAAACGACGTCCGCCACCATGCGGCCCGCGACGTTCGGGCGGTCGTGACCGCCGTGGAAGGCAACCAACACAGCATCGGCCCGCGCATGGTCGCCGACGTGCTGGTCTTCGACGGCTGGGACGTGGACTTCCTGGGCGCCAGCATGCCCACCGCCGATCTGGTGGCGTTCGTCGAGCGCCATAAACACCATTTGGCCGCTCTGTCGGTCATGCTGCCGGCCCACGTGGACTCGGCCCGTGCGGCCGTCGCGGCACTGAAAGCCGTGCACGAGCCGCCGGCCGTGCTGATCGGCGGTCCCGCCGCCCTTGAGCATCGAGACGACTTGAAGGCGACGGGCGCGGACGCCGTCGCCGAAGACAGCCCGAGCGCCCTCCACGAGGCCCGACGGCTGGTCGGGCTGACCACGGAGACGCCCTCGCTGGAGCAGTGCCTCCATCAACTGGGCGAGCGCGTCAAATCGCTTCGCAACGAGCTCAAGTGGAGCCAGCAAGCCCTTGCGGACGCGTCCGGCCTGGACCGCACCTACATAAGCGCCGTGGAGCACGGCAAACAGAACTTGACTGTCGGCGCGCTGCTCAAGCTCGCCGAAGCCCTTGAGGTGGAGCTTCCCGATCTGCTCAGTCAAGACGGCCTCGATCGCCTGATCTCCGACGCGCAGCCCTAACGAGCCCCGACGAACCTCGACGCCTGAGCTATCGCTTCCCGGATCCGATCCGGCCCATCGCCGTTCGCGGGAGGCGAGTTGTTCCATCGATCGCTTTCGCGTGGGAGAGAGTCGAGCGGGGGCCGGGCCAGGCCCCCGCTCGCGTGCAGGGGGTGGGGAGGAGGTCGAGACTAAATCTGATTGCGCAGGCGCAGCGCCCGCGGATAGGGCTCCAGATAGAGCTGGGCGCTCGCCCACGAATGGCTCAATTGCTTGAGGTGGTGCTTCAACAGCGTCATCGGCGCCACGAGCGGCACCCATCCGCGCGCGTAATCGGCAATAACCTCGTGTAGCTCGGTCTTCGCGTCGTGGCTCAGCGTCCGTTTCAGAAAACCGGCCAGGTGCTGCAGCGCGTTGACGTGGCGCTTGCGCGTGGCCACGTTCGACAGCGTGTCCATGAACACGGCCTCGTAGCGGTCAAGCACGGCGTCAAGATTGCGCTCTCCCGCCTCGGCCACCCATTGGCCGAGGCGTTTCAGCGCATCCGGACGGTGTGCAAGCAGAAGCATCTTGTGCGCGGTGTGGAACTGGACCAAATCTCGGACCCTGGCCCCGTTCTCGCGCATCCGCAGCCAGCGGTCATAGGCGAAGACTCGCGTGACGAAGTTCTCTCGGAGCGGGGGATCGTTGAGCCGGCCTTCCTCCTCAACGGGAAGGTTCGGGTACGCGGCCAACAGCGATTGCACGTAGAGCCCCACGCCGGAGCGCTCCGGAATATTGTGCTTGTTGTAGACCTTGACGCGCTCCATGCCGCACGTCGGCGAGTCCTTCTTCAGGATGTAGCCGCGCAGGTTCCAACTCCGCAGCCCCTCGACGCGCTGGTCGGCGTAGCCGACCATCCGCTCGGTCAGATCACGCCCCGTTTTCGAGGTCTGCATTCGGAGGCCGTCGTCGGCCTGCACCAGGCGCAGCGCCTCACGGGGCGCGCCGAGCCCCAGTTCGATCTCGGGACAGACGGGGACCCAGGCAAAGTAGTCGCCGAGCTCGTCCGTGACGCGCCGGTCGTGCTTGTGGCCGCCGTCGAAGCGGACGGTCTGGCCCAGCAGGCAGCTGCTCACCCCGACGCGGATCGTCCTTTCGCTGTTGTTGTTTACGGTCATGGCGCTCCTGCCTTGCGTTCTTGCGAGACGTAGACTATGTATAACATAGACGTATAGAAAAGTCAACACCTCGGCCCGTCCCGGGCCGCTCGCGTCCTGATCGCGGTCCTCGTAACTCGGCATCTACAGCGACTCGCCGACGATCTCACGCAGCGCGGCGACGAGGTGCGGGTGTTCGCCCACGGGCTCGAGCACCTCGATGGCGACCTCGGCATACTGCGCGTCGAGCTCCCGCACCATGGGGACGATGTCGTTCTTGAAGTGTCCACCCGCCGCCATGAACAGCGGCAGCACGCGGACGCGGCGATGGCCCTCGTCGATGGCCTGTTTAACGGTCTCATCCAGCGCCGGCCCGATGAACTCCATGTACGCCAGGCGGACGCGCGCTTCGCCGTAATCGGCCTGCAGGGCCTCATGGAGCTGACGGAACGGTCGCTGCCAAGCCGGATCGGGACTGCCGTGTGCGAACAAGACGATGACCGGGTCGGAGGCGTTCGCTGGTCTATCCATGGCGCCATGATCCCCCGGCCTGGGCTGACCTGCAAGAAGCTGACCGAGGAACCGATGTGGCCCGTGACATGCGTTATAATCGGTCCACGAATTCAAAGGGGAGGAATGCCAAACATGGAATGGATGGAGCAAGCGCAATCCTGGCTGGCCACAAACGGGACGGCTTTCGCGGTCAGCCTGGTCGTCTTTCTGCTCATATTGCTGGCCGGTCGGGTCGCGATCGGCGCGGCCGTGCGCGTCGCCGAGCGAGCGATGGCTCACTCCGAGCGCGTGAGCGAGATGTTGGCCAACTTCATGGCGAGCGCCTTGAGCAAAGCGCTCTGGGTCATCGTCCTGATGATCGCACTCGGACAGCTCGGCATCGACATCGGCCCGCTGATCGCCGGATTGGGCGTCGCCGGGTTCATTATCGGCTTCACGTTCCAGGAATCGCTGGGCAACCTGGCGGCCGGCGTCATGATCATGCTCAATCAGCCCTTTGACGTGGGCGACTACGTCGACGCCGGCGGCGAAAGCGGCACCGTCACCGATCTCAACTTCATGGCGACGACGCTGGCGACGCCGGACAATAAGGAAATCGTGGTCCCGAACCGGACCGTCTGGAGCAGCTCCGTCACCAACCACACCGCCCGCAACACGCGCCGCGTGGAATGGACCGTCGGCATCGGGTATTCAGCCGACATCGGCCGCGCCATCGAGATCGCCCACGATATTCTCCGCAACGACGAGCAAGTGCTGCCAGAGCCTGAGCCCTTGATCGAAGTCAAGGAGCTGGCGGACTCGTCCGTCAACCTGGTCATCCGGGCTTGGACCGCGACGGTCGACTTCTGGACGGTCTTCTTTCGCGTCAACCGCGCCATCAAGGAGCGCTACGACGAGGCGGGGGTGGAGATCCCGTTCCCGCAGATCGACGTCCATCACCACGGGTCCGCGGTGACGCCCCGATGATCGCCCATGCCCCCATCGAGAGGCTGACATGGAACTGTTGACGTCGCTGTTGATCGGGCTCGGGCTGAGCGCCGCGTGCGGCTTCCGCGTCTTCGTGCCGCCGCTGGTGATGAGCGCGGCGGCGCTGTCCGGCCAACTGACGCTCTCCCCCGAGTTCGCCTGGATGGGCTCGTATCCGGCGCTGATCGCGTTCGGCGCGGCGACCCTCTTCGAGGTCGGCGGCTACTACGTTCCCTGGCTGGACAACCTGCTCGACGCCGTCGCCACGCCCGCGGCCGTCGTCGCGGGCACGGTGATGACGTCCTCGATGGTCGCGGACATGGGGCCGCTATTGTCGTGGAGCATCGGCCTCATCGGCGGCGGAGGCGTCGCCGGCGTCGTCCAGGGCGCGACCGTGTTGATCCGGGGCACGTCGACGGCCACAACGGCCGGCTTGGGCAACTCGGGCGTGTCGACCGGCGAGGCCGTGGGATCGGTGGGGTTGT
Source organism: Candidatus Bipolaricaulota bacterium (assembly GCA_018609825.1). Next base: position 1,272 of record JAHEOA010000210.1, on the reverse strand, counting down.
CCGTCGTCGCCATCGCCGCACCCATCATCGGGGCCATTCTCGTCGCGCTGGTGCTGGTCTTCGCGGTCCGGCGGATCGTGCGCTGGCGCCGGCGCCGCCGGAGACCGCCGCAAGGCCCTTCCCCCGACGTCTGACCACGGATCGTGCCAAGCGGAGGGGCGGCTGTGGCACAGAGTCCGGTTGGCCGCACCCGAACGAGCTCAACCGATAAGTCTTGCTTTCGCCCAAGAGGATCCGGTGTGTGCTGCCGGCTTTGAGGGGGGAGCGCCGAGCGAGGCGCCCCGGAAGCAGCGCCGGGGTTCCCTGAACGCCCCAGATTGCCGAGCTAACCGGGTTACGCCGCCGACGTAGGTCGCCGTTGAGCCTCCCCTCTCGCCGATCGGAGGTCGCTGCCCGCGCGGAACCCCGCGTTCCGCGCGGCATGCCCAGCAACAGACCATGGAGATCGAACGGAATCACAGCTGGACGGCCTCTTGCCGCAGATCGGGAGCCGACGATTCGCAACCCAACCGCTCGCGTTACGTCATCGCCCGCAGGCGCTTGATCCGTGCGTCCAGGGGCGGGTGCGTGTCGAACACCGAGTTCGTCTCCGCGGCGCTTCGCCTTGAAGGGATTGACGATGGACAGTTGGGCCGTGGCGCGGTTGGCCGCCTCCAGCTCGCCTTCGTCGTTGCCGAGCTTCTCCAGCGCGGTAGCCAGACCTTTCGGGTAGCCGGTCAGCTTGACGGCGGACGCCTCGGCGAGATCCCTGGCCGGACGTAACCTCACATTGAAAACGGGGTTAAAGGATCAACAGATTCGACAACCTGCCCTTCGATCCTCCAACCCCGTTGCGATCGATCGGCTTTCAGATCGATTCCGATAGGTGGCTATTCAGTCTCCTAAAGCAATGCCCTCGGGACTATCCAACCCGGTGATGAGGTCCTCGACGCCGGATCCGTCCAGGTTTGCCCGTTGGATCTTGTCCGCGAAGTCATCGGTCCAGTACATCTTGCCGCCGGATAGGTCGAGCGCAATGCCATGGGGATCATCCAACCCGGTGACGAGGTCCTCGACGCCGGATCCATCCAGGTTTGCCCGTTGGATCTTGTCCGCGAAGTCATCGGTCCAGTACATCTTGCCGCCGGATAGGTCGAGCGCAATGCCCTGGGGACTATCCAACCCGGTGACGAGGTCCTCGACGCCGGATCCGTCCAGGTTTGCCCGTTGGATCTTGTCCGCGAAGTCATCGGTCCAGTACATCTTGCCGCCGGATAGGTCGAGCGCAATGCC